>CAMGIN010000034.1 GCA_946056135.1 uncultured bacterium | reverse complement strand
ACAGCATACATACTTTATTTATTTTACTGGTCTACTTGACAAGGGGCGGTTCAAATCCGGATGGGGTTTTCACGCGCGCTTCAGCGATGAATAACGAATCAGTCAAATGCCAGCCCAAAATAGGTTGGGGTTGGAACTGCCTCCCCGAGCGGACGGAACATAGCGAAGGGCATCATATTGCCGGGGGTGCGGAAGGTCCCGGTATCATACCCCAGCGCGGCCAGGATTCCCGGCGCGGCAGCCGCGTTTCCCAGTAACTCCAGGCCCTTTAGGTGACCCTCTTCGGGGGCGGCGGCCAGCACAAAATCCATTCCGGCGTAGGTGTCCGCCATCAGCGCCAGCAGGTTCAGGTTGTTTCCTTCCTGGATGACGCCCCCCTCTGGCAGGTATTTCCGCCGCAGGCGGGCATATTCCCGGGGCTCGACGGCCCGAATGGGGATGGGAGTTCCGGCAGTACAGGAAACCTGGGACACGGTGCAGCAGTTCCGGTAGCCCATTTCCTGATACATGGGGCGAAGCCATGCTTCCGCGGGGAGGAGCAGCGCACCGTCATAGCCCAGTCTTGTCAGAAGGCTGTGGGTGTCCGCCATCAGCGTCCGGCATAATCCCTGGCAGCGGAAGTCGGGATGTGTGGCCACGGCGTAAAGGTAGGCCAGCTTCCGGCCCCGGCATTCTCCGTCAAACCAGTACAGGGCTGCGGCAGTCTGACCGTCCACAAGAACGCACCGGCACCGCTCCGGGCGGTAAACCTGGGAAAAAAAGTCCCGGATGAAGCGCTCTTCATCCCCGAAGGCCAGCTGCCACAGCTTTTGCAGCTGAGGCTCCAGCCTGGGCGCGGGATAGTCAATCTCCATGGATGTCCTCCGCCAGATAGGCCCACTGTTTTTCCACCATGTGGTGAGGATTGTAGGATAGCTTTGCTTTCCGCAGCCCCTCCACGCCCACATCGTCCTCCCGATCCAGGTACTGAATATCGGGGTATTTTAATCGCAGATACCGGGCGAATTCACAGTTGATGGCGGCATAGGCCCCGTCCACATCCTCCCGGGCCTTTTCGAAATGGATATCAAAGGTGTCAGCCGACAGCCGGGAGCCCATGGTCACAGCCAGCATATCCCCGCCGTCCAGCAGGGCGATGCCCTCCATGCCCAGTTTCCGGTAATGCTGAAACGCCCTTTTCATCGCGATGCTCTCCAGCATGTAATCCCCGTGGGGATCCTCCTGGGTGCGGACTTGATACCAGTCCCGGACCATCTGTTGAGCCTGGGCCATGTTGTCCGGGGAAATGGGCTGAATTTCGTAGTTGGGGTGTTCTGCCTGAAAACGGTTGAAATGGTTCCGCTTTTTCTGATATTTTCTACCTCTCAGGTCGGCCAGATCATCGATGACATAGACATAGTCATATCCGTCCCGGTCACTGCGGAATACAAATTGTCCGGGGAACCATTTTTCCAGCTCCTCCCGGTCTTCGGGCAGAACGTTGGTGACACGGCAGGGGATGCCCCGTTCCTGGGCATCTTTTAGGATCTCCTCCAGCACGGCATGCTTGTCCCCGGAGCCGATGGGGTAGGGGTAGACGCTGCGGCCGTAAAAGTGGGAGAAAAAAGCCACACAGCCATGGACAAATGCCGCCTGCTGTTGGCCCCAGAGAAACAGGTTGGCAAAAGAATACTCACAGCCCCGTGGGGGACAGGAAAAGAGAATTTGTTCGTAGCTGCCTTTTTGGGATAATTGCAATCGATGAAAATCGATCATATTGTCACTTCCTTCTGAGAGTATCATAGCATAGTTTGCCCAAAAAGACAAGAAGAGAAGCAAGTTAAGACAGTGGAGTGTTGAGAGCGGAGAGTGGAGCTATGGAATCCCTTCGGGATGAAATCCATCCACGAAGTGGATACCATAACTCCACGTTTCACTCTACAAACTCCACTCTCAAATAACGGTTTACGCAAAAAGCTTTTGATCCAGATGCCGCTTTTTGACAGCGTAGTACAGCACGCTGCCAAGAACCAGCAGCACGATGGCTTCGCCGATGGCCACATACAGAGCGTTAATCCAGAAGCCGCCGCCGATGTACACCGACAGCTCCCAGCCAACCAGAATGGCGTTGGTCAGAGCGGGCAGCAGCATGCCGAATAGGGGATAGCCCTTGATCTGCCAGTTCCGGGTCAGCCACATGCCCAGGGCAGCCAGCAGGGTGGCAAGGGAGCCAATGACAAAATCCAGGGGAAGGGCGGCGGCGTAGGTGATGTTGAACACCAGGCAGCCCAGGGCCAGACCGGGGATTGCCGCTGGGGTGAAGAACGCCAGGACGCACAGAGCCTCGGAGATCCGCAACTGGATCATCCAGGTGGCGCTGCCGGGAAGGATCAGGTTCTGCAGATGGGTCACTACCGCGTACAGGGCGGCAATGATGGCGGCGTGGACCAGGTAACGGGTACGCTTGTTCATGGGGAAACCTCCAGAAAAGAAAAATGAGCGCAGTTCGCGCCCATGACAAAAAATGAGCGCAAAGCGCCCATCAGAAAATCCCTAGTTTTGTTTAGAGACAGGATGGTCACGAACTGTCTGTATGAAATTACGGATGCATTATACACCATCTTCCGGCGGATGTCAAATGCAAAGCGGCAAAACAATCCCAAATACGATAGGGGAGGGCCGAATGACCCTCCCCTGTAGGCGGTTACGCCATGTAAATTGCTTTGCAGGCCAGCATGGTCTCGTAGCAGTCCAGCTTGGAGACCAACTCCAGAGGCGCATGCATGCTCAGCACGGGTACGCCTGCGTCCACGGTGACGATGTTCCGGTCTGCCATGTAGGCCGCTACGGTGCCGCCGCCGCCCTGGTCAACCTTGCCCAGGGTTGCGATCTGCCACAGAACCCCGGCATTGTTCAATGTGGTACGGACATGGCCCATGGCCTCGGCGGAGGCGTCGGAAGCGCCGCCCTTGCCTCGGGAGCCGGTGTACTTGCATACGGACATGCCGTAATTCAGCAGGGAATTGTTCCGGCGGTCGCAGGTTTCGGGGAAATTGGGATCAAAGGCATTGGAAACGTCGGCGGACAGGCAGAAGGATGCAGCGAAGCAGTCCTCCAGCTTGACACCCTGGGCGTCGCACAGAGTACCCATGAAGTGCTCAAAGTAGTGGCTCTGCATGCCGGAGATGCCCACGGAGCCGATCTCCTCCTTGTCCGCCAGGATGCACACGGCGGTCTTGGCAGGCTGGGAGATGGTGAACAGGGCCTCCAGTTCCGCGTAAGCGCAGACCCGGTCGTCGTGGCCGTAGGCGCTGATGAGGCTCCGGTCCAGGCCCGCCTCCCGGCAGCGTCCGGCGGGAACCACAGTCAGCTCTGCGGACTGGAAATCCGCTTCCACAAGGCCGTATTTCTCGTTCAGCAGCTTCATAATGTTCAGCTTCACCAGATCCGCGCCCTCGCCCGCAATGGGTTCGGTGCCCAGGATTACGTTGAGCTGCTCGCCTTCAATGACCTTGGCGGCAGACTTCTGCATCTGATCCGCAGCCAGGTGGGGCAGCAGGTCGGAGATCATCAGAATGGGATCGCTGTCATCCTCACCGATGGTGACGGTGACCAGGCTGCCGTCCTTGCGATAGACCACGCCGTGCAGCGCCAGGGGAATGGTGGTCCACTGGTACTTCTTGACGCCGCCGTAGTAATGGGTCTTGAAGTAGGCAATCTCGGAATCCTCATACAGGGGATTGGGCTTCAGGTCCAGCCGGGGGGAGTCCACATGGGCGGCGCAGATGTTGGCGCCCTTGCTCAGAGGCTCGGTGCCGATGACGGCCAGGGCAATGGACTTGTCCCGGTTGTTATAGTAGATCTTGTCGCCGGGCTTGGCATCCATGCCGGGAGTGAAGGGCTTAAAGCCCAGCTTTTCCGCTTCCCGGACAGCCCATGCTGTGGCTTCCCGCTCGGTTTTGCTTTCATCCATGAAAGCCATGTAGCGCTTGCTGTAGCTTTCCATCTCGGTGCGCTGCGCCTCCGTCAGACGGGTATAGCCGTTCTTGGGGGCCATCAGCAGGGATTCCCGAAGTTCGTCTGTGGTCATAATGTATCTCTCCTTTGCGGTAAAAATTGCATGGCAATGGCGGGAGAGGTCCCCCCCGCCTGCTTTATGATTCTATTATACTGAGTTGCCGCAAAAAAGCAAGACATTTGTCGTGGAATTGTTTTTCTGTACCGCTGTTCTCCAGCGTAAATCCACACCGCTGCCGGAACCATTCTTCGCTGTGCTGGGCGGCGATGCGGCTGCGGGCGTATGCTTCGGAAATGCCGTCTCTTGCCATGAGCCGTTTTACCCGGACTTCTTCAGGAGCAGTCACGGCTACGGTCACATCGCAAAGCTCTGCCAGAGCGCCTTCAAACAGGGCAATGGCGTCGATGGCCGCTAGCTTCGGCTGCGTCTCCAGGCGACGCAGAACCTCCCGTTTCACCGCGCCGTGGGTGATACGGTTTAGATCCAGCAGCGCCCCGCTGTCGGAGAAGACCAGGGCTCCCAGCTTCTTGCGCTGCAATGTGCCGTTTTCCACCGTGCCGGGGAACCGGGCTTCGATGGCGTCCAGCAGATTTTTGTCTGTGTCCAGCAGCTCGTGATAGATGGCGTCGCAGTCCAGAATCAGCCCGCCCTGTTCTGCGATGCACGTTAGCAGGGTGGTTTTGCCGCAACCGGTGCCGCCGGTGATACCCAGGATCATACCTCCGCCTCCGCGTCAACGATGTGGAAGGCGGCGGCTTTTTTCAGCCGGTTCTGTACCGCATAGGCTATGCCGTCGCCCACCGGGCAGCGGGCGTAGACCTGGTGGATGCTGGGGTCGTCCAGCTCCCGCAGGGCAGCAAACAGACCGGCGGACAGGGTGTTCACGTCGGCCTCCTGCCCATAGGACAGGGGATTGCAGCCTTCATACAATGGCAGCTCCTCCTGGAAGCACAGTACCCGGTCTCCGGGGACAAAATGCCGCCGGATATACTCCGCTGCCTTCTCCCGGCTTCCGGAGACGATGACCACCGGCTCGGAGGGGGCGTAGTGGCGGTATTTCATGCCGGGAGCCTTGACCACGGCGTCCTTGTCGATCTGAGCGGTGACAGCTTTGTCGACCACGAGATCTCCCAAAACCGCCGTCAACTGCTCCGGGGTGATGCCGCCGGGGCGCAGCAGCCGGGGCCGCTCCTCAGTCAAGTCTACAATGGTGGATTCCACTCCCACCCGGCAGTGGCCGCCATCCACAATGGCGGCGATCTTTCCGTCGTGGTCGTGCAGAACATGCTCCGCCGTGGTGGTGGAGGGTTTACCCGACAGGTTGGCGGAGGGGGCGGCGATGGGAACGCCGGACAGGCGGATGATCTTCCGGGTCACGTCACTGTCCGGGCAGCGGACGGCTACGGTGTCCAGACCGCCAGTGGTACGCCGGGGCACATTGCTCCGGGCGGGCAGTACCATGGTCAGGGGACCGGGCCAGAAAGCCTCCGCCAGCTGATAGGCTGTCTGGGGAATGTGGTGGCAGAACAGCTCGATCTGTTCCGGCCCGCAGATGTGCAGGATCAGGGGATTGTCCTGGGGACGGCCCTTGGCTTCGAAGATCTTCGCCACGGCGGTTTCGTCCAGCCCGTTGGCCCCAAGCCCGTAGACCGTCTCCGTGGGGATGGCCACCAGCTCGCCCTGCCGGATCAGCTCGGCGGCACGCGCAGGGGTTTCCGGATCCTGGGCGGATAATAGTAAAGTGTGCATACGACTACCTCTGTGAGCGGGAATTGAAAATTAGGAAATACCATAATGTTCAGTAACTATTCAGTCGCAGTCAGAAACTATCAGATAAATGATCGTTTATTGCACGAACGAACGTTGGTTCTGTCTGGCTGCCGACCACCACTGTCATTGCGAGGAAGCCGTGCGACGTGGCAATCCGTTCCCCAAATGTTACGTTTTTGAGCATTTCCGTCTATTCGTACTGCATACCTGGGGAACGGATTGCCACACCAGCGTGCGCGCTGGTTCGCAATGACAGTGGTAGTCAGGACCCTGGCGGAACCATCGTACATGCTACGATAAACGATCATTTACCATGCGATACTAAGCCACGACTGAATAGATACAATTTTCAATTCCAAAAGTAAGAATTGGGCAGCTGCGGTTTCCGCAGCTGCCCAGGGTTGCGTTTTGAAATTACACGGTGGGCTGGTTGGCTGCCTCGATGATCTTGACGAACTTCTCGGGCACCAGGGAAGCGCCGCCGATCAGGCCGCCGTCGATGTCGGGCTGGGCCAGCAGCTCGAAGGCGTTCTTCTCGTTCATGGAGCCGCCGTACAGGATGGAGATGGCACGGGCGTTCTTGGAGGAGTACAGCTTGCGCACCACGCTGCGGATCATCTCGCAGACTTCTTCCGCCTGCTCGGGAGTGGCGGTCAGACCGGTGCCGATGGCCCAGATGGGTTCGTAAGCGATGATGACCTTGCGGATCTTGTCCTCGGGCACGTCCTTCAGACCCAGCTTGATCTGCATGGTGATCCACTCGGCGGTAACGCCGTTCTGGCGCTGCTCCAGGCTCTCGCCGCAGCACATGATGGGGATCAGACCTGCGTCCAGGGCAGCCAGAACCTTGGCGTTGACATCGGCGTCTGTCTCGCCCATGGCGCGGCGCTCGGAGTGGCCGATGATGACGTACTTGCAGCCGGCATCGGTCAGCATGTTGGTTGCAATCTCACCGGTATAAGCGCCGGAGGGGTTGGGGTTGCAGTTCTCGGCACCGATGCCCACCCGGGTCTCCCGCATAGCGCGGACAGCGGCGGGGATGCAGACTGCGGGAACGCACAGTGCCACGTCGCACCAACGGCCCTTGGGCATGATAGCCTTCAGCTGGGTCATAAACTCCTTGGTCTCGGAGGGGGTCTTATTCATCTTCCAGTTACCGGCGATAACGGTCTTACGATATTTTCTGTTCATTTCCTTTTCTCCTTTTATACAAACATCAGAACCGGGGCGGTACGATGCGAATTTACAAAGTCAGGATGATCCGCGATCCTATCGTGTGGACAGCGGCGAAATGTGGAAAACCACATAACATGCTTTTACTTCAGGGCCCGATGACTCGGGCCCTGAAGATAAGTACGAAGGATTACTTGTCCTCCAGGCAGGCAATGCCGGGCAGCTCCAGGCCTTCCAGGAACTCCAGGGAAGCGCCGCCGCCGGTGGAGATGTGGGTGATCTTGTCGGCAAAGCCCAGCTGCTCGCAGGCTGCTGCGGAGTCGCCGCCGCCAACGATGGTGACAGCCTCGGAATCCGCCAGGGCCTGGGCCACGGCGATGGTGCCCTTTGCCAGGGTGGGGTTCTCAAACACGCCCATGGGGCCGTTCCAGACAACGGTCTTGGCGCTCTTGGCAGCGTCGGCGAACAGAGCGCGGGTCTTCTCACCAATGTCCAGACCCTGCTTGCCGTCGGGGATGGCGTCGGCGGGGACAGTCTCTACCTCAATGGGGCCGTCGATGGGGTTGGGGAAGGAAGCAGCCACCACGGTGTCGATGGGCAGCAGCAGCTTGACGCCCTTGCTCTCGGCCTTGGCCATCATTTCCTTGCAGTAGTCGATCTTCTCGGCATCCAGCAGGGAGTCGCCCACGCTGTAGCCCTTGGCGGCCAGGAAGGTGTAGGCCATGCCGCCGCCGATGATCAGGGTGTCCACCTTCTCCAGCAGGTTATTGATGACGTTCAGCTTGTCGGAAACCTTGGCGCCGCCCAGGATAGCCACGAAGGGACGCTCGGGGTTGGACAGAGCCTTGCCCATGATGGAAACTTCCTTCTGCACCAGGTAGCCGCTGACGGCGGGCAGGTAGTCGGCCACACCGGCGGTGGAGGAATGTGCCCGATGGGCGGTGCCGAAGGCGTCGTTGACGAAAATGTCGGCCATGGAAGCCAGAGCCTTGCTCAGCGCGGGATCGTTCTTGGTCTCGCCCTTCTCAAAGCGGGTGTTCTCCAGCAGCATGACCTCGCCGTCCTTCAGAGCGGCGGCCTTGGCCTTGGCGTCCTCACCGGCTACGTCGGCGGCCATGATGACTTCCTTGCCCAGCAGCTCGCTGATGCGGTCGGCCACGATCTTCAGGCTCAGCTCGGGCTTGAATTCGCCCTTGGGCTTGCCCATGTGGGAGCAGAGGATGACCTTGGCATTATGCTCCACCAGGTACTTAATGGTGGGCATGGCTGCCACGATGCGCTTATCGGAAGTGATGACGCCGTTCTTGGTGGGAACGTTGAAGTCGCAGCGGCACAGTACCCGCTTGCCGGCTACGTCGATGTCTTCAATAGACTTCTTATTGTAGTTCATAATCAAAAACCTCCATAATAATGATTAATCAATCTCGAGAGCGTTCTCTCGCATTTTGCCAAAATCCTGCAGGTTCGGGAAGGACAGCTGCCGCAGCGCTTCGTATGCAGTGATAGCGACCGCATTGCTCAGGTTCAGGCTCCGGGCATCGGAAAGCATAGGGATGCGCAGGCATTGCGCGTAGTGCTCTGCCAGAAAAGGTTCCGGCAGTCCTTTGGTCTCCTTGCCGAAGAACAGGTAGCAGCCGTCGTGGAAGCTGGCCTCGGAATAGCACCGGGGTGCTTTTGTGGACAGGCACCACATTTCCTGCACGTCGTTCTTCTGAAAGAAGTCCGTTAAGTTTTCGTAGTCGAAAACCTGAACCATATGCCAGTAATCCAGCCCCGCCCGGCGGACAGCCTTTTCGGAGATGTCGAACCCCAGGGGACGGATCAGATGGAGCCTTGCGCCGGTGGCGGCGCAGGTGCGGGCGATGTTGCCGCAGTTCTGGGGAATCTCAGGCTCCACCAGTACGATATTCAGCAAATCCCATCACTCCAATCAAAGCGCCTTGGATCTCTTTCCCAAAATCCGCTCGATTCCTATTGTATGCCAAATGAACCGTAAAATCAATCTTAAAAATTGCGTTTTTTCAACTTTTCTATAGTATTCACATAAAAAAGGAACGAGAGGACAGAAATTTGTGAAAATTGCAGCAGTTTACATAATTCTATAGCCGGGTGGGCAAATGGGGCGATAGAAGGTTGGTTTTCAGGATTTTGGCCGCTGCAGAACGGCAAAGGCGGCCCCAGGGAGGGACCGCCTTTCAGGCAGAAACACAATGGATTGCAGCCGATGGATCAGCCTACAGCCAGAAGCAGCTGGCCGTCGTTATAGAACCAGGTGCCGCCGGGAGCGCTGAGGGACTGACCATTGGACAGGGTGACCTCCAGGCTCAGGCTCAACTGCTGGTCGTCTTCCATCGCCGGGATCTGGAAGGCGGAGGAGGTGATTTGCAGGTCGTAGCCGCCGTTAACGCCGGGATCCGGCAGGGCAAGAGAAACGCTGTCGATTGTTTCACCGTTGCAGCTCAGAATCAGCATAGCCTGGGAGCAAAGGATAGCCTGCTGGTCGTCGGCGATTCTGGGGGGCTGAATCTGTACCTGACCATTGGTAATGGTCAGCCACTTGCCGTCAAAGCTGCAGTCTGTCACCACGATGGAGCAGTAGGAATTCAGAGAGGACTCCATATCAATGAGGGTCTCATCTGTGGGGTTGGTGGGGGTGTTTACGGCTACCTCTGTCCGGGTACCGTCTTTGGCGGACAGAACCACATAATAGCAGTAACCGTCAGCAGCGTTCAGATCCAGGGAGGCGGTATAGTTGGTACCGTCAAAATCGCAGGCAGTGCTGGCGATTTCCTCGCCTTCCAGACGGACGACGAAGGCGGCGTTGTCACCATCGATATGGCGCTCAGGCACGGCGGTCAGGTTTACGGTAGCACCGTTGGGGCTGCTCCAGGTGGCGGCGCTCAATTCCCAGCTTGCCAGCCCCAGAGACTGGTCCTCCTGGAAGGTTTCCTGCACCGGCTGGGTCGGCTCCGCTTCCTTACTGCATGCGCAGAAGGCCATGGCACATACAACGGTCAGCGCGATCAAGGCAAAAAGCTGCTTTCGCTTCATATTAGGTCCTCCTTTATAAATCATTTTCTAGGGTGGTTTGTATTGTTTTTTCATTATACAGCAAAAGATTACATTTTGCAACCATAATTATCAAAAAATTACAAACCATTCATAAAAAGATGGAAAAACAGAGGTATCCTTTTCCGTCTCATTTGAAAAGCCCCCACGGCCAGGGAAAGCCATGGGGGAAAACAGCGAGGTCAGACGGTTCTGGTCCATTCCGTGACCAGCAGGCCGGGAATGGACCAAACCAGCTGATACAGCAGAATGTTGGTGGGGGTCAGCAGCTCGGTATTGCCCAGGATTGCCAGAACCAGCATAATGATCAGCCCCAGGATACCGCCCAGTAGGTGGATGATGATGCCCAGCTTGGTGGAGGTGCGCAGAGCCTTGGCGCCAGTGACGACATAGGCAGAGGACACCAGTTCCTCCCGGGTGGTCAGAGCCAGGACGGAGGCTTCCGGATCGGGCTGTACTTTTTTCAGCTCGGAGCGGACATTCTGATTGGGGAAGGCGATGCGGCTGGCCTTGACACTGAACTTGGCCCGCAGGAAATCTTCCGTCAGCATAAAGTCGCTGCACAGCATGACGGGAGTCAGCCGGCGGTAAGCGCACAGCGTGACCAGCCCTGCGGCGGCGGAGCGCATTTTTGCGTAAGAGATGGCGTACACGGCACACAGCTGCCCGTCAATGGCAGCGTAGACTGCCTGGTTGACCATGGTGCCCTCGGGAATCTCCACGCCCATATCCTGCAGGAAGTTCAGGCTGCCCAGCAGTACCGGCTCTCCGCAGACCTCGCCGCCGATACCGCCGCCGCCGTAGTTCTGGAAGTTTTCCACGGGATGCGTAAGGCCATTTCGGCTCTTCAGCAGCTGCTGGAATACCGGCGCCAAACCGCCTCCGGCGACGGTGATCAAAGAAGTGGTGAAGGAGACTACCTCATCGGGGTCCCGGTCACCGTAGAATTTAACGCCGTTGAGCTTGGTACAGCCCTGGGGGAACAGATCCTGATCCTCCAGGGGGAAGGCGGCTTTGGCACTCAGACCTTTGACACCCTGCCAGCCGCACAGGACACTGCCTACCATGTGCAGCCGCTGTTCCAGAATGGCCATGGGCCGGGTGACGGATACGAAAAAGCTGGCGGGAACAGCTACCAGCAGACTGGTGGACAGAATCTGTACACCCATGCTCAGACCGTGCCGAAGTCCCGCAAAGACGGAAATAGCGATACAGACCAGAAGACTCAGAACGGCATAGAGATTCTGCTTCCGCTCGGGCGCGGAGGGCTTGTCATAGGTGTCCATGAAGTCTTCCACTTCGCCTTCGGTGCGCAGGAAACCAGCCTTACCGTCATAATAATTCTCCACCTTGACAATGCCGTGGAGGCGGACTGCCTTGCGCATGGTGTCCAATTGGGCCATTTCCGTGGTGCGGTGCTGATACCGGGCCCACAGAGCCATGGTGACTTCCAGACTGAAGGCAGCGCAGCAGGGAACCCGTAATTCCTGCAGGCAGAAAATGCCATCCACGAAGCAGGCGATGAAGGTCAGTGTCAACATGGTGTTGAGCGTGAACCGGCCGTGGAACAGCTCTCCAATACTGTCCAGCATCAACTGGGAGGCCAGCAGAGCGGAGACCAGCATCGCCAGCACCTGGCTGAAGATCACCAGACGCAGACGGTTTTCCGGTACCATATCCAGAACAAACAGGGTGGTGATTCCCGCGCACAGGAGCACGATAAGAATATTTGCCAGAATGGCGGCCTGGAGCTTGCCAACACCGGTTTCAGAAAGCTCATAGTAGCGTTTCTCAGGACCGGACACCAGCTTTTTTTTCAGCTCCTTCAGACGGGAGCGGGGCGTAAAGACAATGGGGGAGGGGATAAATTCCTCCTGTACCTCAAAGGCAGGTTCAGCGGCCTTGGGAGTCTTATCCAGGGATGGAATGTGGATGGTGGGATCCTCAGGGACGACATGTTCGGTTGCCTCCGCGGCGGCTTCGGACAACTGTGCTTCGGTGATGGGGGCGAAGCGAACCGTATCTCCTTCCAGGGCAGGTTCGCTGGCATCCTCCGACGGGGCTTCCGGTGCCGGAACCTCCGTGTTCTCCGGATTCGGGAAATCCAGCCCTGTATCTTCCAGTTTGGGGATTTGCAGCTGCGCGGCATCCAGCTCCGGAAGCGCTGCATCTGTATCCTTCAATTCCGGCATCGCCGGCTCCGGGACATTGACCGGAGTGATGTCCAGCTCAGGAAGACGCAGCAGCGCCTCCAGTTCTGCGTCCGTTTCCGGGTCCAGCTCCAGGGTGGCCGCTGGTTCCGCTTCCTCTGGGGTGTCCCCGGAGGGGTCGTGAAATTCGTTGAGAATGTCGTCCAGGTTGAATTCCTGGAATTCATTTTTGTTGTCCATATGGGTTTTCCTCCTGGTTATATGCGCTGACGGACCGCCTCATACAGTAAAATAGATGCTGCGGCGGAAGCATTCAGGGAAGAGATCCGGCCCTTCATGGGGATATGCACACACACGTCGCAGTTTTTGCGGACCAGCGGACTCATACCGTCGCCTTCATTTCCGATGACGATGGCGGCGGGACCGGTGAGATCTGCCTGATACATGGGGACGGAGCCTTCCGCAGCAGTGCCGTAGATCCAGACGCCTTTTTCTTTCAGCTCGGCGATGGCGCTGCTGATGTTGGTGACCCGGGCGACCTTCATATACTCTACGGCTCCGGCGGAGGCTTTGGCGACAGTGGCGGTGAGCCCCACGCTGCGGCGCTTGGGGATGATGACGCCGTGGGCACCAGCGCACTCGGCACTTCTGAGGATGGCACCCAGATTGTGGGGATCGGACAGCTCGTCGCAGATGACGATCAGCGGCGCTTCTCCCCGGGCCGCGGCTTCCTCCAGAATGTCATCGATGGAATAGTAGGCGTGGGCGGCAGCCAGGGTGATGACACCCTGGTGGGCGCCGGTGACAGACATGGCATCCAGCCTGCGCCGGTCCACGCTGACTACCACGGCTCCCGCCTCCTTGGCCTGGGCGGCCAGGCGCTGCAGTGCCCGGTCTGTATCTCCGTCGGCGACGAAGACCTTGTCAATGGTGCGACCGCTTTTCAGGGCTTCCTGAAGCGCGTTGCGGCCCTCCAGCTGTCCTTCCGTTTCTTCAACGGGACGATCCGGACGGCGGGAATCGTTCTTCCGCCTCGGGGGACGGCGATTATCGTTCATAGGCGTTCTCTCCATAAAAATCGGAATGAAAAAATCTACCGCTGCGGAAGAAAATTAGGCTCCTTTCCTCAGCGCATACTTATAAACTATACCAGTATAACAGATTTGCTGCAATTTCTCAACTCTTATTTTTCCGGGAAAGGGGAAAACGGCATCATTTGGGGGCATATTCACAGAAAATTTACCGCCAAGTCGAGAATCATTCGTTGCCTACCACGCAAAAATGTGATATGATGGGAAAAATGTGATACGGGCATAGAAGGAAACGTATCCGCCCAAGGAGGCAAGCGTATGGAACCCAATCGCAACAACGATTCCAATAATCCCAATAAGAAGCCGAATGGCGGTGACCGGCCAAAAAACAATATTGTCACCGCCCTGCTGATTACCCTGGTGATCGTGCTGCTGTTCAGCTGGGTGTTTAACTCTGTGGAAAAGAGCCAGTACACCGAAACCACCTACTCTGATTTCCTAAACGCCAAGAACGCGGGTCAGCTGTCGGAGGTGGAGTTACAGTATGACCGGATCCTCTACATGACCAAGGAGGAAGCGGCCAAGGATCCCTCCCAGCAAAAGGCCTGCTATACGGGTTTGCCCAGCGGCGGCGATCTGCTGGCTCTGGCGGAAGAGCTTCACGGCATGGGTGTGACGGTTAACGAGGAAATCGTGGAGGATAACTCCATGATTATGATGATCCTGTCCTATGTGATCATGATCGGCGGACTGTTCCTGGTGATGAACATGCTCACCAAGCGCATGGGCGGCGATGGCATGATGGGCGGGTTTGGCAAGTCCAAGGCAAAGGTTTATATGGAGAAGCAGACCGGCGTCACCTTCAAGGACGTGGCAGGCCAGGACGAAGCCAAGGAATCCCTGCAGGAAATCATTGACTTCCTGCACAATCCCCAGAAGTATACCGCCATCGGCGCCAAGCTGCCCAAGGGCGCGCTGCTGGTGGGCTCTCCCGGTACCGGTAAGACACTGCTGGCCAAGGCAGTGGCAGGAGAGGCCAATGTGCCCTTCTTCTCCATCTCCGGTTCTGACTTCGTGGAGATGTTCGTGGGTATGGGTGCCAGCCGTGTCCGGGACCTGTTCCAACAGGCGGCGAAGGTCGCGCCCTGTATCATTTTTATTGACGAGATCGACGCTGTGGGCCGGTCCCGGGATAACCGGTACGGCAGTAACTCTGAGCAGGAGCAGACATTGAATCAGCTGCTCAGCGAGATCGACGGCTTCGAGCCCTCCAAGGGCATTGTGTGTCTGGCGGCAACCAACCGGCCGGAGATTTTGGACAAGGCTCTGCTGCGGCCTGGCCGGTTTGACCGGCGGATCATCGTGGACCGTCCTAACCTCCAGGGCCGTCTGGACACTCTGAAGGTGCATACCCGGAAAATCAAGCTGTCCGAGGATGTGGACCTGCGCAAAATCGCCCAGGCAACAGCCGGCGCGGTGGGCGCGGATCTGGCCAACCTGGTCAATGAGGCCGCTCTCCGGGCTGTCCGCCAGGGCCGCAAGGCGGTGAATCAGGAGGATCTGCTGGTATCTTTCGAGACGGTCATCGCGGGTACGGAAAAGAAAAACACCGTTCTGACCGATATGGAGAAGCGGCTGGTTGCTTACCATGAGGTGGGCCACGCCCTGATTGCCGCCCTGGAGAAGCACTCCCAGCCGGTTTCCAAGATCACCATTGTGCCCCATACCTCTGGCGCTCTGGGCTACACCATGCAGATGCCAGAGGAAGAAAAGTTCCTGTCCACCGCTGACGAGCTGCGCACGGAGCTTCGGACCCTGGTGGGCGGCCGGGCTGCGGAGCAGGTGGTCTTCGGCATTCAGACCACCGGCGCTGCCAACGACATCCAGCGGGCCACGTCCCTGGCCAGGAACATGGTTACGCAGTACGGCATGAGCGAGAAATTCGGCCTGATGTCCACCGCCAGTGTGCAGAACCAGTATCTGGACGGCCAGGCCTACATGGACTGCGCCCAGAGCACCGCTGCCGAGGTGGATCAGGAGGTCAAAAAGATTTTGGAGGGTGCCTACACCGATGCCAAACGGATTCTGACGGAGAATCGCGGGCTGCTGGACGAAATCAGCGAATATCTGCTGGTGAAGGAAACCATCACCGGCGATGAGTTGATGGCCTACGTCAACGCGGACAAGAATAAGCTGCCCGCGCCGGAGGAAAATGCCGAAGAAACGACAGAAGAATAATTCCAAGGGGCTGTCTCGCTAACGCAGTGGGACAGCCCCTAAAAACAGCATACCTAAGCTTTTTTCCCATTTCCGGAAAAGCTGTGCCGCCAGCACCCTGAAAACCGGGTTGCGGTGGATTCCGGCTTTGAAAGTGAGGGAAGCTACCACTGTGTAGACGGAAGCAAACACCTTTTATAGCTTTGCATGAAAAGAGGGCTGCCTCTCATGATTCTTGCAAATCATGGGAGGCAGCCTGTTTTGGAAACATTTGCTTACTCCAGTTCGAATACGCCGGTGTAGAGCTGATAGTAGGTGCCCTTCTGGGCAATCAGATCGTCGTGGGTGCCACGCTCGATGATGCGGCCGTGGTCCAGCACCATGATGCAGTCGGAGTTCATGATGGTGCTCAGGCGGTGGGCAATGACGAACACCGTCCGGCCCTTCATCAAAGCGTCCATGCCGTCCTGAACCAGTTTCTCGGTACGGGTATCGATGGAGGAGGTGGCCTCGTCCAGGATCATGACGGGAGGATCCGCAACCGCTGCCCGGGCGATGGCGATGAGCTGCCGCTGGCCCTGGGACAGGCTGGCGCCGTTGCCGGTGAGGACTGTGTTATAGCCCTGGGGGAGCCTCGTGATGAAGTCATGGGCGTTGGCCAGCTTGGCGGCATGGATGCACTCTTCGTCGGTGGCGTTCAGGTTGCCATAGCGGATGTTGTCCATGACGGTGCCGGTGAACAGGTTGGTCTCCTGAAGCACCACACCCAGGGACCGGCGCAGATCGGGCTTGCAGATCTTGTTGATGTTGATATTGTCGTAACGGATCTTGCCGTCGGCAATGTCGTAGAACCGGTTTATCAGGTTGGTAATGGTGGTTTTTCCCGCGCCGGTAGCGCCCACGAAGGCGATCTTCTGACCGGGGTTGGCGTAGAGGGTAATGTCATGCAGCACGGTCTTTTCGGGAACGTAGCCGAAGTCCACATCGAACATGGTGATGTCGCCCTTCAGTTCGGTATAGGTGATGGTTCCCTCGGCTTTGTGGGGATGCTTCCAGGCCCAGTGGCCGGTGTGCTCGGGAGTCTCGGTGATGTTGCCGTCTTCGTCGATGATGGCGTTGACCAGCTTCACATAGCCGTGATCCTCTTCCGGCTCCTCGTCCATCAGGTCGAAGATCCGCTCCGCGCCGGCCAGAGCCATGACGATGGAGTTGATCTGGTTGCTGATCTGAGAAATAGGCTGGTTGAAGGAGCGGGACAGGGTCAGGAAGGAGATCAGCTTGCCCAGGGTCAGCAGGCTGCCGCCGGAGTAGATGGCCAGCAGGCCGCCTACGATAGCCAGGATGGCGTACTGGATGTAGCCCAGGTTGTTGTTCACGGGGCCCATGACGTTGGAGTAAGCGCCGGCACGGAAAGCGTTCTCCCGGAGCTTATCGTTGAGTTCGTCGAATTCCTTCTTGGCTGTTTCCTCGTGGCAGAAGACCTTGACCACCCGCTGGCCGTTTATCATTTCTTCCACATAGCCGTTGACGGCGCCCAGGGCCTTCTGCTGGCCGATGAAGAAGCTGGCGGACTTGCCTGCCACCACCTTGGTGACGAAGATGATGACGGACACCGTCAGTACCAGCACAATGGTCAGGATGGGGGAGGTAATCAGCAGCGCGATGAACACCACCAC
>CAMGIN010000033.1 GCA_946056135.1 uncultured bacterium | reverse complement strand
TTGTCCAAGGTGTTTTTTAGTTCGTCTTTACGTTATTCAATTTACAAGGTACAGCCGTTCGCGTCGCTGCGAACTTGATCAGTTTATCACATCTTGTCGAACTTGTCAAGAGCTTTTTTCGTTCTTTTTCGAAGTTTTTCAAGGTGATTCGCCGCGCTCCAGGTCAGAAACCGTTCATCACGCAACTTTTATATGATACCATGTTTCTCTCCATTTGTCAAGAACTATTTTCAAATTCTATCAAATTTCAATTCACTTGGCATTTTTTATGCCGCCCTCGCGGACAGCTTCGATATAATACCATGCGGATTTCGGTTTGTCAAGGATTATTTTCGAGAAATTTCGACTTTTTTCACAGCAGACAATTGCCCTTTTCCAGCGGACATTTCCCTATTCCCGGCTGGATAGATGGCCGCTGATCTCGGTCAGAGCGTCCCCGGCCTCGATACTGGATTCCTCCTTCAACGCCAGGTCTCCCAGGCTGACCATACCGCACAGCTTCCCGTTTTCGATCACCGGCAGGCGGCGAATCTGCTCCCGGCCCATGAGCCCTGCCGCCAGAGCGGCGTCCATATCCGGACGGGCGGAGACCACCTGGGAAGTCATTACGTCCCGCACCGTTGTTGTGGACGGAGAGCGGTTGGCTGCCAGACAGCGGGTGACGATATCCCGGTCTGTCACCAGGCCGCAGACCCGCCCGTCGTTTCCGCAGACCGGCAAAGCGCCGATATTGTATCTGGCCAACGTTCTTGCTGCCACCGCCACGGACTCGTCAGGCTGAATACGGATCACCGGGTTGGACATAACATCACGCAATTTCATAGTAATCCCTCCTGGGCACAGTATGGGCAAAAGCAGTTGGAAATATACGTAAGTTGTGGTAAGATAGTATCCTTGCTGCCCCATACGAATACAAAACGATCATTTACCGCATGAACGATACCGGGCAGCTTGACTTATTCCGGCATTTCCTGTAAGATAACGGTACATCAATCATGGGAGGGATATTCCATGCCAACCGTTTTCTACATCGGCGACAGCACCGTAGCCTTCAATAAAATCGACTCCTATCCCCAGCAGGGCATGTCTAACGCACTGGGCCTGTATCTGCGGGAAGGGGTAACCCTGAGCCCCCATGGGCTTAACGGGCGCAGTACCAAATCCTACCTGGACGAGGGTGCTTTCGAACCTGTCAAGCAAGGAATGAGACCCGGAGACTTTCTGCTGATCCAGTTCGGGCACAACGATGAAAAGGCCGACCCCGCCCGCCACACGGACCCGGAGGGGGCTTACACGGAAAACCTAACCTATTTCATCCGCACCGCCCGGGAAGCCGGGGCCTATCCGGTGCTGATTACCTCCATTGCCCGGCGGCTGTTTGACGACGCTGGTCAGTTCCTTCCCGGAAGCCACGGGGCCTATCCCCAGGCCGTGCGGGAGCTGGGGGCCAAACTGGGGGTTCCCGTTGCGGATCTCACCGCAATCACAGAAGCGTATCTTTCCCATGTGGGAGACGCCCCCTCCAAGCCCTGGTTCATGTGGCCCAAGGACAACACCCACTTAAAGCCCGAAGGCGCGGTAATCATGGCAGGATTTCTGGCTCAGGAGCTGAAACGGATGGGCGCACCTTACAGCGAACTCATTTTATAATATATATAGAAGTGACCAAAGCCCCGGAGCGGTTTTCCTGCTCTGGGGCTGTTTTATGGGGCTGCGCGCTGACGAGAAAGATTGTTTACCCTAGCGTGTTTTTCCAATACGAGATACACATCAAAGGCTTTCATGCTTAACGTAGTGGGCGGCATCCTTGACGCCCCATTTGTATGCAGTGCCGTCACAAGGGGCGTCAAGGATGCCGCCCCCTACGCACTATAAGCGGTCATTTATATGCGGAAACACAACTATTTTGCATTTTGTATGCTAAAAAATCCCCGAAATCTTTTGGATTCCGGGGATTTGGTTTTACTTAATCAGCAGTTCCGCGATTTGGATGGCGTTGGTGGCAGCGCCCTTGCGGACCTGGTCGCCGCAACACCACAGGCACAGACCGTTGTCGTCAGTGAGGTCCGGACGGATGCGGCCCACGAACACGATGTCCTGGTTGGAGGTGTCCAGAGGCATGGGGTACTGCTTGTTGCCCAGATCGTCCACCAGACGGCATCCGGGAGCCTTGGCAATGACCTCTCTTGCCTGCTCCACGGTGACGGGCACACCAAAGTGGCAGCTGACGGAGATAGAGTGGCTGCGGACCACCGGCACCCGGACGCAGGTACAGCTCACCTTCAGCTCCGGCAGGTGCATGATCTTGCGGCCCTCGTTCTGCATCTTCATTTCCTCGCTGGTATAGCCCTCGAACTGCTCGCCGCCGATCTGGGGGATCAGGTTGTAGGCAATCTGGTGGGAGAACACCTTGGGCTCGTAGGTCTTGCCCTCCCGCAGGGCTTCCACCTCGTTCATCAGCTCGATGGGGCCGCCTGCGCCTGCGCCGGAGACAGCCTGGTAAGTAGAGGCGGTCATGGTGCGGATGGGAGCGATGGTATTCAGGGCATTGACGGCGGTAACAGTGATAATGGTGGAGCAGTTGGGGTTGGAAATGATGCCGCTGTGCCAGGCCACATCCTCCGGGTTGACCTCGGGCACAATCAGAGGCACCTTGGGGTCCAGGCGGAAGGCGGAGGAATTGTCCACAAAGACCGCTCCGGCCTTGACGATGGCAGGAGCAAACTGCTTGGCGATGTCATTTTCGGCAGCGCCCAGGACGATGTCCACACCCTCGAAAGCGGTGTCGCAGGCCTCCTGGATGGTCACGTCCTCCCCCCGGAATTTCAGAGTTTTGCCCGCGCTCCGGGCAGAGGCCAGAGGCACCAGCTTGCCTACAGGGAAATTCCGCTCCTGCAGAACTTTAATCATTTCCTGTCCCACAGCGCCGGTAGCGCCGAGGACAGCCACAGTATATGTTTTCATAATTCTACCTCCCAATCAACAAACACAAATTATTTTGTAACAAAGCTGTTATACAGCACCCGGATGGCTTCCTTGAAGTCCTTGTTGTCCACGCCAAAGATGATGTTCAATTCGTCAGGGCCCTGGTTGATCATGCGGATGTTGATGCCGCTTTCGCCCAAGGCCGCGAAGATCTTACCGGAAATACCGGGGCGGAAGGCCATCTTCCGGCCTACGGCGGCGACCACCGCGATGTGGTGGTGGACATCCAGGGTATCCGGCTCCGCTTCCTTCTTGATCTCCGCCATGATGGTGTACAGGTCCCGCTCAATGGAGTGGGTGGGCAGCACCACAGACACGTTGTCAATGCCGTTGGGCACATAGTCCACGGAGATGTTGTGCCGCTCCAGCACTGTCAGCACCTTGCGCAGGACGCCGACCTGATTGCTCATACCCCGCTTGGACAGGGAAATGATGGAGAAATCCTTCTTGCCGGTGATGCCCGTGATGAAGCGGTCCGGGTCCTGGTCCATTTCGAAGGAGGCCCGGATCATGGTGCCGGGGGCGTCGGGCTGGTTGGTATTGCGGATGTTCACCGGGATATTCTTCTCCCGGACCGGGAAGATGCTGTCCTCGTGGAGCACCTGGGCGCCGGAATAGCTCAGCTCCCGCAGCTCGTCATAAGTAACCTCGGGAATGGCCTGGGGGTCATCCACAATCCGGGGATCCGCCATCAGAATGCCGGAGACATCGGTCCAGTTCTCGTAGACGTCCGCGTCCAACGCCGCCGCTGCCAATGCGCCGGTGATATCGCTGCCGCCGCGGGAGAAAGTGTGGATGGTACCGTCGGGCATACAGCCGTAGAAGCCGGGAATCACCGCGCCGTAGCCCAGCAGAGCCTGGTGGCGCAGGGCCTCATAGGATTCCTCCTGGTTGACGGTGCCGTCCATGTTGAACTTGACCCAGTCCGCCGCGTCCACGAACTGGAAGCCCAGGTAGGCGGCCATGAGCTTGGCGGAAAAATACTCGCCCCGGCTGACCAACTCCTCCTGGCTGATGTTCTTGGCGTCGATACGTTTTTTCAGCTCCGCCAGCTCCGGCTCCAGGCACAGGTCCAGGCCCAGCTCATCCCGGATGTCCAGATAGCGGGAGGCGATCATCTCAAAAATACCGGAGCAGTCCACACCGTACTGGATGTGGGCATAGCACAGGTACAGCAGGTCCGTCAGCTTGTGGTCGCCGGAAAACCGCTTGCCCGCAGCGGAGACCACCACCACCCTGCGCTCGGGGTCTGCCATCAGGATCTCCCGGATCTTGCGGTACTGCCCGGCATCCGCCATGGAGCTGCCGCCGAATTTTACTACTTTCATTTTCTGTTCCTCTCTCGGGCCAAAGCCCATTTGCAATCCTTAGATTTCGAATAATGGTATAAATGATCGTTTCGCGCAGCAATGTACGATAGATCAACCGGAGTACCGTCTACCACTGTCATTGCGAACCAGCGCGCACGCTGGTGTGGCAATCCGTTCCCCTTGGTAACATGTACCAAGCGGTAGCAAAAGTAAAGGGATACGGATTGCCACACCAGTCTGCGGACTGGTTCGCAATGACAGCAGGAGTTGGCCCCGGAGCGTTTTATTGACGAGATTCCGCGGGGGAAAGTTTTGGTACGCGAAACGATCCTTTGTCTGCTTTTTTGTTCTTCAGCAGATTGCCGCGATGAAGGCGTCGGGGTTTTCCTTCAGCCAAGCGTGCATCTGGGTGACGGACACCGGTTTGGTCACCACCGCGCCGTCCCAGGTTTCTGCCGCTTCTTCTGTCCAATTGCCCCGGACGTACCAGGTCAGCTTCTCACTGTTGTCCGCCGCTGCCTTGGTGCCGTAGGGAGCGTAGAAGCCCTTGCCCGCCAGCACATCCACCAGGTCCTGAACTACATTATATGCAGTGGGGTACCGGCCCGCGCCCTGGCCGAAGAAGCTCATGCGCTCGGAAGTGTCTCCCAGGAAGGTGATCAGGTTGTAATTCATGGGCACAGCCGCCTCCGGCTCTCCTTCTTTCACCAGAGTGGGCTGGACATAGGCGCTGTAGGTATCGCCCAGGCACTTGGCGGTGGAAATCAGCTTGCACACCAGGCCGTGGGCCTTGAAGTTCTCCACGTCCTTTGCCTGGATGTTGCGAATGCCCGCCACGGGAACAGTCTGCTTGTCCAGGCTGATGCCGAAGGCAATGTTGGCAGACAGGATCACCTTGTGCCAGGTGTCGATGCCATCCACGTCGGTGGAGGGGTTGGCCTCGGCGTAACCCAGCTTTTGGGCCTGCTTCAGCACATCGTCATAGTTTAATCCCAGACGGGTCATGTTGTCCAGAATGTAGTTGCAGGTGCCGTTCATGATGCCGCCCACCTGGGTGAGCTTCTGGACCCGGCGGGCCCGCTCCAGCTCGCTGAGCCAGCCGATGCCGCCGCCCACCGCCGCAGTGGAACGGAACTTGAGGCCCTTGCGCTCCGCCAAAGGCAGCAGCTCGTCATAGAAGGTGCAGACCAGGGCCTTGTTGGAGGTCACCACATTTTTGCCAGCCTCGAGGGCGGCGCGGACAAACTCATAGGCAGGATGCAGTCCACCCATGGCCTCCACCACGGTATCAATGGTATCGTCGTTCAGGATCTCATCAAAATTCTTCACGGCCTGGGCATCGGGCAGGGAGATGTCCTCCAGACACAGAACCTTGGTCACCTGCATGTCCGCTCTGGCGCCGGTGATCTCATAAACGCCCCGGCCTACCACGCCAAAGCCCAATAATCCGATATTCATGAAAATATCCTCCATAATTTATTGTGTTTTAGGCACTCTTGCAGAAACAATTGTGTCCGGCTCGAAAACACTTGCTTTTTCACGAAAAACAGTATATCATATACCTACGCAAATTGCAACTGCCACAAAAAGCAAAGGATTTCCTTTGATTTTCTGACTTTTTGTGCAATTGGTAAAGGAATCTCTGTTTTTCAGGAGGATACTATGCTCTATCATTCCACCCGCAGCAATGCCGCTTTTGTCGACAGTGCCCAAGCCGTTCTGGAGGGCCTGGCCCCCGACGGCGGCCTGTATATGCCCAAAGCCATTCCCGCCTTTGACTGGCAGCAGTGCCTGCGCGGCAGCAGCCAGGACATGGCAACCCAGATTCTTTCCGCTCTGCTGCCGGATATTCCCGACATGCCGGAGCTGGTGCGCCGGGCCTATACCGGCAAATTCGAAACCGAAGACCTGACACCCACCGTTCCCGTGGGGGACTTCCGGGTGCTGGAGCTGTTCCGGGGGCCCACCTCCGCTTTCAAGGACGTGGCGCTGTCCATGCTGCCCCAGCTGCTGACCGCCGCCAAGAAAGCCAAGGGCATGGACGAAGATATTCTGATCCTCACCGCCACCTCCGGCGACACCGGCAAGGCCGCGCTGGAGGGCTTCCACGATGTGCCGGGGGTGCGTATCTGCGTATTCTATCCCGACGGCGGCGTCTCCCAGGTCCAGCGGGCCCAGATGGTGACCCAGGAGGGCAGCAATGTAGCCGTCTGCGCGGTCCGGGGCAACTTTGACGACGCCCAGACCGGCGTGAAGAACATCTTCGCCGCCTGCCAGGGTAAGGAACTGCCCTTCCGGCTGTCGTCGGCCAACTCCATCAATATCGGCCGTCTGGCCCCCCAGGTCATGTACTACTTCCGGGCCTACCGTGACCTGCTGGACGCCGGGACCATTGCCCTGGGGGACAAAGTCAACTTCTCCGTACCCACAGGAAACTTCGGCGACATTCTGGCGGGATATCTGGCAAAGCAGTTAGGCCTGCCCGTAGGCACCCTGATCTGCGCCTCCAACGCCAATAACGTCCTCACCGACTTCATCCACACCGGCACCTATGACCGGAAGCGTCCCCTGCTGAAGACCACCTCTCCCTCCATGGACATCCTGGTGTCCTCCAACTTAGAGCGGCTGCTGTACCTGCTCAGCGGCGACACAGCGCTGGTGGCTTCGCTCATGGAGAAATTAAATAGTGAAGGCAGCTACACCGTTCCCGCCGAGCTGCTGGAGAGAATTCAGTCCGAATTCTGGGCCGCTTACTGTGACGATGCCCGGGCGGCGGAGATCATCGGCCGGGTGTATAAAGGAAAAGGCTATCTGTGCGATCCCCACACCGCCTCCGGCTGGGCTGCCGCCGAGGACTATGTGGCCCAGACCGGCGATAACCGTCCCATGGTGGTGCTGTCCACCGCCTCCCCCTACAAGTTCCCCGTGGCCGTCCTCAATGCCATCGGCGGCGACACCAGCGGCAGCGAATTTGACCAGATGAAGACCCTCTCCGCCATTACCGGCGTTCCCATTCCCAGAAATCTGGCAGACCTACAGGGCAAGGCCGAAAAGCACACCGGCGTCATTGACAAGGACAAAATGCTGGCGTACGTTTTACATTTATAATTGGGAGAACCAGTCCTATGAAACGAGTAACCATCCGCGTTCCGGCCACCACCGCCAACCTTGGTCCCGGCTTTGACGCTTTCGGCTGCGCTTTGAGCCTGTATACCGACGTGACCTTTGAGGAGACCGACTCCGGCCTGGAGATCACCGGCTGCGACGAGGAATTCACCGGCCCGGACAATCTGGCCTATACCTCCTACTGCGCGGTGCTGAACACAATGAGCGAGGAAATCCGGGGCGTCAAGATCCACATCGACGCCCACATCCCCATCTGCCGCGGACTGGGCTCCTCCGCCGCGCTGCTGGTAGCCGGAGCCATGGGAGCCAACGTGCTGCGTAACAACAAGCTGTCCACCCAGGGCCTGCTGAACATCACCAACGCCATGGAGGGCCACCCGGACAACCTGGCCCCTGCCTTCTACGGCGGTCTCACCGCTTCTATGGTGGACGGCGGCCTGCCGGTGACGGTGAGCTTCCCCCTGCATCCGGACTGGGAATTTCTGGCCCTGATCCCGGACTTCAACCTACCCACCACCCTGGCCCGGTCCGTGCTGCCGGAGCAGATCAACCGAGCTGACGCCATCTACAACATCTCCCACGGCGCTTTGGTTCTGAAAGCCTTGGAGCTGGGAGATGAAAAGCTGCTTCGCAACGCCATGCAGGACCGGCTGCACCAGAACTACCGGAAAAAGCTGATCCCGGACTACGAGCGGATTGAAGCCCTGGTGCGGACCACCGGCGCGGCCTTCTGCCTCAGCGGCGCGGGCCCCACACTGCTGTGCATCACCCAGGACGAAAAGCTGGAGCAGAAGCTTTCCAAAAAGCTGGACAGCATCACGGAAAAGAACTGGAAGATGCTGCCCTTGCGGGTGGAATTCCAGGGTGCCCACGTGATCGCGGCAGAATAATCTCAAGCGAAAAAATTACCCCGGCTGTCGTGCAGTCGGGGTATTTGCTTATTCCTGGGGCAGCAGCTCCGGATATTTTTCCTGGAGCCATTCCTTGATGATCTCCTCGGATAGCTGGGAGATGCTCCACTTCTTCTCTGCGGCAATTTGGGAAAGAATCGATTTGATATCGGCATCCGTTCTGTAGGTTATATACTCTGTTTTCTTCATTTGAATCACCTGTATACATGGTATACCTTTTTCCTTGACGAAACTATAATTATCAGATATACTAGATATATCTTTTCCCATAGAGGTGATTCAGTTGGAAAACTTTGCAGAAATTTACGAAACCATGCTAGGCCTTCATACCCCAGAAGCCAGTGCCCCCGGGGTGGAGGATGCCTTTTCGGAGGGCAGCCTTTGTCAACGGGAATATGACCGGATGCGCGATGCCTATGAACGGCTCTGCTCCCGTCTGGGTGCCGGGGACGAGGACCCGGACCTGAACACCATGGTAGACGCTATGGAAGCCATCCAGCGGGACCTGTGCGAACGGATGTACCACTGCGGTCAAACAAAGAAATGATCGTTTATCGCACTATCTGCCGCATATCACCGCACGCAACGTAGGGCGGGGTGCAACGATAAACGATCATTGTGGTTATCGGCTTTAGTAAGCAAGACCAAAAAACAAAGTAAGGAAATGCACAAATGTTAACATCGGTGCTCTAGGGTACGACCCTCACTGTCATTGCGAACCAGCGCGCACGCTGGTGTGGCAATCCGTTTCCCCTTTGCACAGGCCGATTTTACGGAAATGCTCAATAATATTGACATTTAAGGGAACGGATTGCCACGTCGCTGCGCTCCTCGCAATGACAGTGGTGGACGAAACTCTGGCGCATAAAGTTGTAAAGTGTACCATGCTTATTAAAGCTGATAACCACAACGATCATTTACATCCCCAACAACTCCTGACCCCTAACTCCACACTCCTAACTCCACACTCAAAAAACCGCACTCCCTTGTCTGGATGGGAGTGCGGTTTTTGGGGCTATGGTCAGATTTCCACCATTTCCTCCTGCAGCTCGCTGCGGCGGATCAGGAAGCGGCGGATGGCGAAGAGCCCGGCGATGCAGGCGATGCAGGCCAGGTTGCTCCAGGGGTCGTCGTGACTCAGAATCACATGGCGGGTGATAGCCACGGTCAGAACCTCCAGAATGTTGGCAGGGGTGGTGTCGATGAGCATTCGCACAAACTCCAGGCCCACCACAATGGTCAGCAGCTTGTGCAGCACATGCTCCACATCGGCAAAGTAGCCCGGCTCCGTGAACATGTGGAAGACCTCCAGCCCCAGCGCCGCCAGCAGAACGATGATGGTCAGAGCCGCGATGAGCTGCTCCAGGAAATGCAGCGCCCTGCGGAAGAAATGCTCGATCTTGCGGTCATGCTTGATAAGCTTGTCAATGTGGGCCTGGATCTTGGGGTCCGAGGACTGCTGGGCGTTGCTCATGGCGATTCCTCCTAATGTATGATATCTGATTATACATCATAACCTCCAAAAATGGAAGAATCTTTTGCAAAATCTTTGCCATTTTACCCATGAAAATATTCCCTCATATTTTGTTTGGCCTGCTCCACTTCTTCCCGCAGCTCTCTTACGGACATCCGCAGCACGCCGATGCGGAAGGAGGACAGCTGCACCAGGCCATCGGAGGATGCCACCCGGACCGCGTAGTTGCTGCCGATCTCGTCGGCCAGAGCCTCGATATAGGCATCGGCGGTCTCCCCTTCCTTGGTATACACCACCTGGATGTTGTGGAACTGGAATTTTTCGCCGGGGTTTCCCTTCTGCTTGTAGCCGTCGAACACCACCACCAGCCGGCATTTGGTGAAGCCCGCATAGCTGCTTAAGCTGTCGCACAGCTGCCGCCGGGCGGCGTCCAGGTCATCCCTGGCCTGGGCGGCAAGTTCCTCCCAGGCGAAAATCACATTGTAGCCGTCTACAATAATATATTTCTGCTTTGGTGTCCGGATGGGTACTTCCTCAGTTGCCGGGCGGTTGGCGGCAGGGGCGCGGTACAAGGTTGTGCGGATGGGGCCGAACTCCCGCTCCATGATTTTTTCCAGCTCCTTATCATCCGCACGGACGTTGCGGGTGATGATCTGAGGTGCCTTTTCCTCCTTCAGACCGCTTTCCAGGTGCATGTAGTCCTTCACCCTGTCCCACTTCACCGTAAACCCGGCTCCGTGGGCGCAGAAAACGGAATCCGGAGTATTGGCCAGATCCGCCTCCGGGTCGTAGCCGGTCTCTTGCACCACCTGCGCCGTGTTGTGACAGGGGGCGTAGCCGTGGAGGGACAGCTGCAAGCGGCCCCGGCCCTGGGTATAGGCCGCCACCACGTCGGCATAATCTTTGACCTCCGACGCCGGAACCAGACCTTTCAGAGTAGAGAGATTTCCAGAAGCTTCCGGGGCGTCAAATTCGCCGCCCATGGACCGGATATCGGTAATGGCTCGTCCGATCTGCTCCGTGGGCACGGTCAGGGCGAAGTCGTACCAGGGCTCCAGAAGAACGGATTTCGCCTGCATCAGGCCCTGGCGCACGGCCCGGTAGGTGGCCTGTCGGAAGTCGCCGCCTTCGGTGTGCTTTAGGTGCGCCTTGCCCACAAGGAGCGTAATCTTCATATCCGTAATGGGCGCCCCGGTGAGGACGCCCCGATGGACCTTTTCCTCCAGGTGGGTCAGAATCAGCCGCTGGTAATTGCCGTCCAGCACATCCATGGAACAGACCGTGTCAAACACCAGCCCGCTTCCCCGGGGCAGCGGCTCCAGCAGCAGGTGGACCTCGGCATAGTGGCGCAGGGGCTCAAAATGGCCCACACCCTCCACCTTATTTTCGATGGTCTCCTTGTAGAAGATCCGGCGGTCATCCAGGGTCACCTCCAGGCCGAAGCGCTGCTGCACCAGACTGCGGAAAATCTCCAGCTGAACCCGACCCATGATCTGGACATGAATCTGCCCGTTCTCCCACAGCAGGTGGAGCTGGGGATCCTCCTCCTCCAACTGCCGCAGCTTGGGCAGGGTCTGGGCCGGGTCACAGCCCTTGGGCAGATTCACCCGGTAGGTCATCACCGGCTCCAGGGCATAGGGCTGCCCCGCCGGTTCCGCCCCCAGGGCCTGTCCGGCGAAGGTCTCCGTCAGACCCGTCACTGCAGCGAGATACCCCGCGGGAATCTCCTCCGGGGCGGTAAACCTCTCTGCGGAGTACCGGCGCAGCTGGACGATTTTTTCCTCCCTGGCTTCGCCTTTTTGGTTGACATAACTCACAGAAGAGCGAACCTTCAGACTGCCGCCGGTGACCTTCAGCCAGGTGAGGCGGTTTCCCTGGGGGTCCCGGGATATCTTGTACACCCGTGCGGCGAATTCTTTGGGGTATTCCCGCTCCGGGGCATACCGGTCCAGGGTGTCCAGCAGGGCCCCCACCCCCTCCAGCTTCAGGGCCGAGCCGAAGCAGCAGGGGAACAGCTTCCGCCCGGAAATCAGCGCCCGGAGATTTCCCTCCGTAACGGTACCGCTTTCCAGGTAGTTTTCCAGCAGCGCCTCGTCGCACAGGGCGGCATTCTCCGCGATGGAAACAAAATCCGCCCCAAAATCCACACAGCCGGGAGAAAGCTGCTCCTGCAATTTCCGCAGCAGCTCCGTCCGCTCCGTTCCCGGAAGATCCATCTTGTTGATGAACAGGAACACTGGCACCCGATAGCGCTCCAACAGGTGCCACAGTGTCAGCGTATGGGCCTGGACTCCATCGGTGCCGCTGATAACCAGCACAGCGCAGTCCAGCACCGGCATGGTCCGTTCCGCCTCGGCGGAAAAATCCACATGCCCCGGGGTGTCCACCAAGGTCACCGCCCGATGCTGGGTCTCCAGCTGGGCCTGCTTAGAGAAAATGGTGATGCCTCTGGCCCGCTCCAACACATGGGTGTCCAGGAAGGCATCCTGATGATCCACCCGCCCCAATATCCGCCGGGCCCCGCTGCAATAGAGCAGGGCCTCGGACAAGGTGGTTTTCCCCGCGTCCACATGGGCCAACACACCAATACCACACGGTGTCTTTTTCGGCTGCTCAGGCATGATGTCAGCCCCCTTTCACAATCAATTTTTTGTATTATACCATGAAAGGGGGCTATAGTCGATAGATCGGCGTGGATTTTTCTTATATTTGTGGTATTGCCCGCCTATGGCGGATCGTTACCTTGGAAGGTTTGGGTAAATGTGAATATGCACTTCCCCCTCGGGTTCCCGATAAATCGTTGCCCTTCTCATAACCAGTTTCCATAGGCTATTCTTCTCCTCCACAGTAAGCGCATCATAGCTATCCAGAATGTGCTGGGTGGTTGGGATCAACTCAGCTGCTGCCCGATTTTGCTTATTGCCTTCACTTTTCTGTCGAAGAAGGTCCGTTTCAGAATCCCGAAGCTGTTCAATCTCCTTTGACAGAGCCGCATTGCGCTTGGTGAACATCTCGACTGAGTAGATGCCCTTTTCCAAATACTCACAAATTTTCTCCTGTTGTAGCTGCAAGCCGGTTAGCTGACTGTGAACTGTTTCCAAAGCCGTATCAATCGGGTCAACAGTCTGCGTTTGTGTCTGCTCAAGCTGGATTTGATATTCCTCAAGCCATTCCTCCATAGCATTCAGAATATTTTTCTCTGCTACCTCGCATTTAATCATTTTGCAGTCGCAGTTACGAGTCATACACCGGAACCAGGCAGTTGGACTTTCCTTGGGACGGGGAACATACCGCTTCATAATTCCCCCGCACTTTTCGCAATACAGCACCCCAGCAAACGGGTTTTTTAATTGCCGTTCCGTATGATTTGAGGTGTGTTTATGGCGGTTCAATATCTCCTGCACCCGATCCCACTGCTCCTCTGTGATAATAGCCTCGTGTCTGCCCTCATACAGTTCATAATCATCATTGAGAATCCGTTTCTTGGACAGCATTCCTTCCTTGACAACGCGCTTTACTGGTTCTCTGCGCCAGCGGATTTTTCCGAGGTATACTTCATTGGTCAGAATATTGGCAACAGAGGTCTGGCTCCACTGCCCTTTCCGGGCGGGGATGTGCATATCATTCATCTTGTAAGCAATGGCATTGTAGCCCATTCCCTGCTGACCGTACATATCAAAAATCATCTGTACCACCTTGGCTTCCTCCGGAATAATCATCAGGCTGTTTCCTTTTTCTCCGGGGAGCTTATAAGCCCGATAACCATAGGGTGCCATAGAACCCATAAACTTGCCCTCGGAAGCAGACTGATTTCTGCCCCGCACCAGCCGTTTGGTGATGGTTTTCAGCTCATAGCGGCTGAACATGAATTTCATATCTGTAAACTGCTCGTCAGATTCATTCTGCAAGTCGTAGGTCTTGCCGGGGGTAACGATTTTACAGCCGTTGACCTGCAAAATCTGCATGATATAGCCGGATTCCATGGACGAACCTCTGGACAGTCGCTCTATGTCCATGCAGACCACTCCTGCATAGGAGCCTGTACTGACCAGCTCCAGCAAGCGCATCATCTGAGGACGGGCGGCAAGGGATTCGCCGGATACCACTTCCTCCAGAACCTCCACCACATTGAGCCGCTTGGACTTGCAGAATTTTTCAAGAGTTGTTCTGTGTCGGCTCAGCGTTTCAGCAATGGATACTTCCTCAAAATCCGTATCCATTCTCGACTTTCTTAAATACATCAAATATCGTTCCATATTTTGCACTTCCTTTTCTCGAAACCTGTTTTTTCTTAATTTTATTGGGATAAGGTACAAACGGCAAAGGTGCGGCCATGTAAGCCGCACCCCTACCGATACTTCTATTACGCAGCCGTCTCCGTTTCTTCCAGCTGAGCACCTGCCCGGAGAATTGCCCCTGTAATCAGGGCAGTAACCTGAGACAAAACTGCCTGTATATCTTCACTACTCATGTTGGAGCAGTAGTCATCGTGAATCTGAATCTTTGCGTCCATCATCACCGCTCCCCTCTGCTCAGCTGCCGCTTACGGCAGTCTGCCTCCAGCAGCTTCAAAATCCGCTCCTGAATCCGGGTGACGCTGTAACTCTTGGGGAAGAATTTCCGCAAATCCTCCACCCGGAAGCTGATTTTTTCCTGCTGGTTGGCCTTGGGTTCCCGGAGAATTTCAAAAATCTTATCCATATTCAATTCTCCGGACTGGCTCAGCTTTTTCATCTGGATGGCTTGGGACAGGGACGGGGTGCAGTCCTCACTCTCCATGGTTTCCAGTAAGTTCTGCTGTTCCTGTTTGGTCAGATAGGACAGCTCCACCGCCGGAGTCAGGGCGATTTTTCTGGCATCCACCATGCTGAGGATTTGGGGAATCAATTCTGTCAGGCGGATGTATCGCTGTACCTGTCTGCCGCTTTCGTTTTCAGCAATCAAGTCCGCCGTCTCCAACTTCCCGACAACTTGTCGGGAAGTTAAGTCCGTCCGCTGTCCCTGTCTGCTCATGGCATCCATCTTCAGCTTATAGGCGAAAGCCTTCTCGCTGGGCAGTATCTTCTCCCTGTGGATGTTGCTATCCACCAGCGCAATGGCGGCGGCATCCCGGTCAAGGGCATAAATCAAGGCAGGAACCGTTTCGATTCCTGCCTTTTGACACGCGTGTAATCTCCTGTGCCCGGAGATCACTTCATATTCGTCATTTTCCAGAGGACGGACAACCAGCGGAGTTAAAACGCCCTGTGTCAGGACACTCCACACCAGCTGATTCATTTCATCATCGTCCTTCACCTGGAAGGGGTGATTATCAAAGGGGCGCAGCTTTTGGATCGGCAGCTGCATGGCCTGTACTTCTTTGGTATTACTCAAGGGCAAAAGTTTCCTTTCTTTCAGTTTTGGTCTTGTATTTTTCACGAATTTCGGGTGGGATGGCGGCAATCTCATCCTCCAACTCCTTCACAGTCTGCTGTAGAGCCTCAAACTCCTGCAACTTTTTTGCAAGCTCCAACTGCCGCTGTACGCTGGCTTTGCTGCAATCGAGTTCCTGTTCCAGTGCGGCGATTTCCTTTTTCAGTTCTTTCACCGTACTGCCGGCTTTCTTCATCCGGGTCATCAGCTTTTCCACGCTGGGGATGTAATCATCCAGAATCGCTTCAATTTCTGTGGATTTCTTCTTAGCGTTCAGGGGCGTGATTTCGGAAAGCAGCTGCGCGATTTTATCCTTCTGCCTGTTCAGGCGAACCGCTTCCTTGAACAGCCGGGGCGGGATGTGGGTTCTCCCGGTTTCGCTGGCGGATTCCCCACGCTCAAAATCCGGGTACTTTTTGACCATGTGCTTCCAGAACTCATCCTGCCACTGGGTCAGCTTCTTTTTGTTGCCGACGATGTCTTTCGCGCTGAGTCGTCCATCTGCTGTCAGCGGGACAAAGCAAAGGTGCATATGGGGCGTTTTCTCGTCCATATGCACCACGGAGGAGATGATTGTCTCGGGAGACTGTTTTTGTCGGATGAACTCTAAAGCGTATTCAAAGAACTCCTTTACCTCCCTGGGTTTCTTATTGGCAAAGAACTCCGGGCTGGCAGTAATCAGGGTTTCCACCACCCGAACACTGTCCTTTCTGGCGCGGCACTCAGCCTCGGAAATCTGTTTTTCTGCTTCCGCCCGGTAGGAGCGGTGGGGCTTGACCAGATGGAAATTCAGCCTGCTGCGGCTGGTATCCACATCCGGGTTGCTGGCGTATTTCTCTTTCGTGCGCTCGTCATGAGCTTCGATTCTGCCAATCTCCGGCCCCTTATACTTGGCGAACCGCAGGATGGCATACTGAGGCTTGTCCATTATCTATCCCTCCGTTTCTGCCAGATGAGGTCATACCCCATCACATCTGCAATCTGAATAGCCTCCCGGTAGCGCAGGGAGCCACGAGTGAGTTTGTTGGAGAAGTTGGAAATGCTGTCACTCCAGCCGTATTCGTCAGACAGCAGGTCAACCACCTGCTGCATGGTCATGCCGGAACGGACGATGATACTTTTGATTTCATTTTTCACATTCATAGAAATACCTCTTTCATTGTAAATTTGGATTTGGAGACAATAGAAATTGCTCCCATGATGTCTGCATCGATGATGACAAGATTGGTTATAAGGTTTTGGTACGAATTTTTCAGAATCGGATAGAAAAACACGAAACCGTGTATTGGCTTCACCCTTCCAACCAGCGCGATTGGGTAAAAATCTGCTACGGTTTCGTGTATCATTTTCCCGTTTCCACAATCCTTGGGAAATCGGTTCCGATTTCAGGTGTTTCTCGCCGCCTTTTTCTGATTTTTCTGTTGAATCCCGAATCCTCTATCCCCATCCATCCCATCTATCCCGGGGATGCTCGGGATGGATAGGGATGGATGTTTTCCACATCAGAGAATTATTGGAGACGTCAGTGCCTGGATACCCCAGAAGCCGTTGACCTGCTTGCCGGATTTATTGATGATCTTGTTGCTGGCTTCCAGATTGTAGTCCTCCAGATGGCTTTTCAGGTAGCTGCTCACAGACCGCTGGGCAATGGGGCGGTAGCCGTTGTCGGTCCTTATCGGTGACGATGCCCTCCGTGGTGAAGAAATCCTTCCCCTTGCTGAGCAGGGGATACTGTTCCAGAAAGTACTGGCAATATCTGTGCTCGATGATCTTCCCCTTGAAAAATAGTAAAGGGAACTGCTCATCCATGAAGCAATTCACCCTTCTACTAGAGTTATGTCAGAAAACGCAAAAACCACTCCAATCCCGGGATAACGCAAAAAGCAATCCGGGAAAAATGAAAATCCGCCGCACCTCCATCCGAAATCCCGGACAGAAGCACGGCGGCTCAGGTGTTCAGACTACTTCAGCTTTTCAAATTATGAAAAGCCGAGGTACAGAGGGCGTAGTGAAAAACGACGGCCTTCGGGAGGAAAAATCTCAAACGATTGTTCTTTCTATCCGTTTTATTGTACCATTCATCTGCTACAATCCGATCACCACACAAAAATGAGGAGGTCTGACTTATGGCAGTTAAGATCGTAGAAGATAGCGCAGTTCTGACGCTGGACTTTTGGGACAAGGAGACAATCTACAACGGGCAGGTTTTCCCGGTGGGCACGCTGGCCTGTGATGCCCTGAACATCCCCACCGAAGTGGTGAGCCACATGGAGAAGCTATGTGAGAAGCTCAACGGCTTTATGAGAACCTTCGATTCCGGCAAGGGTGATCCTGCTCTGCTGCCGGAAGCCAAATTCAGCGCCATGAAGCTGCTGGAGCTGATGGCAAAGTACAAGCCCTTCTCCTACATCGACATGGTAGCTTTCCGGGATCTGGTGAAGCGTTGCTTTACCCCCAACGGCGTGAAGTCCGCCAACGCACTGATTCAGGCACAGAAAAACAGCAAGCTCTCCGACC
>CAMGIN010000032.1 GCA_946056135.1 uncultured bacterium | reverse complement strand
CTGGCGGAACCATCGTACATGCTGCGATAAACGATCATTTATATGAGAAACTTGGAGTACGACTGAAACGTTCCCCCAAAAACCAAAAGGAGAAACAACCAATGACCTATGAAGAACTCCGCCGTGATCCGGCGGTAAACGTATATATCGCCCAGGCGGATGCGTCCTTAAGCGCCCTGGGCTTTACGGAGCACAGCTTCCCCCACGTCACCCGGGTGGCCCAGATCGCGGGAGACATTCTGGAGCAGCTGGGTTATCCGGAACGGACCGTGGAGCTGGCCCGCATTGCCGGTTACCTCCACGACATCGGCAATGTGGTGAACCGGGTGGACCACAGTCAGAGCGGCGCGGTGATGGCTTTCCGGATTCTGGACAGGATGAACTTTCCCCCGGAGGAGATCGCAACCATTGTCACCGCCATCGGCAACCATGACGAGGGCACCGGAGTCCCGGTAAATGCGGTGGCGGCTGCCCTGTTCCTGGCAGATAAATCCGATGTCCGGCGTTCCCGGGTGCGGCAGAAAGCGGACATCTCCCAGGACATTCACGACCGGGTCAACTATTCCGTCACGGACTCCCGGCTGGTCATCGACGCGGAAAAGAAAACCGTGGAACTGAAGCTGACGGTGGACACCCAGGTCAGCTCTGTCATGGAGTATTTTGAAATCTTCATGAAACGGATGCTCCTGTGCCGCCAGGCGGCGGATCGGTTGGGGCTGACTTTCCAGCTGGCCATCAACGGACAGATGCTTTTATAAATTCTCTTCCGCCAGAGGGCGGATTTCTTTCTTCTTTGTTGCTTTCCTGGAATAACAGTGGTATAATCCTTCCAGAATCAGAGAGGTGATGAAATTGAAAAAGCTTCTGAAATATCTGAAAGGCTACGAAAAACAGTGTGTTCTCGGCCCCCTGTTCAAGCTGCTGGAGGCTACCTTTGAGCTGTTCATACCCCTGGTGGTGGCGAACATCGTGGACAAGGGCATCGCCAGCGCTGACACTGGCTACATCGTGAAGATGTGCCTGGTTATGATCGTCCTGGGCATCGTGGGACTGATCTGCGCTGTCACCGCCCAGTTTTTCTCCGCCGCGGCGGCGGTGGGCTTCTCCACCAGGCTGCGGCACGCGGTGATGGAGCATATCCTGGGCCTGAGCTACAGCCAGATCGACCAGCTGGGCACTTCCACCATGATTACCCGCATGACCTCGGACATCAACCAAGTGCAAAACGGCGTGAATCTGACGCTGCGGCTGCTGCTGCGGTCTCCTTTCGTGGTTTTCGGCGCTATGATTATGGCGTTCACTATTGACTTCCAGGCGGCGCTGGTGTTTGCCGGGGTGATTCCCGTGCTGTGCGTCATTGTGTTCGGCATTATGCTGATCACCATGCCCATGTACAAGCGAGTCCAGTCCTCCCTGGATGGCGTTACCTCTGCCACCCGGCAGAATCTGGCTGGTGTCCGGGTGCTGCGGGCCTTCTGCAAGGAAGAGGCGGAAGTGGCGTCCTTTGAGAACCAGACCCAGCAGCTGACCCAGCGGCAGCTGTCTGCGGGACGAATTTCCGCCCTGATGAACCCGGTGACCTATGTGGTCATTAATCTGGGGGTTGTGCTGCTGGTGCGCATCGGCGCGCTGAAGGTGGAAAGCGGCATCCTGACCCAGGGTTTGGTGATCGCTCTGTATAACTATATGTCCCAGATTCTGGTGGAGCTGATTAAGATGGCCAACCTGTTCATCAACATGACCAAGGCCGCTGCCTGCGCCAACCGGGTTTCCTCCGTGCTGGCCCTGGAGCCGGATCAGGTAAACGGCGACAACTCCGCTGAGAACCTGCAGGGCAAGGTGGAATTCCGGGACGTCACCGCCCGGTACGCCGGATCATCCAACCCATCCCTGGAGCATATCTCCTTCACCGCCCAGCCGGGGCAGACCATTGGCATCATCGGCGGCACCGGCTCCGGAAAGACCACTCTGGTGAACCTGATCCCCAGACTCTACGACGCCGCGGAGGGCAGCGTGTTCCTGGATGGCGTGGAAGCTGCGCAGTACGACGCGGTTTCCCTGCGCAGTCAAATCGGCATTGTCCCCCAGAAGGCGGTGCTGTTCAAGGGCACCATCCGCCAGAACCTGCTGTGGGGCAACGAAAACGCCGACGATGAAGCCCTCTGGACCGCTCTGGAAACCGCCCAGGCCAGGGAAGTGGTGAAGGGCAAGGAAGGGGAGCTGGACGCTTCGGTAGAGCAGGGGGGCGTGAACTTCTCCGGCGGTCAGCGGCAGCGGCTGACCATCGCCCGGGCTCTGGTCCGCAAGCCAAGAATTCTGATCCTGGACGACAGCGCCTCGGCCCTGGACTATGCCACCGACGCCAATCTGCGCATGGCAATCCGGAATATGAAACATCCGCCCACCACCTTCATTGTCTCCCAGCGTGCCGCTTCCGTGCGGTACGCGGATGAAATCCTTGTACTGGACGACGGAATTCTGGCAGGCATCGGCACTCATGAGCAGCTGCTGGAAAGCTGCTCCGTCTATCAGGAGATCTACTATTCCCAGTTCCCGAAGGAGGCGGCGCGGCATGAATAATCAGATGACAGTTTTGAAGAAGGTCCTGCTGCGTATCCGCCGCTACTGGCCGGGACTTATCGCGTCGCTGGTGCTGGCGACCATCTATGTCCTCATGACGCTGTATATCCCCATCCTGGTGGGCAACGCCATCGACTGCATTGTGGAAGCTGGCCGGGTGGACTTTGCCCAGATGTGGGTATATCTGCGCCGTGTGGCCATCTGCGCCCTGGTGGCGGCACTGTCCCAGTGGCTCATGAATGAGATGAACAACCGCATGACCTACCAGGTCACCCGGGACATCCGGGACGAGGCCTTCCGCCATATTCAGTTGCTGCCCCTGAGCTACCTGGATAAGCAGCCCCAGGGCGACCTGGTCAGCCGGGTGGTGGCGGATGTGGACACCTTCGCCGACGGCCTGCTCATGGGCTTTACCCAGCTGTTTACCGGCATTATGACTATTCTGGGCACACTGGTGTTCATGCTCCGAATTCATTGGGGCATCGCCCTGGTGGTGGTGTGCATCACGCCCCTTTCCCTGGTAGTGGCGAATTTCATCGCGACAAGAACCTACTCCATGTTCAGGCTCCAGACCGTCACCCGAGGCGAGCAGACCGGCCTGATTGATGAAACCCTGGGCAATATCAAGGTGGTCCAGGCCTTCGGGCACGAAAGCGCCTCTATGGAGCAGTTTGACGAGATCAACGGCAGACTGCAGAAAGCATCCTTGCGAGCCATTTTCTTCTCTTCATTGGTCAATCCCTGCACCCGGTTTGTCAACTCTGTGGTCTATGCCGGGGTGGGCCTCACCGGTGCCCTGATCGCCATTTCCGGCGGCATCACCGTGGGCAACCTGACCAGCTTTCTGAACTATGCCAACCAGTACACCAAGCCCTTCAATGAGATCTCCGGCGTGGTGACGGAGCTGCAGAACGCTCTGGCCTGTGCGGGCCGGGTCTTCGAGCTCATCGAGACCCCTGTCAGAACCCCGGAGCCGGAGCATCCCCAGCGCCCGGAGACCGTCAAGGGCGCGGTGGACATCCACGACCTGCGCTTCTCCTACGATCCGGAAAAGCCCCTGATCGGCGACTTCAACCTGTCCGTTAAGCCCGGCCAGCGGGTGGCCATCGTCGGCCCTACCGGCTGCGGCAAGACCACCTTTATTAACCTGTTGATGCGCTTCTACGATCCCGACGGCGGCGAAATCCTGCTGGACGGGGTCAACACCCGGAACATGAACCGGGGGGAGCTGCGGCGCAGTGTGGGCATGGTGCTCCAGGACACCTGGCTGAAAGCCGGAACCATCCGGGAGAATATCGCCATGGGTAAGCCCGATGTCACTGACGAGGAGATCATCGCCGCCGCCAAGCAGGCCCACGCCCACAGCTTCATCCGCCGTCTGCCCCAGGGCTACGACACGGTGATCTCGGAAGCCGGCGGCAACCTGTCCCAGGGCCAGAAGCAGCTATTGTGCATTGCCCGGGTCATGCTGTGCCTGCCGCCCATGCTGTTCCTGGACGAGGCCACCTCCTCCATCGACACCCGGACGGAGATCAAGATTCAGAAGGCCTTCGACACCATGATGCAGGGCCGGACCAGCTTCATTGTGGCCCACCGGCTGTCCACCATCCGGGAGGCGGACGTGATTTTGGTCATGCGGGACGGCCATATCGTGGAGCAGGGCAGGCATGAGGAGCTTCTACAAAAGCATGGCTTCTACGCCAGCCTATATCAAAGCCAGTTTGCACATTGAGAAATTCCCAGCAAGGACGGAGCGATCCGTCCTTGTTTTTTTGATCGTCAGTATCGGAACCGCACTTGACTTTAGAAGCGGCTGGTTGTATTATCCTAATAGATACAAATCGAAAGGAGCCGCCCCATATGCCCAAATGGTTAGACAACGCCGTATTCTACGAGATTTATCCCCAGACCTTCCTGGATACCAACGCCGACGGAATCGGAGATTTCCGGGGTATCATCCGCAAGCTGGATTACATCAAAGACCTGGGATTCAACGCTCTGTGGATCAATCCCTGCTTCCTGTCTCCCTTCGGGGACGCGGGCTATGATGTAGCGGATTATTATACTGTAGCGCCCCGCTACGGCACCAACGAGGATCTGAAGGAGCTGTTCGCCGAGGCCCACAGCCGGGGCATCCATGTGCTGCTGGACCTGGTTCCCGGCCATACCTCCGTGGAGCACAAGTGGTTCCAGGAGTCCATGAAGCCGGAGAAGAATGAATTTACGGACCGCTACGCCTGGACGGATTCCGTCTGGGAGTCCCCGGAGGGCCTTGGCTGCCTGCGGGGCATTTCCCAGCGGGACGGTTCCTGCGCCCTGAATTTCTTCACCTGCCAGCCTGCCCTGAACTATGGCTTCAACGTGCGCACCCGGCCCTGGCAGCAGTCCCCGGAGGACGAGGGTCCCAGAGCAACCCTGGAAGCCATGATGGATGTCATGCGCTTCTGGCTGAAAATGGGCTGCGACGGCTTCCGGGTGGACATGGCAGCCAGCCTGGTGAAGAACGATCCTGGCAACGAGGCCACCATCGCCCTGTGGCAGAAGGTCCGCGCTTTCCTGGACCGGGAGTTCCCGGAGGCGGCCATCATTTCCGAGTGGGGCGAGCCGGAGAAGTCCCTGCGGGGCGGCTTCCACATGGACTTCCTGCTGCACTTCGGCCCATCCCATTACAACGACCTGTTCCGCTGCGAAGAACCCTTCTTCTCCGATAGGGGATTGGGCGATGCTTCCGCCTTTGTAAAGAAGTACCTGGAGAGCCGGGAAAAGGCGGGCAAGGAGGGCCTGATCTGCATTCCCTCCGGCAACCATGATATGGTCCGCTTGGCAAAGCATGTGGAGGGGGATCAGAAGAAGCTGGCCTTCACCTTCCTGCTGACCATGCCCGGTGCGCCCTTCGTTTACTACGGCGATGAGATCGGTATGCGCTATGTGGAGGGCCTCACCAGTGTGGAGGGCGGCTATGAGCGCACCGGAGCCCGGAGCCCCATGCAGTGGGACGACGGCGTGAACGCGGGCTTCAGCGCGGCTCCCAAGGAAAAGCTGTACATCCAGCAGGACCCGGATCCTGACCGGCCCACAGTGGAAGCCCAATTTATGGATCCGGCTTCCCAGCTGCAGCAAGTGAAGACGCTGATTGCTCTGCGCCAGTCCCATCCCGCACTGTCAAACCGTTCCGGCATTGCCTTCGTCAGCAACGGCAAACCCAAGCAGGCTTTGGCCTACGAGCGTGTCTGTGAGAAGGAGGCACTGCTGGTGGTGCTCAATCCCTACCGGGAGAGAGTGACCTTCTCCTACGAAAAGACACTGGGAGAGGCGGTGTATACCTTCGGCGGGGAAGTGTCCCAGGCAGACGGTACCGTCACCGTTCCCGCTGTTTCCGCAGGCGTTTACAAACTCTGACAAATACCATTGCAACCCCACGAAATGTGGGGTTGCAAATTATTTTGTAAAATGAAAAATAAAGGCTTGACAAAAGGAGAAGAATGTTGTATTATAACTAAGCTGAGCAGCAAGAGCGCAGACAGATGGAGAAGTCGCGTAGCTGGCCGAGCGCGCACGATTGGAAATCGTGTATACCCCAAAAGGGTATCGAGGGTTCAAATCCCTCCTTCTCCGCCATAAAAAGTTCCTGATTTTCCCTTAAAAACGGAAAATCAGGAACTTTTTTGCTATTTGTGCGATTCGCCAGTTTTTCCGGAATCGTGTGTAATGTTTTTACCATCGTCACTTGAAAATCGTGTGTCGTTGTGCAAAAAGTATTCTAACTTTTTGGAGGTTTTTTACAATGGCAGTATGATACTGATTCTCAATAGAAAACTTAAATTTGGAACAAATTGAAGTTTTCTATGGAAGAACATGGGAACCTATTCTGAAACAAGGGACATACGCTTAGACGTAAATAATGCGCAAGTAGTGTCCGCGATGATACGCTGTATTTCGTCAAAACGCCGGAATATACCACAGCCTTTGTTCGCTAATCCGTGGGTCACGCACAAAAGTACGTCCTGTAAGAAATCTTCCCTTGACAAATTTAACCTGAATTATTCACGCCACCCAATCCAGTGGGCTGAAGCCAACTGTCCAAATATAATTTGCAGCAAATCTTCGTAAAAGCACACCAGACCACCTGAAAAAGGGCGCAATACCCCTATAAGGCTTTGGATGGGCTTTTTGAAGATGTCAAGGTACAAAAAGCACTAATTCAGCATCAGCGTTAGCTGTTGAATACGCCGGAGCGTCTCATAGAATTCTGCTTTATACGGACTGCTGCTGCACAGCTTAAAGGTAACATACCCAGCGGAATGTACAGTCCTTGCGGCGATTTTCAACAGCCGCATGCGAATGGTGTCCACGGTTTGCTTGCGCATTTGCACCGGAAGGGCCAGCCGCTTGAACCAGTTGAAAAGGTTATAGGCCAAAGCATGGAGCTGCAAACGGTTTGCGTTGACCAACTTGGAGTGGCTGCTGACGGCGGTGAAATCGAAGCCGTTTTTGCTCTCCTTAGCTATTCTACCTTTACCATACGGTATCCGATGCCGATATGCGTCTGGATATATTGCGGGGAATCCGGGGTGCTTTCCAGTTTTTTTCGCAGGGTCGCCATGAACACCCGCAGAGATGCCACGTCGTTGTCCCAGCTGCTGCCCCAGATGCTTTGCGTAATGAACGAATGGGTCAGCACCTTACCTGTGTTCTGCGCTAGAAGGCATAGCAGCTTATATTCAATGGGTGTCAGGTGCAGCTCCTCCCCGGCAAGGAAAGCACAGCCTGAGGCGTAGTCGATGCGCAGCTGACCGTTTTCATATACCGCTTTCTGGGCATTGCTGCCCTGCATCAGGGCAAGGCGGCGCTGGGTCACCCGGAGTCTTGCCAAAAGCTCCTCTACGGAAAAGGGTTTGGTCAGGTAATCATCAGCACCGGCATCCAGGGCGCTGATTTTGTCCGTATCTTCACTTCTGGCGCTGATGACAATGATGGGAACATTGGACCAGCTGCGGATGCGGCGGATCACTTCTACGCCGTCGATGTCGGGAAGTCCCAGATCCAGCAGCAGGATATCCGGATTGTGGGAAGCTGCCTCCATGACAGCGCCTTCTCCGGTGGCTGCGGTGATATAGCGGTAGTCATGGGCTTTCAGAGTGGTGGTGATCAGGTTCCGAACCGGCGCGTCATCCTCCACCACCAGAATTTGCAATTTACTCATGTAAGGTAACCTCCTCCAGGGGAAGGGTAAAGCAGAAAACCGAGCCCTGAGGCAGGTTGTCTGTCACCCGGATGGTTCCGCCGTGGGCCTCCACGATGGATTTGCACAGATACAGGCCCAGACCGAGACTGCGGCGGTTGTCCGCGATTTTGTGATCCCCGCAGTAAAATTTATCAAAGATCTTTTCTTTTTCTTCGTCTGCAATGCCGTCGCCAGTATCGGCTACCTGTACCTCTGCCAAAGCTCCGCTTCTCTTTGTAGTAATGGTTATGGAGGAGCCGGGCTTTGTGTATTTGACGGCGTTGTCCACCAGGTTGACAATGACCTGAATGATCAGCTTGGCGTCGGCCCTGACCAGCAGAAGATCGTCCTGGCAGGAAATAGACAGGGGATGGCTGTCGGTTTTTCGCCGGACGTGCTGGATCGCTTCCTCTACAATGTCACTGAGCAGCTCGGTGGAGGTGCGCAGGGTCATGCGGCCTTCTTCAATGCGGGTGGCCGACAGCAGATTTTCCACCAGATTGATCAGCCACATGGAATCCTCGTAGATGTCTGCGTAAAGCCGGTGCTTGGTGGCTTCGTCAAAGCTGTCTCCGTTGCTCAGCAGGTTGCTGGCATTTCCAGAAATGGTGGTCAGGGGCGTCCGCAGATCGTGGGAGATGGTCCGCAGAAGATTGGCCCGAAGCTGCTCGCTCTGGGCCAGGATCGCCGCCGCCTCTTTTTCCCGGGCGTTCTTTTCGTTTTCCAGGGCCAGCGCACACTCGCCCAGAATGGAAAGCAGAATGCCGTGCTCCGAGGCGTCCAGGGCATTGTTTTCCGCTTCGATGCCGACCACGCCGTAGACCCGGTCATTGACCCGCAGGGCCAGGTACAGGTAACGGGCCTCTGACAGGGTATCGGTGGTAGCACCGGCGGAGTGGTTGTTTTTCAGTACCCATTGGGCAGTCTTCAATTCTTTGTCAATATCAAAGGAACGCTCCCGCTGGCTGTTGGTCCAGTAGAACATGGGCTTGGACAGCTGACCGTTGACGGCTTCGAAAAGGATGATATTCCTTCCCAGCAGTTTTCCGATCTGCTCTACCGCAGCATTCACAATTTCCTCTTTGCCGTTGGCTTTGGAGAGCAGCTGATCGGTATCGAACAGAATTTTGGTGCGGTATGCGATTTTTGCCGACTGTCCGGCTTGTTCCTTATACCGGCTGGCAAAGGTTCCGGTGATATAGGCGGTTAAAAACATGACCACAAAGGTGATGGGGTAGCCGGTTTCGTAGGCCGTCAGGGTGAAACGGGGAATGGTGAACAGATAGTTGAAGATAATGACACTGGCGATGGAAGACACCAGACTGTAGACCTGATGGGGGGTTGCAATGGCGGTCAGCAGCACGCCCAGAATATATACCATGATAATATTGGCGTTGGTAAAGCCGAGATGATAAAACAGAAGACTCAAAAGTGTGGCGCCAGCCAGAATCCCGGCACTCTTGAGAACATTTTGCCAGATGTTCTTTTCGCTGCTCCTTCGCGCTTTTCTGGGATGGTAGGCGGCATCCGCGCTTTTGTCCGGGATGATGTGAATGTCGATTTCCGGGACGTAGGAAAGCAGCTGCTCTGTCAGAGTGGGTTTTCCCAGCAGATGTTTTCGGGTAACGGCGCTTCTGCCCAGAACGATCTTCGTGACACCGGACAGACGGGCAAATTCCGCAATCTGGTAGGGGACATCTTCCCCATAGACCGTTTCAATGTTGGCGCCCAGATCTTCCGCCAGCTGTTGGTTTTCCCGCAGCCTTTGCTTGTTCTCCGGGGACGCCACGGAAAAATCCGGGGTTTCGATAAACAGAGCAGTGAACTGGCTGTTGAAGGCCCGTGCCATTCGGGCCGCTGTGCGGATGATTTTGGCATTGGAGGGAGCGGAGGAGAGACAGGCCAGAATGTGCTCGTCCGTGTGGAAGCTGTTTGCCTGCTCAGACAGCCGCTTGACGCGATCCGCGCAGCGCCGCAGCGCTACTTCCCGCAGGGCGGTCAGCTGCTCCACGGTGATGGAATTGCCGGTGTCCTGAAGACGCTGCACCAGCTCCTGGGGCTCAATATCAATCAGCTCCACCTGAGCGGCGTTGTCAAATACGGAGTCTGGGATCCGATCCCAGGGATTATCGCCGGTAATGGAAGCTACGGTGTCGTGCAGGCTCTCAATGTTACCCACATTCACTGTGGTATAGACGTCGATCCCGGATTTCAGCAGCTCGTCAATATCCTGATAGCGTTTTCGATGGCGGCAGTTTTTCCCGTTGGTGTGGGCCAGCTCATCCACCAGGATGAGTTCGGGTCTACGGGCCAGGGCTCTGTCCAGGTCAAAGGCTTCCTCATCGGCATGCGCAATGGGAGGCAGCTGCTCCAAGCCTTCCAAAAGGGCCAAGGTTTCTTTGGAGGAATGGGGCGCGATATACCCCACCAGAACGTCTACACCCTGGGCTTTGACAGATTGCGCGGCTTTCAGCATGGCCTGCGTTTTTCCGATGCTTTCGGCATAGCTGAAAAAGATTTTCAGTTGTCCCTTATTCCTCTGCTGCATAAAACCCATCTCCCTTGCTTTGCGCCCATTTTAACACAGAATCGACGAATTATCCATAGGAAAGATGGGCAGTGCGATTATTGGACGGAGAAGTCATTGCTTAGTGCAAACACCACCCGGTCCCGGGCGGGGGAAGGAATGGCCTGATTCCAAAGCACAACGATAGCGGAATACGCCTCTATGGCGTCGACAGGCAGTACGCTTCCTCCGGCAGTCATTTGTCCCATATGACAGGGAATTGTGACACATGAAAACGGTGGATGGAGCTCCTCAGCAGTATCCTCGTCCAGCAGGAGAAGATCCACGGTTCCCTCCTGCAGACGGTGCAGCATATGCTTTGTCCTGCCCACGCTGACGGAAAAGGTAACATAGGGATTGTTCCAGGAGCAGGATTCCATAGCCGGAGCCAGGGAATCCACCAGCATGGGATTTTCCGCGGCGATTCGGATCAGAGATTTGTTTTTTCGGTTCTCTTCCTCGATAGCCCGCTGGTTTTCTGCCATGAACGCATCGAATCGTTTGATCATGAAAAAACCAAACAGGAACACCGCAGCTGTTGTGCTAATTATAATCACGTCCTGCATGGAATCACCTCCGTTAACCTCAAATGAACTGGTATTAGATTCGGAAACACTTCTGAACGGCTTTTTGGTGCCCCAAAACCAATATGGACTTTCCTCCGCTGAGGACAGTGTCCGGGGTGATATTCATGTTCAGCTTTCCGTTTTCCCGGATGCCGAGAATGTTGATGCCGTACTTTTTCCGGATATCCAGTTGAAGAATGGTTTTCCCGCTCCAGTTGTCCGGAATGGACAGTTCAAAAATGGAATAATCGCCGTCCAGATCGATGTAATCCAGAATGTGTTCCGAAGTACACCGAATCGCGGTCCAGGAAGCCAGCTGCTTTTCCGGGTAAACCACTTCATCGGCGCCGTTTCTCAGCAAGAATTTTTCCTGCACGCCGGTAGAAGCGCGGGCAATGACCTTTGTCGCACCCAATTCCTTCAGCAAAGAGGCAGTCTCCAGCGAGTTCTGAAAATTATCGCCAATGGCAACAATGCAGCTGTCAAAATTCCGGATGCCCAGAGAGGACAGAAATTCTTCGTTGGTGCTGTCGCCAATCTGGGCATTGGTGACAAAGGGAAGCACTGCGTTGACCCGTTCTTCGTTGCGGTCAACCGCCATAACCTGGTGGTTCAATTCGTTCAGCTTCATGGCGATGTGTCTGCCGAATCGTCCAAGGCCGATAATCAGGATTGTTTTCATAATGTATTCTCCTTATCCAACCGTTAGTTTTTCCTGTGGAAGTCTTGCTGTGTTGCTTTGGTTCCCGGAGACTGTGGCAAAGATCAGCGTCAGACCGCCGACTCTTCCAAAGTACATCAAAAGGATCAAAATGCTCCGGGAAACAAGACCCAATTGGGGCGTGATGCCCAGGGTCAGGCCTACCGTTCCAACCGCCGATGCGGTTTCAAACAGGCAGGTCAGCAGGGGAAGCCCTTCTATCCGGCTAATCAGACACCCACCGGTGAGAAACAGCGTCAGATACATGGTCAATACCGTTGACGCGCTGCGGACGGTGTCGTCCGTAACCCTGCGCCCGTAAAAATGGGTGTGCTCTTTCCGCCGGAACACGGAAACCGCTGTCGAAAGCATAACAGCCAAGGTGGTGGTTTTCATGCCGCCGGCAGTGGAGCCGGGAGAGCCGCCCACCAGCATCAGAAGAATCATGATGGCAAGTCCGGCTTCACTGACAGCCGTCAGATCTGCCGTGTTAAATCCGGCGGTTCTGGTGGTCACCGACTGGAAAAGGGAACTGAAGATCCGTTCACCCAAAGGGGCATCCGAGAATTCAAAGAAGAAAAAATAAATAGCCGGGAGTGTGATTAAAAGAAGTGTGGTGACCAGGATCACCTTGCTCTGCATCCGGTATTTCTGGAAGCGCAGCTTGTTGGTTTTGAGATCATCCCAAGTCAGAAATCCGATGCCGCCAATGACGATCAGTGCCATCACGGCGATATTGATCACGGGGTTGCCAATGAAGGAAGTCAAGGAGGAATAAGGCGTTTTGCTCCCCATCAGGTCGAAACCGGCGTTGCAGAAGGCGGAGATTGCGTGGAAGACGCTGTACCAGCACCCCTTCAGCGGCCCGAATTCCTTGCAGAATACCGGCGCCATGACCACCGCCCCCAAACACTCGAAGAAGACAGTCATTCGGATGATGAAGCCTGTCAGACGGACAATGCCGCCCACCTTTGGCGCGGAAATGGCTTCCTGCATTGTGCTGCGGGACTTCAAGCTGATTTTTTTACCGGAAATGGCAGCAAGCGCCACAGCCACCGTTACCACACCCATGCCGCCAACTTGAATCAGGGCCAGAATGATCACCTGCCCAAAGGTTGACCAGTATGTAGCGGTATCTTGAACGATCAGCCCAGTGACACAGACAGCGGAGGTCGCTGTAAACATGGCGTCGGCGAAGCTTGCCCCCTGCCGGTCCCTTGTGGAGAAGGGGAGCATCAGAAGCAGGCATCCCAATAAAATAGCGGCAGCGAAGCCCAGAATGATGATCTGAGCAGAAGAAAGACGTTTTTTGATGCTTCTCATGACCATACCTCTGTTTTTGATTCCTTTTGTTTATTATCGCGGTTCCTCTATGAAATCTGTATTAGCGTCGGGAATTTGGCATTAAGATTACGTTAAGAACAAAATGGAATCTTCCGCATATAGTAATGTGGTAGATTTATCGTTAGTTAGGGAGTGGAGACTGCTATGCGGACAAATCGTTATGTTGTGCAATCCTTGGAGCTGCATCTGTTTTTTGGGCGGATCATGAAGGAACATGCCCTGTTCCTGGAGGCTGGGTTTACGCCAGCGGACCCATCCTTCCCGCAGCGGGCGGAACAATTTAAGAGAGGCTTTGAGGCGCTTCTAAGCGATGCAATTGATTTAGGAAATGGCGTTGTGAGAAAAGAAATTCTGGAATCCGGGGAAATCGTGACGGAATTTACAGACCTGGCGGAACGGCAGACGGAACACTTCACAGGCATTTCCATCAGCAATGCCATTACGGGCCGGGCACTGTGCCTGCAGCCCGGCGTGGGGCAATGCAGAAACCTGGGGCCGATGTTTGGAAGAGTCCGCAATCTGAACAGAACAGCGCTGAAGCTTTTGGACGGCCTGATCTGCTTCAAGGAGAACGTATTAAAATGTGTTTTACAGGGGGAGCTCTTTACGCTGAACTATCCGCTGCTCATCGAACACATTATCCGGGAAGCGAAACTGTATCGGAATTATGTTCAGATTTTGGAGCAGGAGGGGGAGCTTCCGGAGCACATCGTAAAGGAAACGGAATGCTTCTGGAATCAGATCATGATGGAACATGCCCAGTTTATCCGGGGCCTGCTGGACCCAAGCGAAGCGGAGCTGTTCTGTACAGCGGACGGGTTTGCAAAGGATTATTGCAGACTTCTGGAGGCCAGCCGGAACGCCCATGACCAGACTCTGACCAGGCAAACGCTGGAGCAGACCATCAAATTCCGGGACTTCAAGGCCGCAGGAGCGCAGGGAATCCAGCAATGCAAAATTCGCAGTATCATCCTGCCGCTGCTGGCAGACCATGTGCTGCGGGAAGCAAACCACTATATCCGCCTGTTAAAGCAATAAAGAGCAAGAAAAATGGAAGCGTAGGAATTGCGCTTCCATTTTTTCACGAAAAGGCTTTATACTAAAACCTAATTAAAATCTTTAAATCTTTCCGGTCTGAATTGCTCCAGAATGCGTTATCTTCCTTGCTGGGCGTCAGCCCAGCTGCGTCATCTGCCTTTTCTGGAACAATTCATCCTCGGAAATCTTTTAAAGCTTTCAATTAGGTTTTAGTATTACGCGAAGACAGCGCAGATAAGCATTCCCCGCATTTGGGGCCACCGCTTTTATCCCTCGTGGGTTATGTCAAATTGGCGCTTGCATTTCCCGAGGGATTATGCGACAATGAGTGGCAAACAAATGGAAATGGTGTGACAGATGGACAAGCTTGAACTATTGCAGCGGGTTTTTGGATATCCGCAATTTCGGCCCGGCCAGGAAGAGCTGATCGACGGCGTGCTTTCCGGCCGGGATGTATTTGGCATTATGCCTACTGGTGGCGGGAAAAGCATGTGCTACCAGATTCCCGCCCTGCTGCTGCCGGGGATCACGCTGGTGATTTCGCCGCTGATCTCGCTGATGCGGGATCAGGTGATGGCGCTGAAAGCTGCTGGGATAAGCGCGGCCTATATCAACAGCACACTGAATGGTGCCCAAATTCAGGCAGTGTACCGCAATCTGCTGGCGGGACAGTACAAAATTGTATATGTGGCGCCGGAACGGCTGGACTATGCAGGCTTCGGCAATGTGGCGGCGAAGCTGTCTATCTCTTTCGTTGCGGTGGACGAGGCCCACTGTATTTCCCAGTGGGGACAGGATTTCCGCCCCAGCTATCTGCGTATCGTGAATTTTATTGACAGTCTGCCATACCGTCCGGTGGTGGGGGCGTTTACGGCTACGGCCACAAAGCAGGTGCGGGAGGATGTGGAACGCATCCTCCGGCTGCGGAATCCTGTGCGAACCGTCACCGGATTTGACCGTCCCAATCTATATTTTGCGGTGATTCAGCCGGAGCGAAAGGACAAGGTGCTGCACCGTCTTCTGGCGGCAAGAAAGCGAAAAAGCGGCATCATCTACTGCGCTACCCGGAAAAGTGTGGAGACCGTCTGTGAAGATCTGCGGTCCCGTGGCTACGCCGCTACCCGGTATCACGCCGGGCTTCCGGAGGAAGAGCGTACGGCCAATCAGGAGGATTTTCTCTATGACCGCAAGACGGTCATGGTGGCGACCAACGCCTTTGGTATGGGTATCGACAAATCCAATGTCAGCTTTGTCATTCACTACAACATGCCCAAAAGCATTGAAGCCTATTACCAGGAGGCTGGCCGGGCTGGACGGGATGGGGCAGAGGCGGACTGCATTCTGCTATACAGCGGTGCGGATGTGTATACAGCCCGGTTTCTCATTGACAAAAGTGCGTCAGAAAATGAGGAAATGGACGAAGCACAGCGGGAAATGGTGCGCAAGCAGGACCTTGCCCGGCTGGATGCCATGGTCAGCTACTGCAAGACGAAAACCTGCCTGCGCGGCTATATTCTGGAGTATTTTGGACAAAAGCACTTGGAAATCTGCGGAAACTGCGGCAATTGCAAGGATGGATTTGAAACAGTAGATATCACAAAAGAATCCCAAATGATCCTATCCTGCGTCAAACGGGTTCATGACAGGCTCGGCTATTGGGTCGGTACTGGCCTGATCTGTGATGTTTTGCGGGGAAGCAGCATGAAACGCATCCGGGATTCTGGGCTGGATGGGTTGAGCACCTATGGTCTGCTGAAGGATCGGGGCAGAAGCGAGGTTCGCGGGATGATCGACCAGCTGGAGGCGGAAGGGTATCTGTCAACGGAACAGGAGCACATGACTCTGCGCATGACGGCTTTGGCCGGTCAGGTGTTGTATGAAGGAAAGACCGTACAGATGCGTGTGGCGGTCGAACCCGAGGAACCTGCTCCCGTGTCCGGTGCAGTGAAGCCGATGGAGGAAGATAAGGAGCTCTTTGAATCGCTGAAAGAACTCCGCAGCAAGCTGGCGAAGGATGCCGGTGTTCCTGCCTATGTGGTATTTTCCAACGCGACTCTTGTGGATATGGCGAAAAAGAAACCAAAGACCATGTCTCAGTTCCGCAAGGTCTCCGGTGTGGGTGAGATCAAGGCTGCCTGGTATGGGACTGCGTTTTTAAAACAAATCCAGAGATTTATGGATGAAAACCAAGAAGAGGGCTGACCAGCCCTCTTCTTATCCTTTATACTGATATTCAATTAAAAACTTTAATTCGTAAGAATTGAAGTTTTTAATATGAAGATCATTATGAGACGGGTTTCTGTGATTTTCTTTCCTGAAAATCACAGAAACGGCAGCGTCGCCAGACGATGCCTATTTGATTAAAATTAAAGATTTTAATCAAATAATAGTATTACTTTTCTTCGTAATCCAGAACTTCCTTGGCGATATATATCGGGCGGTCCTTGCTTTGCTCAAAGATCCGTCCCACATATTCCCCGATGATGCCGATGCAGAACAGCTGTACGGAGCCAAAGAACAGAATCAGAACGATAATTGTGGCATAGCCAGGCACATCAATGCCCCGGATGAGTTTTTCCAATATGACCCAAATCAGGTACAAAACAGCTGATATGCCTGCCACGCCGCCAAGAACGGTAGCCAGGCGCAGAGGCGCGGTGGAGAAGCCAATGATGCCCTCAATGGCGTATTCCATCAGCTTCCAGAAGTTCCATTTGCTCTTACCGGCGGCTCGTTCACAGGCGGTATAGGGGATAAAGCAGGTTTCATAGCCCACCCAGGCAAAGATACCCTTGGAGAAGCGGTGGTATTCTCCCAGCTCCAGAATGCTGTCCCGGACGCTTCTGCGGAAGGTGCGGAAGTCGCTGGCGTCGGGCTGGAGCGTGACATCCGAGAGCTTGTTGATGATGCGGTAAAAGCTTTTCTTAAAGAAGGACAATACCTTGCCTTCGTTGCGGCGGTCCTGATAAGCCGCCACCACATCGTACGCAGGCTGCTCGTCCAGGATCTTCACCATATCCCTTACGATTTCCGGCCGCTGCTGCAGATCGGCGTCAATGAGGGAGATGTAGTCCCCGGAAGCGTGCTGCAGTCCGGCATAGAGTCCGGCTTCCTTGCCGAAATTCCGGGAGAAGGAGACGACCTTCACCGGGCATTTTTGGGCGGCATACAGCTTCTTCAGATTGTGCAGCGTGGCGTCCTTGCTGCCATCATCGATGAATACAATTTCATAATCATAGCCGCAGCCTTCGAAGGCGGAAATTACGGCCTCCTGAAAAGCGGCGACATTTTCCGCTTCATTGTAGCAGGGGACAACCAAGGATAATTTCATAAGGATCAACTCGCATTTCCAATTTTTTTTTATCATTATAGGAGAATAACTTGCCTGCGTCAAGTCTTGCCCTTTGTTTTTCTTCATTTTGTTTTATAAATTTGGTTGACATTGACCAAAATATGTGTTAATTTATTGTGGTAAATGCCTTGATGGGGAGGTTTCGTCTTCTGACCAGAAAGAGAGTGCCCGGTTGGTGAGAGGGTATGTGGGAGAAGACGGATGGTCGCCCCGGAGCTTGCTTCCTGAAAATGCCAGTAGGGAAGCGCGGGTCAGCCCGTTACAGCTGTTGAGTGCCCGGAAGGGAATTCAGGTGGTACCGCGGAAAACGTATTTTTCGCCCTGAGAGTTTTGCTCTCAGGGCGTTTTTTCATGAAGAAGGAGTGAAGGAAAATGGCAAGAGAATTACCGAAGGTTTATGAACCGCAGCAGGTGGA
>CAMGIN010000031.1 GCA_946056135.1 uncultured bacterium | reverse complement strand
CGGACAGAACCTTGATGTAGGAATACTTGCCGTACTGGTCGGAGACGGTCTTCCACACGAAGGCGGAGGGCACGCCCCGGGGAGACACCACGAATTCTTCCACAGCGCCGTCGGCGGTGGTGGCCTTGTGGTAGTTGCCCTGGACGGGGTTGGGCAGCAGCTCAGTGATGAGATCCATCAGCATCAGGCTGCCGAGACACGTCACGGCGGAGCCGCACAGCACGGGGAACAGGCTCAGGTCCTTCACGCCCTGGTTCAGGCCGTCCAGCATTTCCCGATAGGTAAAGTCATCACCCTCGAAGAAGCGGTCCATCAGAGCCTCGTCGGTCTCGGCAACGGCTTCCTTCAGCGCGTCGTTGAACTCCTCGATGACGCTCATCTTGTCGGCGGGGACTTCAATCTCCACCCGCTTCAGCTTCTGCATCTCATATGCGCGCTTGTTCAGCACATCGATAATACCAGTAACCTTACGGCTGCTGTCCCAAATGGGGACCACAACGGGAGCAATCTTGTTGCCGTACTTCTCGCGCAGGGCATCGAAGGTGGCATTGTAGTCGGAGTTTTCCTCGTCCACCTTGGAGATGTAAATGAACCGGGGCATATTCCGCTCTTCGCAGTATTTCCAGGCTTTCTCAAAGCCAACGGTGATGCCGTCCTTGGCAGAGCACACCAAGATTGCCGCATCGGCGGCCCGGAGGGCCTCCATGACAGCACCGGAGAAATCGAAGGCGCCGGGGGTGTCCAGAACGTTGATCTTCACATTCTGGTACTCCAGGGGAACGACGGAGGCGGAGATGGAAATATGGCGGCGGATCTCCTCGGGGTCGTAGTCGCAAACGGTGTTGCCGTCGGCATTCTTGCCCATACGGTCGATGGCACCGGTCATGTAAAGCAAGCTCTCAGCCAGCGCGGACTTGCCGCTGCCGCTGTGTCCGAGCAGACAGATATTACGGATGGAATTAACGGTGTACATAGTGATACTTTACTCCTTTCGGGAAGGGGCTGACCTTCCAATTGGGCGCGGACACCCGAATAGTGTCATTATACACGAAAGGACTTTCGAATGCAACGCTTATTTTCGTCAGAATGCAAAATTGTGTAAATTGGCTGATGGACACTTGGTTTCTTGTGAAAAACACACAAAAAATGGAAGCGGTTTCTGGTAGGATGTACAAGGGAAGAGGCGGGAATAGAGAATAGAGAATAGATAATAGTGAATAGGTATTTTATCCCCTCCGGGGATAAAATAAATAGAAGCGATAAAGGTAGTAACCAAAACGATCATATATCAAAACAAAAAGGGGAGCTGCCCTTATCCACGGATTAGGTAACCGTGTCAAGACAGCTCCCTTCAAGGAGGAAAGAAAAGGAGGAGAGGGTTACTCGCCCAGGGCCAGGAATTCGGCGGGGTCCATGGGTTCGTCGTTGCATGTGACGCTGAAGTGGACGTGGCTGCCCAGAGTGGTCTCCACAATGGCGGTGTCACCCGCATAGCCGATGACCTGTCCCATGGTGACGGTGTCTCCGGCCTTGACCAGAACATTTTCGGACAGGCTGGAATACTTGGTGGTGTAGCCGTCATCATGGCGGATTACCACGGTGTGACCCATGGCGTCATCCTCATAGACGGTGTAGACCTTCCCGTCAGCAGCGGCGCAGACCTCCGTTCCCGGCTCTGCGGCCAGATCCACCCCGTTGTGGACCCGCCAGTCCCGGGTGGTCTGGTTATAGCTCAGGGCCTCCATGGAGTAGCCGGAGATGGTGTTGCCGGACACCGGGGATGTGGTCTTCAGCGGCTTTTTCTCGGTTGCCGCTGGGGCGGTGGCTTGGGTGGCAGGCGCGGTGGACTGGGTGGGAGCCTCCGTTGCCAGCACCGGTACATCCTCCGTGCCCATGGTGCCTGCCAGGACGTCCTCTACCTGGGTTTCCTGGAGGGAGACTTCCTCAATCTTCTGGGAGTTGCGGTGGTATACATAGCTCGTGATCCCAATGGCTGCGGCGCACAGGATCAGGGCTATGTAGTAGCCCTTTCCAGCGAAACCGCGGCCGGTGTGTTTGTTGTCGCTCATTTGTTAAGCACCTCCGAGGCTGAGTATAGACCAAAATATCGGAGGTTAAACAACATTTGAAAACTTTCTTTTTCAGTAGGGGTTATTCCAACGCCTTCGTCAGCCCGTTCAGAACATCCTGGGGGATATCCTGCGGATTGCCGGAGCCCAGGCGCAGGCAGAGGTAGGCCTGGGTCTGGGCGGGGAAGGTCTCCTGAATGCCGTCGTGGATCACGAAAACCGGATCTCCCGTGTCCAGACCGTCGAAGAAGTCCGGGTCGCCGCTGCGGCTGTACAGAGCCACCGGAGTCTCGTCCAGGACCAGGAAGCAGTCTCCGGCATGGGATCGGAGGCAGCGCCCGGCTGACAGGGTAAGTCCCGGATTCAGGGCCATCACCAGGGAGACGCAGAACATGATCGCCAGAACGGCAATATAAAGATGATTCTTTTTCATAACGGAATCTCCTTCTTTTGCGGAAGCCGGTTTGTTATTCGCGGATCAGCGTTACGGCGTCGGCGCTGGCAATCCGGCCCTTTTCGGCTTCCAGCAGGATGTGCCAGGTTGTGCATTCGGCATCCGTATCGGGCTGGGAAGCGGCGATGTGGACTTCCAGAGCATTCTCGGTTTCGGTGACTTCAGTGACTGTGACGCTGCCGTCTGCGGAAACGGGATAGATTGGAATCAGCACCAGGTCGTGATCTGCAAACCAGACATCGTCATAGTCTTGACATTCGGTCCTCAGCTCGTCCAGATAATAGTCCAGGTCCCAATTGTCCAGGTAAGCGTCCAGTGCCTCCCGGGAAGCAATCAGAGTAACCTCGGGCCCGTGGACCCTACAGCCGGTGGTGTAGAGATTGTCCGGCGTGTTTACATACCGGATGCCCTGGCCGGACCCCATGGTAGCGACAGCACTGTCCTGGAGCGGAGGTGCGGCGGTTGGGGCTCCAGCGGCGGGCGCTTCCGCTGTTGCCGCTTCCTCCGGCGCGCAGTTGTCCGCTGCTGCCTGAAGGGACATCTCCGCAGAGGCGGATTTGGCGCCTCCGTAAAGGAGTCTGCTTCGCAGCAGCAGTCCGAAGCTTAGAATCACCGCCAGGCAGGCGGCCATGGCGGCCCAGCGCTGCCAGTGGACTCGGACGGTTTTTCGATTGCGCTTTCTGTCCGCCTCCGCGATCAGATCGGCGGGCAGCAGGGTCAGAGCGTCGTGCAGGGTCTCCGCGGTCATAGATACCCCTCCTTTTTTAGATACTCCTTCAGCCCCAGACGGGTTCGGTACAGCAGAGACTTGGCCTTACTCTCGCTCATGCCGCAGTAGGCAGCGACCTCCTTCAGGGGATCGAGAAAGTAGTAGCGCCCGATAAAAGCGGTTCGGGCGTTCTCCGGCAGCAACCGCAGGTAAATGCCGATGGCATCCGCCAGGAGCTTGACGTTCACCGCCTCCTCCGTGGTGTCGCCGCCGGAAAGGCAGTCCTCCAGCTCCGTCAGGGAGACGGCGTACTCCGAGGGCAGCCGCTTGTCTCGGGTGCGGCAGCGAAAGCAGTCGATGGAAATGCGGCGGGTCAGCTTGGCAAGATAGGCCGACAAAACGCTGGGCTTGTGGGGCGGCATGGAGTTCCAGGCCGCCAAGTATGTATCGTTGACGCTTTCCCGGCTGTCCTCCATATCGTATAAAATATTGTAGGCAATTTTGGTCAGGTAGCGGTCATATTTGGTCTCCGTCTCCCGGATCGCGGTCTCGTCGCGGTCCCAGTACAGGCAGACGATTTGTGCGTCCTCCATTTGGGTGAGCCTCCTCCCTACTTATCTATCTCGTTAAAAATGGAGTTTGGTTGCGCTTTCTGAAAAATTTTTTGTTTTTTTGGAAATTCACACAAAATGCGGCGCAAGTTTCCCGGGGAAGCAGTCAGGAATTTGTGCGTTTTTCTCAGAACCATCGGTTTACGCTGGGAAATCGGTAAATGATCGTTTATCGCGGCAATCTGCCGAAATGCGATGCGCATCAAAGGCTTGCGCACTTAGCGTAGGGGGCGGCATCCTTGACGCCCCTTTTGCATGCAGTACTGTCACAAGGGGCGTCAAGGATGCCGCCCCCTACGAAGAGTAAACGATCATTTACCGGCAAAATCAGCCTGAATATTGGAACACCCCGCCGTTTGGAAGCGGCGGGGTGTTGGGAATTATTCTTCGATCAGGGCAATGTGGACGGTATCCAGCTGGCTCTTGTCCACGGTGGTGGGAGCGCCCATCATTAGGTCCTGGGCGTTCTTGTTCATGGGGAAGGTGATGACCTCCCGGATGCTCTCCTCGCCGGTCAGCAGCATGATCAGACGGTCCACGCCGGGAGCCGCGCCTGCGTGGGGGGGCGCGCCGTAGGTGAAGGCGTTGTACATGGCGGGGAACTTGGCTTTCACGTCGTCCTCACCCAAGCCTACCATTTCGAAGGCCTTGACCATGATCTCGGGGTCGTGGTTCCGGACCGCGCCGGAGGCGGACTCGTAGCCGTTGCACACCAGGTCGTACTGGTTGGCGTTGATGGCCAGCAGCTTCTCGGTGTCGCCCTCGGCCTCCTCCAGGGCCTTCAGGCCGCCCTGGGGCATGGAGAAGGGGTTGTGGCAGAATTCCAGCTGGCCGGACTCCTCGCCGATTTCGTACATGGGGAAGTCTACGATCCAGCACAGGGCGTACTGCTCCTCGTCGAAGTGGCCGGGAATCCGGCGGCCCAGCAGGGTGCGGATGACGCCGGCGGTCTTCTGAGCGGCAGCCTTCTTTCCGGCGGCCATGCAGATGAAACTGCCGGGCTTCAGATTCAGCTTTTCCGTCAGGGCGTCCTTGCAGTCGGTCAGGAACTTGGAAACGCCGCCGGTGAGGTTGCCGTTTTCGTCTACCTTGACCCAGCAGGCCTTGTTCCCGGTCTGGACTTCCACGTCGGCCAGGAGCTTATCGATCCACTTTCTGGCCTGGGTGAAGTTGTCTACTGCGACGGCCTTGACAGTAGCGCCTTCGAAGGGGCCGAAACCACAGCCCTGGACCTGGGCGGAAATGTCCTGAATCTCCAGGTCGATACGCAGGTCCGGCTTGTCGGAGCCGTAACGCTCCATGGCCTCGTTGAAGGGAATGTGGCGGAAGGGGGCCTGAGACACCCGCTTATATTTGCCGTACTTTTCAAATACCGGCACCAGCACGTCCTCCAGGGTGGACAGCACATCCTCCTGGGCGGCGAAAGCCATCTCCATGTCCAGCTGGTAGAATTCGCCGGGGGTCCGGTCGGCCCGGGCGTCCTCGTCCCGGAAGCAGGGGGCGATCTGGAAATAGCGGTCAAAGCCGGAGGTCATCAGCAGCTGCTTGAACTGCTGGGGAGCCTGGGGCAGGGCGTAGAACTTGCCGGGATGGTTCCGGGCGGGAACCAGGTAGTCCCGGGCGCCCTCGGGGGAGGAGGCGGTGAGGATGGGGGTGGTGATCTCCAGGAAGCCCTTCTCGGTCATCAGCCGCCGCAGCTCCGCCACCACCTGGCAGCGCAGCACGATATTGCTCTTGACGGCGGGGTTCCGCAGATCCAGGAAGCGGTACTTCAGACGGGTGTTCTCGTCCGCGTCCTTGCTCTTGTTGATTTCAAAGGGTAGCTGGTTGTGGACGCACTTGCCCAGCACCTCAATCTTCTCGGGGACCACTTCGATCTCACCGGTGGGCTGCTTTGGGTTTTTGCTCTCCCGCTCCCGGACCACACCGGTGACGGACAGGGTAGACTCTTTGTTGATGGGCTTAATCAGGCGCATCATTTCCTCGGTCTCAATGACCACCTGCGTGGTGCCATAGTAGTCCCGCAGGACGCAGAAAGCAAAATTCGCGCCTACCTCCCGGACATTTTCCAGCCAGCCGACAATGGTCACGGTCTTGCCCGCGTCGCAAAGCCGAAGCTCGCCGCAATTATGTGTTCTGGATTGCATCATAGATAAAATCCTCTCTTGTTTCTTTTGTTTAACCTACCTATTATTTCACAAACAGACGAAAAAGTCAATGATACGCGAAGGAAAAATCAAAGGCCCTCAGCCGGAAATAAAAATATGAGATATAAGATATTCCGCTTCCTGGTTATCTTATATCTCATATGTTATTATGTCTTTCTTTGTGTTTCATTTTCCTCACTGCCGGCGATGGCTTCCAGGCATTTCTCCAGATATACCTTCTGCACTGCCGCCGCGATGCAGGTGTACAGCAGCCGCTTCTCATAGGAGGTGTCCTCGCCCCGGATCTCGATCACGTCCTTGATTTCAAAGGTGAACTGCAATACGTTTTCAAATTCCTCGCAGAAATAGTCATAGGCCTTCTGCAGCGGATAGGTACGCTGCTGAAGCCGGATAAAGCTGGCCAGGGCGTCCAGGGACAGAACACTCTTGCCCACGGCAATGAAGAACAGATACGCGATCTGATCCCGGCTGTATTGCTTCTTGACAGGGTTGCTGATGATCCCCTTCTTGACATAGTTGCTGATCATGGAGGAGGTCAGGGCGAATTCTTCCAAAGGGGACAGATAGCTGCAGATATACTTGGTTGCCTGCTCCAGGTACAGTCCTACGTTGGGAATCTCCTGATAGCGGGGAAGCCGGAAGTCCTGAATGGACGCGACAAAGTTCTGGCTGTTTTCTTGTTTCATCATGATCACCACGGATGATTATACCGAAAAAAACCGAAGATGTCAACGGGGAAAACTTATCTTAAGATTTCCTTGACATCCTGCAAAGATGCTGATACAATATAATCGGCTATTGAAAACCCGATGAATAGAGAATTGATGAGGGATTGTCATGAATTATAGAATCGTTACGGACTCTTCTTCCAATGTGTTGGTGATGCCGGGGGAGAACTATACCTCAGTGCCCCTGAAGATCGTTGCGGAAAAAGAGTATGTGGATAATACCAGCCTGAATGTGGCGCAGATGGTCGAGGACCTGAAGCACCATAAGGGAAAATCCGGCTCTTCCTGTCCCAATGTGGGAGAATGGGTGGAGGCCTTTGGCGATGCGGCCTGTGTCTTTGGCGTCACCATCAGCAAGCACCTGTCCGGCAGCTACAACGCCGCCAAGCAGGCTGCTGAGGCTTATATGGAAGAGCATCCTGGCAGGAAGGCGTTTATTTTCGACTCTCTGGCTACCGGACCGGAGATGATGATGGTGGTGGACAAGATCCGCCAGTGTGAGGCCGAGGGCGATGACTTCGAGACCACCAAGGCGAAGGTACTGGATTACCACAACCATCTGCACACCCTGTTCTGTCTGGAATCCATGAACAATCTGGCCCGCAACGGCCGGGTCAATCCGGCGGTGGCCAAACTGGCGGGAATGCTGGGAATCCGGGTGGCAGGCGACGCGGAGGGCGGCGAGATCACCCCGGTCCACAAGCCCCGGGGCCCCAAGAAGGCGACCCAGGCGCTGGTGGATATGATCAAGGAACGGGGCTTCTTCGACGGTGCGGTGCTGCGGGTGGCCCACTGCTTTGCGGAGGAGGCGGCCTACGCCCTGCGCAATGCCATCTTCGAGGAGTTCCCGCACACGAAGTTCCTTCTGGAGCCAACCACCGCCCTGTGCAGCTACTATGCCGAGGTGGGCGGATTGATCATCGGCTTCGAGGGCGGATTCAACGCCAAAAACGACAATACGAAATTCTGATATGATTCAAAAGCCGCTGTGCAGGTTGTACAGCGGCTTTTACGCATTTATGCGGCGAGAGCGGGAAAAGGATTTTTTCTCCGCACTGTGATTGCGGTGGAAAAACTGCTTCCGATATGCTACAATGACGGCAAAAGACAGACAAGGAGGCAATGCTATGCTGCCGGAGGCGTTTTTGGTGCGGATGCAGACCCAACTGGGGGACGAATATGAGGCCTTTTTGAAAAGCCTGGAGCGGCCCAGGGCGGTGGCGCTGCGGTTTAATCCGCTGAAGGGGACGCAGCCCCAGCTGCCCTTTGTGGAGGAACGCGTTCCCTGGGAGTGGTGGGGGTATTATTATGACCCGGATTCCCGGCCCGGACTGCACGTTTACCATGAAGCGGGCGTATATTATCTACAGGAGGCCAGTGCCATGGCTCCGGTGGCACTGCTGGACCCGCAGCCTGGGGAACGGATCTGCGACCTCTGCGCGGCTCCTGGCGGAAAGACCACCCAGATCGCCGGGCGTATGGGCGGACAGGGCTTCCTGCTGTGCAACGAGATCAACCCCAAACGGGCCAAAATTCTTGCCCGGAACATAGAACGGATGGCGGTGCCCAATGCCCTGGTGACCAACGAGCACCCAGAGACTCTGGCCCAGCGGTTTGAGGGCTTCTTTGACCGGGTGCTGGTGGACGCTCCCTGCTCCGGTGAGGGGATGTTCCGCAAGGAGGAGGCTGCCGTTGCAGACTGGAGTCCGGAGACGGTACAGATGTGCGCCCAGCGGCAGGGGCAGATCCTGCACTCCGCCGCCCGGCTGGTGCGCCCGGGGGGACGGCTGGTGTACTCCACCTGCACCTTCGCCCCGGAGGAGGACGAGGGAGCGGTGGCGGCCTTTCTGGCGGCCCACACGGAATTCGAGCCGGAAACGGTGGAAGCGCCCTGGTTCGAGCCGGGGGAGAACGGCAGTTTCCGGATGTGGCCCCACAAGCTGCTGGGGGAGGGGCATTTTGCCGCTGTTCTGCGAAAAAACGAGGGCGAAACCCGGGATGTCCCTGCTGCCGCTGGAGAGAAGCTGCCGAAGCAGTGGCTGGCTTTCCGGAAGGAACTGGGAATTTCCCTGCCGGAGGGCAAAGCAATCTCCTTTGGTTCCGGGTTGTTCTGGGCGCCGGAGGAGCTGCCGGAAATTCACCGGCTGAAGGTTTTACGGCCGGGTCTGGAGCTTGGCATCGTGAAGAAGGACCGCTTTGAGCCCGCCCACGCCCTGGCTCTGTGGCTGAAGGAGTGCGGACGCGTCCAGCGCTTCGGGCCGGATTCCCTGGAGATGAAGGCGTATCTTCACGGGGATGTAGTGCCATCAAACCAGAAGGGCTGGTGCCTGGTCTGCGCTGGGGACTACTCGATTGGCTGGGGCAAGGGCGATGGAGGTGTGCTGAAAAACCACTACCCCAAGGGGCTGCGGAGGTAATGCGGAATGCAAAAAAAGTGTGGAGTGTGGAGTTAGGAGTGTGAAGTTGCGGTATTTCCTTCGGAAATGATTGAAAAAAAGGAACTGTTCCGTGACGGATAGACTTTCGTGTAAAGGATCGTTTAATGTTCGTAGGGGGCGGCATCCCTGACGCCCCTTGTGACGGTATTGCATGCAAAAGGGGCGTCAAGGATGCCGCCCCCTACGATAAGTGCGAAGCCTTTGATACGCATCGCATTTCAGCAGAACCCATCGAACATTGCTACGCTAAACGATCATTTACGGCAGGACCGGGCGGGTCAGGGCAATAACCGCTCCTCTTTTTCATTCTCCCCGAAGGGGATACCATCATTTTTGCATTCGGCACTACTCCTCAAATTGGTTCCGGGAAATTGGACTTTACAGAAACTGTTTTGTGTGGTACAATAATCAGACCTATGTGCGAGGAAACTATTCGTTAATCTATCACAAGGAGAGGATATTCCTTGGCCAGATATGAAATCAACGGCGGCAAACCCTTAAACGGGACCGTCACCATCAGCGGCGCGAAGAACGCAGCCGTGGCGATCCTGCCTGCGGCATTGCTGGTCAGCGGGAAATGCCGGATCGAAAATGTACCCAATATTTCCGATGTCCGGATCCTGATGAGTATCCTGGACCGTATGGGCGCGAAGATCGTTTCCCCTGAACCCAATGTGGTGGAGATCGATTGCTCCCAGGTCCAGTGCACCGAACCGGATGCGGAGCTGGTGCGGAAAATGCGCGCCAGCTATTATCTGATGGGCGCACTGCTGGGCCGTTTTGGCAAGGCCCATGTGGCGCTGCCCGGGGGCTGCAATTTTGCGTCCCGTCCCATCGACCAGCATATCAAGGGGTTCCTGGGGTTGGGCGCCGATGTGGACGAGACAGAGGATTATGTGGCCCTGACACCCGGCGAGGAAGGCCTGCGGGGCGGCCGCATCAGTCTGGATATGGCTTCCGTAGGCGCTACGGTGAACATCATGCTGGCAGCCACCCTGATCCCCGGCCAGACCATCATCGAGAATGCGGCGAAGGAGCCCCACATTGTGGATCTTGCCAACTTCCTGAATACCATGGGCGCCCGGATCACCGGCGCGGGTACCGACACGGTGAAGATCCGGGGGGTCAATTCCCTGCGGGGCGGCACCTATGCCATCATCCCGGACCAGATCGAGGCCGGTACTTATATGGCAGCGGTTACGGCAGCCGGAGGCAATGTGCTGGTGCAGAACGTGATTCCCAAGCATATGGAGTGCATCACCACCAAGCTCCAGGAAATGGGCGCGAAGATCATCAATTATGACGATGCCATCCGCATCATCCGCACCGGGAAGCTCCGCCAGACTACGGTGAAGACCCGGCCCTATCCCGGCTTCCCCACGGATATGCAGGCGCAGGTCTGCGTGTGCATGGCCTTGGCGGGCGGTGTCAGCCGTCTGACGGAAAGCGTTTACGAGACCCGCTTCTTTGGCTACTGTACGGAGCTGGAGAGCATGGGAGCCAAAATTCGGATCAATGGGAAGACTGCCACGGTCACCGGCGTGGAGCGGCTGAACGGTTCGACTGTCTGCGCCCACGACCTGCGGGCAGGAGCTGCGCTGGTCATTGCGGGTCTCGCAGCCCAGGGAACCACCTATGTGGAGCAAATCCACTTCATCGAGCGGGGCTATGAACACCTGATCCGCAAGCTCACAGCGCTGGGCGCGGATATCCGCAGGCTGGATGATTGATTGAATACAAGAAAAGCGGCTTTGGGAAAACTCCCAAGGCCGCTTTTACGATGCGATTTTTTGTAACGAATGGGACTAGCGCGTTTCCTTTTCGGATTCCTTCTGATCTTCCCAGAACGGTTCGGGCTTGTCGCATTTCTCGCAGTTGCCCCCACAGTTCCGGGGCTTGAACTGCAGCTCCTGGCTTTTCACGCTGACGGTGGTGCAGGCGGGAATGGAGTGGGTGATGAACACGTTGGAGCCGATGACGCTGTCCCGGCCGATGACTGTGCCGCCGCCCAGAATGGACGCACCGGCGTAAATGGTCACATTGTCCTCAATGGTGGGATGGCGCTTCCTGCCCCGCAGGGTCTGTCCGCCCCGGGTGGTCAGAGCGCCCAGAGTCACGCCCTGGTAGATCTTCACATGGTCCCCGATGACCGTGGTCTCGCCTACCACGATGCCGGTGCCATGGTCAATGAAGAAGTACTTGCCGATGGTGGCGCCGGGGTTGATATCGATACCGGTGACACTGTGGGCATGTTCCGTCATGATCCGGGGCAGCAGGGGGACTCCCAGTTGATACAGCACATGGGCCAGCCGGTAGACAGTGACCGCGAACAGGCCGGGATAGCAGAAGATGATTTCGTCAATGCTGAAGGCAGCCGGGTCGCCCTCGTAAAAGGCCTCCGCGTCGGTTTGAGCAATGGCACGGACACCGGGAATGGCCCGGAAGAATTCCACACTCAGCTCTTGGGCCTTTTCCTGGGCCTGCTCCGCCGGCATGGTGCTGCGCAGGACGATGGCGATTTGCTTATTCAGATTATACATTACATCCTCGATGAGCATGGACAGGTTGTGCTTGGCGTTGTACATGCGGTAGGAACGGTCCCGGGAGAAGCCGGGGTAAACAATGCGCAGGAGCTTTTGGATCATGTCGATAACCACGGCCTTATCCGGCTGCTGAAACGGATCCAGCTTGTCAATGTCCCGCTGGTTCTGATAGTCCAGCAAAATGCTGTCCACAATTCCTTCAATCTGCTGCTCAATGGGGGTCACAGCAATTACCTCCTTATGAAATTCATTCTACAGAATATGAAAAAAACCGACATTTTGTGTATAACAGGGGAGAAAAAAGGACTTCGGAACCGCTCCGAAGTCCTTTGCACGGTCAATCCTCGAAGGTCAGCACGTCCTTGTACTTTTCCTTGAACAGACCGTAGACGGCATCCAGAATCTCCTCGTCCTCCACGGCCAGATAATTCTCGTTTTCCTCGTCCACGGGCTCCACCTCCAGAATGACGATCTGGGTGGATTCCTCCTCTACAGGCATCAGCACCAGGTACTCCGTCCCCTGGTATTCCAGGCAGTCCAGATATTCAAAATCCACATCCACGCCGTTTTCGTCGGTCAGAGTCAGAATGCTGCTTTCTTCCTCGGGAACCATATTTTCATTTTCCATGGGTTTCCTCCTCAAGTTTGGAATATTCTGGGGTTATTATATCCCATAGCGCCGGGAAATGCAAGACAGGAAATTGCAATTGCCGTTTCTTCCGGAATCCATACTTGCAATGCTGCCCAGATTATGGTAAAATGGCAAGCAATTGGTGACATTCTAAAAGAAAGAGGATCTTGTATGAAGAAATTGCAATTCGCCGGGCTTCTGCTGACGGCGGGGCTGCTGCTTGGTATTCTGTCCGGCTGCGGAAAAGCTCCTGCCGAAACAGAGACGGTGCGGGAAACTGCCGCGATTATCGATACCACGGAAACTACGGAGACTGTCGTTCCGGCTACCGTTCCTCCGGATGGGAACCCTGATGACGTTACCTGCAAAGGCAGCTACACCGGTCAGCCGTCATCTGACACCGTGGTCGCCGCGATTGGGGACGCCCAACTGACCAATGGGCAGCTTCAGGTCTGCTACTGGGCGGAGGTTGCCGCCTACCGGCAGGCGGGGCAGGAACCGGCTCCGGACTTCGACCAGCCGCTGGATACGCAAAGCTGTGAGATTGACGACAGCGTTGCCAGCTGGCAGCAGTATTTCCTGCAGCGGGCACTGAACACCTGGTGCTCTGCCCAGGCGCTGGTGCTGCAGGGCCAGGACGAAGGGCTGCCTCTGGAAGCGGCCTACGAGCCCAGCCAGGACAACCATACGAAGTACCTGTCGGAGGACCTTCCGGCTCTGAAGTATCTCTATGGCTACAGCAAAAGCTACCAACCCAACACCCTGCACCAGGCGTACCTGGATGACATTCCCGATATGCTGGAGCGTGTGGCAGAGGAGAAGGAATATGACGACGCTTCCGCTATGGCGCAGGAGGCGTTCAGCGCCTCTCTGGCAGACTTGGAGGCGGTGACGGAACTGTATAACCGGGGCTACATGTATTTCACCTCCCTGGGCTACTATCTGGAGACCACCCAGGAGGAAGTGGAGACATATTTTGCGCAGCGGGAAGCAGAGTATGCTGATGCGGGGATTACCAGGAGCAGCGACAGCTATGTGGACATCCGCCACATTCTGCTTGTCCCTGAGGAGATCACCCGGGACAACGGCACTGTTGAAAGCATCAGCGTGGCGGCAGACGGCAAGGTAACCTGTTCTGAGGCTGCCTGGGAGGCCTGCCGGGAAAGGGCGGAGGATTTGCTCTCCTCCTGGCAGTCGAACCGGAACGCTTCGGAAGCGACCTTCAGTGAGCTTGCCAACAAGTATGATGATTCCGGTTCCCGCCTCAACGGCGGTGCCTATCGTCAGCTTCGGCGGGGCCAGCTGATGCGTTCTTTGGACGAATGGTGCTTTGACGAGAGCCGCCAGAGCGGGGACACGGTGATTCTGCGCTCCGATTACGGCTATCATATTCTGTATTTCGCCGGCAGGACCGGCATCTGGTACGCCGAAGCGGAACAGGATCTGAAATCCCAGAAGCAGGCGGAGCTGATCACCGCCGCCAGGGAGAAGTATTCTGCCTGGATCGACTATGCCGCCATCACCCTGGCTCAGGCAGAAGGCACTGTTTCCGGCAGCGATGTGCTGTACCCGGATGTGGCCCATGAGCGCTTTCCGGAGGTCCCGCTGTATTTGCAGCAGGATTATGGCAACACCTGGTACGGCGGTCATCTGCTTCGAACCAACGGTTGCGGCATTACCTCCTATGCCATGGTGGCCAGCTACCTGGCGGACGATGAACTGACGCCGCCCCAGATGTGTGCGCTCTTCGGCCAATACAGCGGTCCCCACGGAACAGACGGCAGCATGTTTAACAAGGAATCCTCCGGCCTGGGCTTTTTCCTGAAGGAAAAGACCTACAATCCGGAGGTGGCCAAGGCGGCATTGCAGGAGGGCCATGTGGTGATTTCCGTGCAGACGCCGGGTTACTGGACCCGGGCCGGTCACTACATTGTTGTGGAAAAGATGAATGAAGACGGAACGGTTCAGGTTCGGGACTCCAACATCTATAACTACGTCAGAGTTCAGGGCCATATGGAGGACAAGCATAGCTGGCTCAGCGTTACCGGCACCAGTCTGGGCTTCTGGGTCTTTGAGAAAAAGGCCACCAATACTCACGCCTGCAGCCGCTGTGGTGAGCCGGAGGGCGTGGTGGAAAGCCTGCTGGCGGAAGATTACATCTGCGAAAAGTGCCATGCTGCCCTGCTGCGGCGGGACACCTACCTGACCGCCTGCGGAAACTGATATACATATTTGGAACGCTCCTGACCGGGTCGGATGGTCAGGAGCGTTTTGTACTTTGGAAAGGAATACCCAAGGAAAAAAGAGTCGTTTTTTGTTCATTCGAAAAAACGCATGGACTACGTTTTTAGCGGAGATGCCGCTGATAACTAGTATCAGTTCTGACGCACGTCAACGCCCGAATAAGGGAAGGACTTACCCACAGCTGCCCAAGGCCTTTGCCCTCAGTTGGGCGCTGCGGCAATAAAGCATAAATTCATCGGTAAGCCAGTCAAAATCCTTTCTTTTCATATCAAAAAACACTCCTGTTTATTGGGGTAAAATCCACCCAATAAATCAGAAGTGTTCCTTGGTGCAACGAAAAAAGGTAATCGGTATGAAAAACCTTTTTTGTAGCAGTTATTATTTATTTATTGGTTCGCCCGCCGAAAGGGAAAACTGAAAATCCATTGCGCCCCAATCAGAATTGGGCCACATTCTGCCCCTTGAGCTGCAATTGGAGCTTGTCCGCGATAAGCGCGATAAACTCCGAATTGGTGGGCTTGCCCTTGGTATTGGAAACCGTATAGCCGAAGAACCGCTGGAGGGTATCCAGGTCGCCCCGGTCCCAGGCGACTTCAATGGCGTGGCGGATGGCCCGTTCCACCCGGCTGGGGGTGGTGCCGAAGGTTTTCGCCACCTGGGGATAGAGAACCTTGGTGATGGCGTTGCGTGCCTGACGGCCCGCTGGGGGGCTTCCAAGAGAGAAAATCTATTGCGTTGTTTATGAGCCTTGACAACTACTGTCTATTGGCTTACTCAAATGATATCAAAATTCAAGGCGTGCGTCAATGCCGAAACCTATGAATACTAAAAATTATTTTTTCTGGCTCTAATCAAACTATTTTGAATGTAATTTCTTAAAAATGGCTTATAGTGATTGCTTTTAATAACTTTCGATAACTTTTTGATAAATTGAAAACGCCTCGCTGAAAAATCGGCAACCGCCACCCACAAGTGCTTTTCAGCGAGGCGCTTTTTTCATAAGTTCGTTATCGCCCAGTTTCCGTAAAAGCCCGAAAAAATTTTTTAGATAATTCGTAAAGGCACATTTAAGGAACTCAGTGATTTAAGAAGTTTTATATAATAAAGGCACAAAGAGGGAAACAAAAAACTCCCAAATTCAAAGAAATACTTAATATTAAAGGAGATTATCACTATGGCTACCACTACTATGAAGAAGGCTATCCGCTACATCGACGACACTCACGCACAGGTCACCAAGGCATTTGAGAAGAAGTCTTGTATCTTCGGCACCGACGAGTTCCAGGAGTGGAGAGCATACAAGGCAATGTTCCCCAAAGCACAGATGGTTACCAAGACCATCAAAAAGAGCGAAACCCAGAAGAAGCGCAGAAACAGAACCTACGAGAATATGGAAGAATACATCAACACTTTGGCAGATGAAGCCATTAGAAAAGCAGTAAAGGCAGAGTTCGAGACCATCAAGAACCGTTCCAAGATTCAGACCAGCCCCTACCAGTTTGTTCTGGATTGGTTTGAGAAGCGGTTCGAGGGCTACGACAGTATGGAGGCGTTTATGCGCCAGAAGGAAGAAGAACGCAAGGCGAAAGAGGATGCCGAGCGCAAGGCAAAGGAAGATGCTGAAAAGGCATCTTCCAGCACCGCAGGCAGCGACGACTAATCAGCCACACGCCAAGAGTGAAAGGAGATACAAATTATGAGTAAGCAGAATGAAATGAAGCCCGGCAAGAATGGCTATAAGATTTACTTTAATACGAATACCGTCGTGATGAATTACAAGTTTGCGGAATTGGCTGGCAAGTATGGAACGAAGGAATACAGAATTATGAAAGGCATCCGCCGGGACTTCCCCGGAATGGCTGAGATCGTCGTATCAGGTCGGGAGAAGAAGTCTCCTCGCCCCACTACCCGCCAGACCTATGAGAATATGGAAATCCATATCAACGCCTATGAGAACGCAGAAGACCTTCTGGAAGTCTTTGAAACGGTCAAGGCACTGTCTAAGGTCTGTGCCAGCCCCTACAAGTATGTGCGGGATTGGTTTGAAACCCAGTTTCCTGACTATAAGACCGCTCCTGTCTTCAAGGATGACAAACTGACAATTTTACCTGTTTCCCCTCCTCATGTCGTGAATTACAAGAAGAAGGTTAGTTGATTTTGAAAGGAAAATTAAGTCAAACATTTCCAGATGAATATAATAAAAGTATAGAACAGGAAATGTTTGACTTAAAAATGGAGGAATTATTGTGCTAGAAGTTAGAGATTATAGCATTGCCGAATTGCGGGAAATACTGGGGACAAAGGAGAAGCAGGGCATTGACCGCAAACTAAAAGGGTATGGTTTTAAGTTCTGTTCTACTGGATGGGGAGAGAGGCGTATCTATACCATCAAAAGCATTCCAGACCCATTCAGGATATATGCTATAACGAAATTGGGTGTTCCGCCACAGGCAGATTTTACGATTATCAGGAACCTTTATTTCTATTTCTTCTGCGTGGAAGGGTTTGCGGAAATGCCTTATGTAGAGATGGAGGCCATTTTGGAAGAGGACGGCACGAAAGTATCATCCAAGACCATTTCCAAATGGCTGAAATACTTGGAGAGGTTGGAGTATATCAGTTTTTCACGAAGTGATTTTACCTACTATGCCATTACCAAGGAGAACGGCATAAAGAATTATAAGGAAATCAGCCGTGAATTATATTTGGAAGGCTGGCATATATACTTTGATTGTAAAGACGAAGAAGGAACCCACAGTGCCTATGTTAAGATGACACACCACATCGGCGGGCATCCGTATAAAAAGGCACAATTTACCGAAAACCTATTCCATCTCAAAGACATTGAAGAATTGATCGAGACTATCAATGACAGTTTTCTTGATGAATAGCAATACAAACCCCATTTAAGTCAAATATTTCCGGCTGAATATATTTTATATTTAGAATTGGAAATGTTTGACTTAAATGGGCTTATTCTATCAATTTTTCTCCCTAAAAAGTCAAATATAGTAGAAAATTTAGGAGGTTTTGTTATGACAATGTTAGAACAGATGTAGCGACACATTCCAGCCCCATATCCAAGTATGTATCTGGATGGCTACACACCCTATGAGATTTTACAGGCCACTTCCTGCAAGATGTATAACGACCATCTGGCACGCAAGGAAGAAGCGGACAGCATCATTATCCCCACCATCCATTTTAGAACTACGGTGAAAATAGTATGAGCCAGAGAAAAGAGGATGAAAAGAAGCGGAAGAAAAAACAGGAGGCTCAAATAGAAGCGTTCCTGTTGTCGATGCTGGAAAAGAGTATGA
>CAMGIN010000030.1 GCA_946056135.1 uncultured bacterium | reverse complement strand
CAGCCGGCGGGAGGGTCAATGACCCTCCCCTACAGTGGGTGCTGCTGTAAACGATTATTTACAGCACCGTAAACTCCTCACTGCGTTACCGAATGTCGTAGACGCTGCGGGCGGTGATGGATTCGGGGGTGCCGCGAACGATCCTGACCCGGCGCTCTCCTGCGTCCATGTCGAAATAGTTGTCCTCCAGCACCACGTCCGGGCCGCACTGGACTTCCACGGAGCGGGCGTAGGCATCGGCGGTGATGACCACTTCGTCCCCTTCGAGCCGGGCGGTCAGGTGAGGATTCTGGAAGCGGAAATGCTTCGGGGCGCAGAACAGCACGCTGCCAGAGCCCACAGTGTTTCCGCTGATGTCTTCCAGTGCGTAGGAGTAGTAGCAGCCGTAGGTCTCCTGATCCGAGAAGTCCTGCTCCGGCAGCCATACACTGCTCAGTGCGGGAACACTCACGGCAAAGCTGCCTTCGTCGATGACGGAGGCGTCGGGGCGGCGCAGGCTCCATCTGGCAGTGCCGGTGAAGGGCTGCATGGTCTCGTTGCTGACGTTCAGGTGGGCGGACTTTTTCAGCTGGAAGGGTTCCGCGTTGACGTTGGTGTTCTGGGACAGAATGCCCTCTTCATGGCAGGAGATCAGCACCGGGGCGAAGAAGCGCTTTTCGTAATAGTGCAGCGCCTTCCAGCGGCCATAGTAGTCGATGCTGGCCCAGCTGGCTACCGGCCAGCAGTCGTTCAGCTGCCAGACAACCGCGCCCATGCAGCAGCCACGGTGGCGGCGCCAGTGCTCCACGCCGTACTGCATGGCCTGGGCCTGCAGCAGCTGGGAGGCGTAGACCAGGCCGTCCAGGGTGGCAGGGTACAGGTACATCTGGGACAGATACGACACGATGCGGCCATTGGCGGAGGCGTTCCGCTGGTGCTTCTCCATAACGTAGGAGAAGACATTGCGGTCCTCGGGAGCGGTGAAGGATTCGATGGTTTCCAGGCAGGGGAAGGATTGGAAGCCGAACTCGGAGACGTAGCGGAAGGTATGGTTGCGGTAGTCCGTGAAGGGCTTCAGGCCGTGCCAGACCATCCAATAGTGGACATCGCCCCGGGTGGGATCCTGGGGGTTGTCAAAGCTGCCGCCGCTGGAGGGGCTGGCGGGCCAGTAGAAGGTCTGGGGATCCTCTTTTTTCAGGACCTTGGGCAGAATGTACTCATACATCTTAATATAGTCAGCCTTCTGACGAGGGTGGCTGACCCAGGTGTTTTCGGCGACAAACTGCTCCATTTCGTTGTTGCCGCACCACAGGGCCAGGGAAGGATGGTGACGCAGACGGCGGATGTTGTCCACGAATTCGGCGGTGATGTTCTCCTCAAAATCCTCCGTCAGATTGTACACGGCGCAGGCAAACATGAAGTCCTGCCATACCAGCAGACCCAGCTCATCACAGATGTCGTAGAAGTAATCCTCAGGGTAGTAGCCACCGCCCCAGACACGGATGCAGTTCATGTTGGCGGCCCGGGCATCTTCCAGCAGACGGCGGGTACGCTCCGGGTTGACTCTCGGTAGGAGGTTGTCCTCCGGGATGTAGTCCGCGCCCATGGCGAAGATATCCACGCCGTTGACGCAGTGGCTGAAGGATTCGCCCCACTGGTCTTTGCGGCGGTTGACGGTCATGGTGCGAAGGCCGATCCGGCGGCTCCACGCGTCCAGCGCCTTGTCCCCGGCACTGAGGGTGACACAGACCTGGTACAGTGGCTGCCCGCCGAAGCCCGCAGGCCACCAGAGCAGGGGATCTTCAATAGAAATGTTGCAGGTTTCACCGGTTCCCTGGAATACTTTTCCATCCGGAGCGGTGACGGTGACGGAGACCTCCGTCCCGTCCTGGGTCAGGTGGGTGACGTGGGTATGGACGGTCAGGGTGACGGCGCCGTTTTCGTGGGTTTGCTCCACATACACATCCCGGATCCGGGCTTTCTCTACAGAGAGAATAGAGATGTCCCGCCAGATGCCCGCGTCCGGCAGCCGGGGGCCCCAGTCCCAGCCGAACATGCAGTGGGCTTTGCGCAGGCTGGGGAAGCCCACCATGGCGTCCGAGGAGCCGTCGGCGGGATTCCGGGCGTAGGCTTCCTTAATATATTGGGTAGGGGAGGAGAACAGGACGGCAATGCTGTTTTCGCCGGGACGCAAAACATCCTTGACGTCGAATTCCCAGGTTCTGTGCATGTTGTCGGCATGGCCCACGGTCTGGCCATTGACAGTGACCTGGGCCAGGGTGTCCAAACCTTCACAGCGCAGAAGCACCGCGTCGCCGGAAAGCAGCGCCGGGTCTATGTCGAAGGAGCGGGAATAGAGGAAGTCGTGATCCATGAGCTTCAGCGCTTCCATTTCGTTGTCCCGGTAGAAGGGATCCGGAATCAGACCGGCAGTGAGCAGATCGTGATACACGGAGCCGGGAACCTGGGCGGGAACAGCGGGGAAAACACCGCCGGAAACCTCCAGAGTCCACTGACCGTTGAGAGAATCGCGTTTCATATGCATACCTCCGAATACGTTTTCGAAAAATAGGTTTCTATGACCATACTATATGCCAGGATTTCGTCAAAGTCAACAGTTTCTTTCTCGTTTTCTCCTGTATTTTTGCCCCTCTCTAAAATGACTGTTGGCATATTTTACAAAAATATAATTTTATAACAAAAATGAGATGTTCTTTATTGACAAACTATTTTCAGGGGCCTATAATATGGCTATAAAACGTTTTCGAAAACCGCTGCGGCCCATCAGCTCCACAATCAGCCGCCGGAGTTGACGATATTTGGGAGGGTTTCTGTGGTTACCATTAAGATGATTGCAAAATCCTGCGGCTTTTCTGTGGCCACTGTCAGCAAGGCGCTGAACGGTGCGGCAGATGTCAGTGCGGAGACGGCGGAGCGGATCCGAAAGGCTGCTTCTGAAATGGGCTACCTGCCCAATGCCGCGGCCAGATCCTTAAAGACAAGCAGATCCTACAATTTCGGCGTCCTGTTTGAGGACGATGCCAACTTGGGCCTGACCCACCGCTTCTTCTCTCACATTCTCAACGGCTTCAAGCACCGCGCCGAGGAGCTGGGGTACGATATCTCCTTTATCAGCGACCGTGTAGGCGGCGCGGATTTCAGCTATACGGAGCACGCCAGATACCGCAACTTCGACGGCATCGTCATCGCTTCCGTGGACTATACCGACCATGCCGTCGTTGATCTGGTGAACAGCGGCATTCCCGTGGTCACCGTGGACTACGTTTTTGACAACTGCGGCAGTGTGCTGTCCGACAATGTGGGCGGCGTCCGGGACCTGGTGACCTACGCCTACCGCATGGGACACCGGCGCATCGCCTTCGTCCACGGGGAGGACACCGCCGTCACCCGGCACCGAGTGGCCAGCTTCTGCCGCACCTGCCGGGAGCTGGGTCTCGAACAGCCCGAGGAATATCTGGTGCCTGCCATCTACATGGATCCCCAGACCGCCGGAGTTGCCACCGCCAAGCTCCTGGAGCTGCCCAAGCCCCCCTCCTGCATCCTCTATCCCGACGACATCTCCTATATCGGCGGCATGAACGAGATCGAACGCCGTGGACTGTCCATTCCCGGAGACATCAGCGTCATGGGCTACGACGGCATCGACGTCAGCCAGATGTTCCACCCCAAAATGACCACTCTGAGGCAGGATGCCGACCGCATGGGCGAGCTGGCCGCCGAGGAGCTGGTGAAGGCCGTGGAGGAGGGCAGAGGCTACATCCCCGGCCGGATCGTGGTGCCGGGGAAGCTGCTGGAAGGGGAAACCGTGGCAAAGTTGAAAGTGGAAAGTTGAAAGTGGACAGTTAGTGGTATTTCCTTAACTTTCAACTTTCAACTATCAACTTTCAATTTCTATCGTAGTTCTTGGCTCCAAGGAGCCATTAACAAAATTAAAAGGAGGAAAATATCAATGAAGAAGATCCTAGCGCTGTTGCTGGCGGCTATGATGGTCGTCGGTATCTTCGCCGGCTGCTCCGGCTCTGACAAGCCCGCGGAGACCAAGGCTGCCGCTGCCCCTGCGGAAACGGAAGCCCCCGCCGTTACCGAGGCTCCCGCCGCTCCCGCTGAGTCCGGCGCAGTGGAGCTGCCCCGGAACGAGACATTATACTTCGCTGGTCAGCAGTGGGGTACCGTCAACTCCTGGAGCCCCATCGGCACCAACCAGAACAACTCCATGGCCATTGCCGGCAACTCCGGCGGCTACCGCACCCTGATGTTCGAAACCCTGTACATGTATAACTTCATGGACGGCTCCCTGGTGCCCCTGCTGGCGGACGGCGACTACGCCTGGAGCGACGACATGACTCAGCTGACCCTGACCATCAAGGACGCTGCCAAGTGGTCTGACGGCACTCCCGTCACTGCCGCTGATGTGGTCCGTACCTTCGATATCGGCGTCCAGGTCGGCAACAACACCGGCACTGGCTTTGGCGCCTACATCTCCTCCATCGAGGCCGACGGCCAGAAGGTCACCATCAACGCCGCCCTCAACGACGAAGGCGCTCCTGTGAACCCCCTGAAGGTTCTGGACTTCCTGACCGGCACTCCCATCGCCCAGGCCGCCTGGATCGACACTGTGGTTGACCGCTGCGGCGGCGACACCGTTGCCATCCTGAACGACGCCGGTGACGACGTTGTCTGGTCCGGTCCCTACACCAAGTACTACTCCGACGACCAGAAGGTCGTTCTGATCCGTGACGACAACTACTGGGGCCAGGATGCTTCCATGTGGGGCTCCCTGCCTGTGCCCAAGTACATTGCCCACACCATCTACGCCGACAACGCTGCCGGTGAGACCGCTCTGAAGGCCGGTGAAGTCGATGTCTGCCAGCAGTTCATCGGCAACATCCAGAACCTGTGGGAGAAGGACGGACTGCCCATCTCCACCTACTACGAAGAAGCCCCCTACGGCGTCTGCCTGACCATGCCCACCGCCTGGTACAACATGAACATCCCTGTTCTGGCAGAGAACCCCGCCCTGCGGAAAGCCATTGCCATGGCTGTTGACTATGACTCCATCATCGCCAACGCTATGACCAACCAGTCTCCTTCCTTCTCCGATGTGCCCCGCTCCCTGATGAACCCCACCGACGGCGAGCAGGCTCTGTATGACCACGCTGCCGTGGCTGACCTGCAGTGGGCCGGCAACGACATCGAAGGTGCCAAGGCTATGCTGGATGCTGCCGGTATCGTGGACAGCGACGGCGACGGCTGGCGTGACTGGAACGGCGAGAAGATCTCCCTGAACGCCGTTTGCCCCAACGGTTGGTCTGACTGGCAGGCTGCTATGGAAATCGTGGCTGCCGCCGGTGAGAAGATCGGTGTGGAAATCACCACCCTGTACCCCGAATGGTCCATCTATCAGACCGTGTTCACCAGCCCCAGCCAGACTGAGTACGCCATCTTCATGTGGTCTCCTGACGCTGCTTCTCCCTCCAACCCCTGGCAGCGTGTCAACCAGATGATGGGTAAGGTTTACGTCGGCGCTGAGAACAACTGGTCCGGCAACTGGGGCCAGTACGTCAACGATGAGGCTGACGCCCTGATCAACCAGATTCCTCTGACCACCGATAGCGCCGAGCTGAAGGATCTGTACACCAAGCTCACTGAGATCTACCTGACTGAGGTTCCTAGCTTCTCCCTGATGTATCGTCCTTCCCTGTTCCACGCTGTCAATGAGAGCGTTTGGACCAACTTCCCCTCCGGCGATGACGGCCGCAACATTCCTCCCGCTGACTGCACCGACGGCTACGGCATTGCCGCCCTGTACGAGCTGGAGCTTGTAGGCTAATTTAACCTGGAAGAGGCCATGCTCCCTCGTGGAGCATGGCCCTTCGTTATTAAAGGAGGGGAGGGTATCCATGAAAGGTTACCGCAAATATTTTGGCAAAAAAATCATCTGGTTCCTCATCACATTCGTCATCGCTGTGATACTCAACTTCTTCCTGCCCCGGCTGATGCCCGCGGACCCTGTGGCCGCCATCACCGGCAAAATGGCTTCCGGCATGACCGATGCCTCCGCTGTGCAGGAAATCTACAAACGCTACGAGGAAGAATTCGGAACCAACAAGCCCATGTGGCAGCAGTTCCTGCTCTTCTGCAAGAATGCCATTCGGGGCGACTTCGGCACCTCCTTCAGCCAGTACCCCCGGAAGGTCAGCGACATCATCGGCAGCGCCATCGGCTGGACCATTGCGCTGCAGCTGCCCGCCATCATCGTCGGCTGGCTGCTGGGCAACATCCTGGGCGCCTTGGCCGCCTACCTGCGAAAGGGCTGGGACAAGGTGCTGATGCCCGTTTCTTTGTTTATGAGCAATGTACCCGCCTTCGGTATGGCGGTTATTTTGCTTGTGGTCTTCGGCGTGAACCTGAAGTGGTTCCCCATCGCCGGCGGCTACAACTTCGATATGATCCCCAATTTAAGCTGGAATTTTATCAAGTCCGTCATCTCCCACTACCAGCTGCCCTTCTGGTCCATCGTGCTGGTGTCCATCGGCGGTCAGGCTGTGGGTATGCGCTCCATGTCCATCTATGAGCTGAACGCCGACTACGTCAAGTACGCGCGCTTTCTGGGCATCAAGGACAGCAAGATCGTGGGCTACGTGTTCCGCAACGCCATGCTGCCCCAGATCACCGGCCTGGCCCTGTCCATCGGCACCATGATCGGCGGCGCTCTGGTGGCGGAGATCATCTTCAGCTATCCCGGCCTCGGCAGCACCATGTACAGCGCCGTTACCGCTGCGGACTATCCCCTGATTTCGGCTACCACCCTGATTATCACGGTTATGGTTCTGCTGGTTACCTTCCTGCTGGATATCGTCTACGGCTTCATTGACCCCCGTGTCAAGGCCGCCCAGTTCGACTAAGGGGGGAGCGCTCTATGAAAAATACACTGCGTCAACTCTTTCATTCCGGAAAATTCGTGGCCGGCTTTGTGATCTTTGTGGCGATCCTGCTGACCGTTTTCATCTACCCGCTGGTCAACCCCGGCGATCCCCTGGAAATGATCGGCGTGGGCACCTTTGCCCGGCCCGGCACCTATGTCTCGCTGTATGATGCCGTGAGGACTGACACCCAGACTCTGCGCCTGTCTGAGGCCGACGACAACCGAATTGCCAAGGCCCTGAGCGCTGAGGACCGGGTGGCCATGGTGGAATGGTTTACCACCATGGGTATTGACGTGTCCGACCTGGACATCGATGACACCGACGCCCTTCTGGACCTGTGGAACGCAAACTACGACCCTTCCATCAAGCCCCAGGGCATGACCATGGCAAAGCGTAACTACTACAAGCGCCTGAACAACTCCCTCCAGGAAATTCGTGCCGCCGATGAGATCATCCTCGCGGAGCCCGACGAGGAGTCCGGCGCGCTGGTCAAGTCCGACACCATCAGCAAAACCGACTACGTCAACGTCAGCCAGGTGGCAAACGTCAAGAACCTGCCCCTTGGCACCGACAACTTCGGTCGTGACGTGCTGAAGGAGCTGGTCTCCGCTGCGGGCACCTCCATCGTCATCGGCCTGATCGCCGGTACCGTGGCCACCCTCATCGGCCTGAGCCTGGGACTGCTGTCCGGCTACCTGGGCGGCTTCGCGGACGACTTCATCATGTTCGTCACCAACGTGTTCACCGTCATCCCCAGCTTCGTGCTGCTGATCCTGATCTCCTACTCCATCGGTCAGGAACAGCGAGGCGCCGCGGTGGTGGCTGTGGTGATCGGTCTTACCAGCTGGACCTGGACCTGCCGTAGTGTGCGCTCCCAGGTTATCTCCCTGCGTAACCGTGACCACGTCAACCTGTCCAAGCTCTCCGGTCACAGCATGATTCGGATCGTGCTCACCGACATCCTGCCCTACATCGCCTCCTATGTGGTCATGGCCTTCATCCTCCAGGTCTCCACCGGTATCCTCAGCGAGGCACAGCTGAGCTTGCTGGGCCTGGGCCCCAAGACCACCGAGACCGCAACTCTGGGCCTGATGATGAACTGGGCCATGCTGTATTCCGCACATACCAACGGCTCCTGGTGGGCTTACTTCCCTGTGATCCTGACCATTACCCTCATCTCGTTCTCCCTGAACCTGATGAATACCGGCATGGATCAGGTGTTCAACCCCACCCTGAGAGACTAAGGAGGACGCTATGGGAAACGTTATGCTGGAGGTCAGAGACCTCAAAACCAAATATGTTACCCGGTTCCATGAGGATGTCTACGCGGTGGACGGCGTCAGCTTCGCCATCGAGGAAGGCAAGTCCCTGGGCATCGCCGGTGAGTCCGGCTGCGGCAAGTCCACCCTGGCCCTGTCCATGATGGGCTACTACTTCCCGCCCCTGCACTACATCAGCGGCGACATCATCATTGACGGACGAAACATCTCCGGTATGAAGCCGGACGACGTGCGCAAAACCATCCTGGGCAGCGAGATTGCCTACATTCCCCAGGCGGCCATGAATGCCCTGAACCCCACCCAGAAGATTATCCGCTTCATGGAGGACGTGATCCGGGCCCATGACCCCAAGGCCGACAAAAAGGAGATCCGGGAGCGGGCCGAAGCGCGGTTTGCCGAGCTGGGTCTTCCCAAGGAAGTCCTGGACAAGCACGCGGTGGAGCTGTCCGGCGGCATGAAGCAGCGGACCGTTATCGCCGTGTCCACCATCCTGAACCCCAAGGTGCTGATCGCCGACGAGCCTTCCTCCGCTCTGGATGTCACCAGCCAGAAAATGGTTATCAAGATGATGCGCGAGCTGATGGAGAAGGGTTACATCAAGGCCATGCTGTTCATTACCCATGAGCTGCCCCTGCTGTACAACGTCACCGATGATATCATGGTCATGTACGCGGGCCAGATCGTGGAGCGCGGCACCGCCAAGGAAATGGTCTTCGACCCCATGCATCCCTACTCTTACGGCCTGATGAACTCCATCCTGGTTCCCGAGGAGGGCACCCGGGGCAACAAGCTTACGGCCATCCCCGGCACCCCGCCCAACCTGAAGCGGCCTCCCAAGGGCTGTCGGTTTGCGGAGCGCTGCAAGTACGCCAAACCCGAATGCTTCTATACCGCGCCCCCCCAGAAGCCCTTTGATGACGGACGTATGTACCGCTGCCTGATGGGTCTGGACCAGCTGAAGGAGGTATACAGCCATGAGTGAAAAGGATTTCACCGGCAAGCCCCTGTGCTTGTCCGGCCGGGGTGTCACCCGGGTGTTCGGCCTGGGCGACAAGAAAACCGTAGCTGTGGACCATGTGGACTTTGACTTCCATGAGGGCGAATTCGTCTCCATCGTAGGCGAGTCCGGCTCCGGCAAGACGACCCTGTCCAAAATGCTGCTGGGCCTGCTGAACCCCTCTGAGGGCGAGATTCTGTTCCAGGGTCAGCCGAGAGACATCTCCACCGGTAAGAAGAAGAAAGAATACTGGAAGGGCATCCAGGCTATTTTCCAGGATCCCTTTTCCTCTTTCAACACCTTCCATAAGATTGACGCGGTGCTCCTGGACTGCATCAACATGCGCGGCGGCAAAAACCTGCCCATGGACAAGAAAATCGAAATGATGACGGAGGCCTGCAGCTTTGTCAACCTGAAGTTCGCGGAGCTGACCAACAAATATCCCTTCGAGCTGTCCGGCGGCCAGATGCAGCGGCTGATGATCGCCCGTATCTTCCTGCTGAAGCCGAAGATCCTGCTTGCCGACGAGCCCACCAGTATGGTGGACGCCTGCTCCCGTGCCACCATCCTGGACATGCTGCTGCAGCTGCGGGATGAGATCGGTATGACGGTTATCTTCATTACCCACGACATCGGCCTGGCCTACTACATCTCCGACACCGTGTACATCATGGAGCATGGCAAGTTCGTGGAGTACGGCAAGGCGGATGAAGTGATCCTGAATCCCAAAGCCGCTTACACCAAGCGCCTGATCAGTGACGTGCCGAAGATCCATGAGGAATGGGATTTGAGCACCGTGGACCTGCAGGCAGAAGCGTAATACAGTGTGGAGTGTGGAGTTAGAAGTTTGGAGTTGATTGTGCGTAAATGATCGTTTAGCGGGCAAGGCCCGCGGCGAATGCGTTACGCACTTTGGGTGGTAGACGAACATCCTTTGGGCCCCTCGACCGCAGGTGCAGTGCTATGGTAAATGATCGTTTATCGTTCGATGGTTCCACTGGCGCGGCAGCGCCCCAAGCCGCTCCCTTTGGGAGAGGTGGCCCGGCGGAACGCCGGGTCGGAGAGGGGCCTTGTATCCCCTCTCAGTCACGCCTTCAGCGTGCCAGCTCTCCCAGAGGGAGAGCCTTTAGCTGCACAGATAAACGATCATTTGCAGCAGAACGGGTCTGCGGACAATTCCACACTCCACACTTCAAACTCCACACTCTGAAACTATCAATAAATCGAAGGAGCGAAACATTTATGGATGTGAAAGCGCTTGTTTCTCAGATGACTTTGGAAGAAAAGGCCGGACTTTGCTCCGGTTTGGACTTCTGGCACACCAAACCTGTGGAGCGGCTGGGCGTACCCGCCACCATGGTCAGCGACGGCCCTCACGGTCTTCGCAAGCAGGACCAGAAGGGCGACCACCTGGGGGTCAACGATAGCATCAGGGCCGTGTGTATGCCTGCTGCCTGCGCCACTGCCGCGTCCTTTGACCGGGAATTGATTCACAAGATGGGCGAAGCCATCGGCGACAGCTGCCAGCACGAGGAGCTTAGCGTCGTGCTGGGCCCAGCGGTGAACATCAAGCGGTCCCCTCTGTGCGGTCGTAACTTTGAGTATTTTTCCGAGGACCCGTATCTCGCCGGTGAGATGTCTGCGGCCTATATCAACGGCGTCCAGAGCCGTAACGTGGGCACCAGCATCAAGCATTTTGCTGCCAACTCCCAGGAGCACCGGCGCATGAGCTCCAGCTCCAACGCCGACGAGCGGACCCTGCGGGAGATTTACTTCCCGGCCTTTGAAACCTCCGTGAAGAAGGCCCAGCCCTGGACCGTTATGTGCTCCTACAACCGGATCAATGGGGTCTATGCCTCCGAGAATCCCTGGCTGCTGACAGAAGTGCTGCGGAAGGAATGGGGCTTCGAGGGCTATGTCATGTCTGACTGGGGCGCCGTGTCTGATCGGGTGGCAGGTGTGGCGGCGGGACTGGATCTGGAAATGCCCTCCTCCGGCGGCATCAACGACCGGAAGATCGTGGAAGCGGTGCGCGCTGGCAAGCTGGATGAAGCGAAGGTAGATCTGGCCTGTGAGCGGGTTCTGAACATTGTCTACCGGTATTTGGAAAATGCCAAGCCTGAGACGCCCTGGGATCAGGAAGCGGATCACCTGCTGTCCGCCAAGATCGCCTCTGAGTGCATGGTCCTGCTGAAAAACAACGGCCTGCTGCCTCTGAGCAAGGAGGACGACGTGGCCTTCATCGGTGAGTTTGCGGCAAAGCCCCGGTTCCAGGGCGGCGGCAGCTCCCACATCAACTGCTTCAAGACCACCAGCGCCCTGAAGGCGGCGGAGGGCCTGAAGGTGACCTATGCCCAAGGCTACAGCGCGGCTCTGGACACCGCGACAGATGCCCAGATCGCCGAAGCTGTAGAAGCTGCCAAGAAGGCAAAGGTTGCCGTGGTATTTGCGGGCCTGCCTGATTCCTATGAGTCCGAGGGTTACGACCGGACCCATATGCGGATGCCTGAATGCCAGAACCGGCTTATCGAGGCGGTTGCCGCGGTCAATCCCAACACTGTGGTGGTGCTGCACAACGGCTCTCCTGTGGAGATGCCCTGGATCGACAAGGTCGGCGCGGTACTGGAAGCGTACCTGGGCGGCCAGGCGGTGGGCATTGCCACTGTGCAGGTACTGTTCGGCGATGTGAATCCCTCCGGTCATCTGGCGGAGACCTTCCCCAGAAAGCTGGCAGACAACCCCTCCTACCTGTTCTACGGCGGTGAAGGGAACGAGGCCGACTACCGGGAGGGCGTCTTCGTGGGCTACCGGTACTATGACAAGAAGGAAATGGACGTGCTGTTCCCCTTCGGCTACGGCCTGAGCTACACCACCTTTGATTACTCCAACCTGCGCTTGAGCGCATCCGAGATCACCGACAAGGACACCCTGACCGTCACCGTCACCGTAACCAACACCGGCGACCGGGCGGGCAAGACTGTGGTGCAGCTGTATGTGGGCGATAAAGAGAGCACTGTGCTGCGGCCCATCCGGGAGCTGAAGGGCTTTGAAAAGGTGGCTCTGGAGCCCGGCGAAAGTAAGGACGTGTCCTTCACCCTGGATAAGCGCTCCTTCGCCTACTGGAACCAGCAGATTCACGACTGGCATGTGGAGACCGGCGAGTTCACCATCGAGGTGGGCCAGTCCTCCCGCTGCATCGACCTGACTGGCACCGTCACCGTGAACTCCACTGTGGCGCTGCCCAAGCACTACACCATGGACAGCATTTTCCTGGACATCATGGCGGACCCCAAGGCGGTGCAGGCCCTGAAGCCCATGCTGGATGCCATTTCCCAGACCCTGACCCCAATTAAGGACGAGGAAAGCGAGGCGGCCCAGTCCGCCATCACCGAGGAAATGAACATGGCCATGATGCAGTACATGCCCTTGCGGGGCGCGTTGAGCTTCGGCGGCAGCATCGATCCGAAAGTTCTGGAGGAACTGCTGGATAAGCTGAATCAAGGCTAAGCGTTGGTGTTGAGTTTGGAGTGTGGAGTAAGATGCTGAAAGTTTTGTGCTGCGTTGATGATGCAAAAAGGATACAATGCCATCAGCGAATAACGCTTCCCCTCTCACTCCACACTTCAAATTCCAAACTCACATTTATTACACGGAGGATTTTATGAGCTTTCCTGAAAAATTTATCTGGGGCGTTGCCTGTGCTTCCTACCAGTGCGAGGGCGGCTGGGACGCCGACGGCAAGGGCCCGAATATTTGGGACGAATTCTGCCATGACCTGACATCGCAGCATGTTATCAAGGGCGACACCGGCGACGTGGCCTGCGACAGCTACCATCGGTTCCGGGAGGATGTGGCCCTGATGAAGGCCCACAACATTCAGGCCTACCGCTTCTCCATCAGCTGGGCCCGGGTGATTCCCGACGGCGACGGCGAGGTTAACGAGAAGGGCCTGCAGTTCTATGACGATCTGGTGGAAGAACTGCTGGCCAACGGCATCGAGCCCATGATTACCCTTTACCACTGGGATCTGCCCGCTGCTTTGCAGGACAAGGGCGGCTGGCTGAACCGGGACATTGTGAATGCTTTCGGCCGCTATGCCAGGATCGTTGCGGAGCGGTTCAAGGGCAGGGTCAAAAAGTACATGACCCTGAACGAGCCCCAGTGTGTTGCCCAGCTGGGCTACGGCAACGGGGCCCATGCTCCCGGCTGGGTGCTGAGTGAAGAGAAGGTTGCCCGGGTGTTCCATATCCTGTGCCTGGCCCACAGCGAGGCCTACCGCCAGATCAAGGCGGTGTGCGGCGAGGATGTAATCGTGGGTGCGGTGCCCTGCGGCAGACTGTGCTACCCGGAGAAGGACACGCCCGAAAACCGGGAAGCTGCCTACCGGGCAAGCTTTGACCTGTCCGAGGGCTGGAGCTTCACCTTCAACATCTTCCTGGACAGCCTGATTCTAAAGCAATATGACGACTCTGCCCCGGCACCGGTGAAGAAATTCGCCGCCACCATTCCCGCTGAAGACTGGGAAAAGATGGAAGCCCCGGACTTCATCGGCATCAATGTCTACCAGGGAACCATGGTGGATGAAACCGGAGCGGTGGTCAAGTTCCATCCCGGCTTCCCACTGACGGCCTGCAAGTGGAACGTGACCCCGGAGGTCATGCACTACGGCCCCATGAACATCTACCGCCGCTACGGCATCCCGGTGATGATTACAGAGAACGGCCTGTCCTGCAACGACCGGGTATATCTGGACGGGCAGGTTCACGATGGGGAGCGCATCGATTTCCTGCACCGCTACCTGCTGGAGTTGGGCAAGGCCATTGACGAGGGTACTCCGGTGAAGGGGTATCTGCAATGGAGTTTCCTGGACAACTTTGAGTGGAGCAACGGCTACGACGAACGATTTGGCATCATCTATGTGGACTACCGGGACGGCACCCGGATCCCCAAGGACTCCGCCAAATGGTACGCCGGGGTTATTGCGGCAAACGGAACGAATCTGTAATGGAAAAATCCTGCAGCCAGTGCCTACGGGTACTGGCTGCAAATAATTCGCGGGAAATGGATGCATCCGGTTGCGGCTGCACCCATTTTGTAGTATCATGAAGCAAAGGGTATCTATTCAGTCGTACCGCCGTTGCTCGTATAAATGATCGTTTATCTGCGTAACCCAAGGCTCTCCCATAGGGAGAGGCTTTGGTGCGATAAACGATCATTTACAGCACGACTCAAATGAGATCAAAACCGACAGATTGGAAGGCATCCATGTTAAAACTCGGAGATTTTTGAAAAAGGAGTGAGCGCCATGGCGTTTGATTTCAAGAAAGAGTACAAGGAATTCTATTTGCCAAAGAACAAGCCTCAGATCGTAACGGTGCCGCCCATGCATTACATTGCGGTTCGGGGCAAGGGCAATCCCAACGAGGAGGGCGGCGCTTACAAAGCGGCGGTTGGGGTGCTGTATGCGATTGCTTACACCATCAAAATGAGCAAGCTGGGCGATCACCGCATGGACGGTTACTTTGATTTCGTAGTGCCGCCGCTGGAGGGCTTTTGGTGGCAGGAGGGTGTGGATGGCATCGATTTTTCGGATAAGTCCACCTTCCAATGGATCAGCGTTATCAGAATGCCGGATTTCGTAACCAAGGCGGACTTTGACTGGGCTGTTAAAGAAGCAACCCGGAAGAAAAAGCTGGATTGCAGCGCCGCCGAATATCTGACCATTGACGAGGGGGAATGCGTCCAGATCATGCACCTGGGTGCGTTCGATGACGAACCGGCCACAGTGGCTCTCATGGATGCGTACCTGGAAGCAAACGGCTATGAGAACGACTTCTCGGACATCCGGCTGCACCATGAAATTTACTTAAGCGACGCCAGAAAGGTTGCAAAGGAAAAGTGGAAAACGGTAATCCGGCATCCCGTGAGGAAAACAATATAAACACAGAAGAATTGGAAAACCGTTGGAAAGCGGAACGGCTGTATGGAAGGGAGAATCCATAGATTTCTCCTGGTGGCAAGAAAGTGAATAAAACAATAGGGACGTCCATGCGCATGGGCGTCCCTTTCATAAATTGTTCTATGCCAATCGTTGGAGTGGAGGCCAAGGAAGGTGGTACCACTTGCGCACACGGTAGATGATGATACCTTACTTTACGATAAATCCGGCGGGGAGTTTCCAGGAACTGTTGGAATAGTAGAATGTGACAGAGGTCATCAGATACTCCCCATCGTAATACATACAGGTGGAACTGCCGCCGTCCAGATTGGCGGCGTTCACCGCACCGTATTGGGTCATGATCTCGATCAAGTCGGCGGCGGAGGCTCCCAGATGACCGTTCTTGCCCCGGCCATCCGTAACCAGCAGGAGGACGGAACCGTCAGCGCACTGACCGATGGCGGTACGGGGGTTCAGGCCGCTGCCCGCGCCGTTCATGCCCCGGGGATTCCCGTTGATAATCAGCTGGACAAAATGGTTGTTGGCGTCGCTGCTTTCCTCCTGGAAGGTGACTGCGTCCCGGATGCCTTTCTCCTTCACCAGGGCTTCCAGTTGGTCGGGGGTCATGCCGTTTACATCGATGATCTGCAGGATGTTGTCGTTGTCAAATCCCACAAGTACCAGACCCGGAAATTCGTTTGGCTTGTTGTACTGAATCTCACCGTTGCTCACGATGACGCCGTAGGGACGGCCGCCGGTGTTGTTGGTGGAGTCGTAGATGCCGCCATTGATGGCCGCGAGAGCGCCGCTCTGCTGAGCCAGTTCCTCCAGGGTAACGCCGGTATCCCGCCAGGGGTAGATGGTGGCCAGGCTGATGCGGGAGGGGTCGCGGACTTTAATCAGCTTGGCGGTATAGGTTCTGCCGGAAAGCTCGATTATCTCCAGATCCTTCGCTTCGGGATCCTGTTCGTTATCGGCATAGGGTTCAAAAGAAATCAGATTGGTGTCCACATCCTCGTCGAGCTTCACCATGGAGTTGGCATCCACGATTTCCTGAACTTCTGCAGAGGGGACAAACCAGGAGACCAGGAATTTCAGCTGCCCGGTTTCCAGCAGCGTGGTGACGAACGTACGCTTGGCACTGGGAGAAGTGGTGCCGCAGATCATCTTCATGGACATCAGCAGGGTGAAGGCGAAAACCACCACCACAGTCAGCACCACGGCAAGAAAGCGCATCAGGTATTCGCCTGGAGTGGGTTTGCGGTATTTTACGGGGCGGGGCGGATGGGGTTTCGCCGTGGGCGCCGGCTGCTCTGATCTGCGGCGGTGCTTTTGAGGCGGCGCTTCATATTTTCCTCTCATAGCGCACCTCCTTAGAGAATTTCACGGTAATCGGCAAGGAACCAGTGGGGATCGTTTTTGCCGTTATCCGTATCATCGTATTTTACGAAGTAAAATGTGGAGTTCATGACATCTTTCACTTCTTCTCCGGTACGGGTCAGCACCAGGGTCTTTTCCAGCCGGATATCGCAGGAGAAGCAATTGTCGGAGTAAACCACATAATTGGATATGGTTTCCACCTGGAAAGGCGGGTCTTTCAGGGTGTGGTTGCTGGTGTAGGTGATATCCTGACCGGTGGCCCATTTCCACGCCACGTCCTGCAAATAGGACCCCTTGATCAGGTAGGGGCTTATCTGACCGTAGCCGTTGTTGGAGCCGGTGAGATCCTGGGTCATGAACAGGCTCCAAAGCTTCGCCACTGCCAGCGGATCGATATCCACAGGGAGGGACAGGGAATCCTGACCGGCAAAATCACTGACGATGGTGACCTTCCTGTCCTCTATGGTAAAATCCACTTCGTTACCGGCGCTGTCCAGGATCGTAAAGTCCGGCTCGTCAGAGAGGAGGCGCAGGATATAGGTGGCAGCGTCCGGCGCATCCGGACAGTATTCCTTCACATATTTCAGCTCCTCGATGGGCTCCAGGGAGGCGGCTTCCAGGGATACGGGCTCCAATCCGCAAATGGTATAGCTTACGGGGATGGTGACCTTATAATCCGTAAAAGTGGGGAGATTCTTCTGGTCATAGGGGACGCTGTTGCCCAGAATGTCGCAAATCTCCACATTCAGGGGCGTCAGGCTGCGGACATCATAAGTGGCCATCCCATCGGTGATCGCGCCCTGCAGCACTTCACCGTTGCTTTTGATAATCACGGAGGCGGGGGCGGTGAGATGAAATTCATAGCCGGTGACTTCGATTTTTTCCACGCTCCACCGATCCAGTGTAAAGATCAGCAGACGGGTTTCCTGCCCCTCATGGTTCAGCGTTGCGCTGGCCACTTGGCAGCCGTTGCTCAACACGTTGAAGGTCTTCTTCGTGGGGTCCACCACGTTGTGATCTTCCTGGAAGGTGACGTTGCTGGCAAGGAAGTCCTTTTTGAATTGGGCGACCTCCTCCTCGGAGGCATTCCATTCGCTCCGCATGTTATCCAGGGAAATGATATCCTCGAATTGACTGCCGGTTTTCGATTTGCGCAGCTTTGCTATCTGGGCGGCCAGGATATTTTCCGGCTGGGAGGCTTCGTAGTCTTTCAAGGCACTGTGCACATAAATCAGCGTGCATGCGGAGATCACCAGCAGCACAGCCAGAATCATCAGGTAGGGCCCCTTAAAGGGACGCGGCCTTCTCTTTTGGTGCGGACGGCGGCGGGAATTGACCGGCTGCGGCCTTCCTTCCTTCACACTTTGTTCTTTCATGGCAATTCCTTTCGATGTCATTCTATTGCGACAGAATGTATTTTACTCAAAGTATAGTCCATTTTCTGTCGAAATACAAGGTTATTAATCAAATCTTAAACCGAATATGGCGTACAATTGCACCGCAAAAACAAAGAGTAACAATTCGGTTGTGGTAGAAAGTGTCGTGTAAATGATCGTTTAGCGCAGAGCGAATGCAAAATGCAAAATGCTGAATGCTAAA
>CAMGIN010000029.1 GCA_946056135.1 uncultured bacterium | reverse complement strand
CATATTTGTGTAATATGAAAGGGCGATATGCGGTGTCAAAGCTATCGCCCTCTTAGCTGCCCCCTGGTATTGCGAGTACCGGGGGGCGGCGCTTTTTATGCCTTTTTCATGCTTTGTTGTACAGGATAGCAAAAATAACGAGGCCGACGCCTGAAATGGCCAAACCCCACCAGGAGAATTTCAGCAAGACGAACAGGCCAGCGGCGCAGATTGCCAGTGCGAGCACCAGAATGGCGATAAAGGCGGGCTCAGAGATTCCGGCGGCGCTGTAAGCACCCATCTGTCCTGCATAGTCCGCTCCATTGGAATAGTTCAAATTTTCTGCATTTGCACTATGTGCTGATCTCTTTTTACTGGTTGTTTCTGTATACGAAATGCCTGTTCCAGGAATAGACACAGTAGATTGCGTTTTACCGTCGGCGCGCTTAGTGACACGGAACCCTTTTCCACCGTAACTGTAACCAACTCCGGATTTGCTCAAGTTAATACGAAATCCGCCTCCCAGGTTAATGCTTTTTCGAAAGCGAAAGCCCACACCAGTCACTCCATTCTATAAAGTTATAATAATCTGCTCCTTACTGATAAGTCTCCGGCTGATACCTTGACCAGATTTCCGAATACCTCATGACATTTTCATCTTCCATCTTATCGGAATAAAATGTCATAAGGTTGTACCAATCCGTTACTTTGTTGCGCCTACCTTTTTCTGTTTTGAGTTTCAAGAGGGATAGCATCAGTTTCTGGTGGCTTCTGTCAATAAAATCATTTATGGTCGCCACCTTTTGCTGTTTTACTCTCTCAAGGTTTTCAGACGGGAATGGATGCTTAAATGGGTAATATTTTTCAATCTTTGCCATCCACTCCATATGCTCAATCATTGTGTCGTATCTGGAGAAAAACACCTCTGGAGTTGTCGTTTCATTTACTAATTTCACGCAATCCTGAATAGCCCGTAGGCGAAAAGATATTGCTTGCTTTGTATCTGCTTCAACCATCTTTTGAGAAAGCATTTTCCCCGGTTTTGTTTCTCCGTATATAAGTTGTGCCCATTCGCTTCCAGAATCTATTTTTTTATCGAATAAATCAAACAGGCCCATATACGCACCTCGCATTTTTACAGCTATTTTTCCGCTTTCTTTTTATAGATCTTTTCCCATTCTCTCTCAACATACTGGTCATCAATCGGCAGACCGTGCAGTTTTCCTTCTTCCCGGCACTTCCTCCAGAGCCACAGGACGTAATAGGCGGCATCTTCCCGAACGTCCGCAGGCATATCGGCGTACATTCCGGCCCAATAGGTCCAGGCGTTGTGATCTCCGTCCCATTCCCCGCTGTATCCATAGTGCAGGATCTCCCGCTGATCCTCCGGCAGCGCCCGGAAAGCATCCGCAACGGTCACATCATCCGCGTCTTTTCCACTCTCTGTATTAAGCAGATTGCACACCGGCACTACAAGAGCCTTCGAAAGCGCACAAATACACTCCGCAGAAACGGGCCGTTTGCCGCGTTCCATTTCTCCTATTGTACGCTCTGAAACGGGCTGGCCGATGATTTTTGTCAATTCCTCCGCCAGCTGGGCCTGTGTCATTCTCCGAACCTTTCGGGCCGATTCAATACGGCCTCCAATTCTTTTTCTCATTTCAACATTTTTCACAAAAACCCCTTCTGTTTTTTTGCGCTTGATTTTCAAAAGTGATATTTTGCGACATTCATTCCGGCCTTTTTCCGTGATATGATTTTACCGTCAAGAAGTATTGTATCTAAAGAATAACGGAGGATTGTATGAAACCAACACTTAAAGAGCAACTACATATTGACGATGAGCCAGACGATGATTTTATTAAGTTTCTTCGTTTCTGCGCTGATCGTCTAAATAAAGACGAGCCAGTTCAAGCAATTTGGCTTGCCTGGAAGGAGTTAACTGCTCAAAAATAGCATCTATTTCCTTTGTCCCGTCCCCTTTTGGGGGCGGGATTTTTTCGTCCGTTTCGCCTCGTAAATATGCAACAGATGTTGATAACTCGCTTGCCAGTATCTCTACATCCTCGATTCTAATATCCGTGTTTTGCTTTTTCGCATCGTTCAGATACCGGCCAGAGTGCCCCATTTTTTGACTTAAATAGTTTTTCTTTTTCCCTGTTAGTTTTACCAGCTCGTCAAGTCTGTCATATCTAAACAAACACAACACCCCATTTTTGTGCATTGCGCAGAAACCCATTTTTATGGGTGTAATCCATTGACTAACCCATTTTAATGAGTTATCATATAAGCGTACCCAGAAAAAGGGTACAACAAAGCAACCCCTCAGAGAGCGGCTTTTTTAATGATTCCTGGCAGTCTCATTATATCGCCCTCTCCGGGAGGCTGTCAATATGAAAACTCATTTTTATGAGGTTTGGAGGTGGAAAAGTGGCAATTAGGGCATACCGTGAACAGGCGGGGCTTTTGCAGGTCGACCTTGCCAAGAAGCTGGATGTCGACCAGGCTGCCGTCAGTAACTGGGAACGCGGCGTGAACAAGCCGCAGAGCAAGTATATCCGCAAAATGTGCAGGATGTTCAAATGCACTGAGGCGGAGCTGATGAAGAACAACTGAAAGGGAGAGTACCAATGAAGGAGTTAAAAGTAAGGCTTACATTTATCGAGCCCATCCTCGGCACCTGCCCGTCCAATGGCGACGTGTACCGGGATTTCATCGCCAGCAAGGCCCCGGACGCAACCACCATTGAGGACGAGGTGGCCGCCATCGGAGCCGACGCCGTGGCAGACCGCGGCATGACCGTATTCCCCCGTCTGGATGACGGAACCCCCTTCCTGTATGACTACCAAATCAAGGGCTTTTTCAAGGACACCTGCGGCGGTCTCCGCAAGGTCAAAGGCTCCGAATCCGAGAAGATCAAGGCTTACAAGAAGGAAATCGACAAGCTGATCTTCCCGTTCCCCCGCTGTATCCCCATCCTCTTTGACGGTGAAATCGGAGAGTGTCAGCGTCCACTCCGGGCCCAGACGGCACAGGGTGAGCGGGTGTCTCTGGCAATTTCCGAAGAGATCCCCGCCGGCGCCACGATCGAGTTTTCCATCACCCTGCTGAACGACGGCAACGAGAAGGCTGTCCGGGAGTGGCTGGATTACGGCAAGTTCTCCGGCATCGGCCAGTGGCGCAACTCCGGCCGTGGCCGCTTCACCTGGGAGGAGACTTGACCTGCAGCGGAGAAGCCCGGATTTGCGTTGCTATGCGACGGAAACGCTACGATAAGTCTCGCATAGTACAGCAACGGTGCCGCTTTGATAAGCATGGAAGTGCTGAGCAACGGAAAAGAATAGCAAGGCATGGAGAGGAAGTGCACCGGAAGAGAAGCGCAATGAAAGTCCACGATATGCGCAGGAATAGAAACGCACCGCTTAGTGTTGCGATGGCGACGCGATGATATGAACAGAACGGCTAAGGCGAGGCATTGTACAGATTGGTACTGCCCAGCAACGGAAAAGCCAAGAAAAGCGAGGCAAAGGCATTGCGAGGAACCACATTGCTTGGGAGATGAATAGCATCGATATGCACGAAAACAAAAAATCCCCGCTCCTGCTGGAACAGGAACGGGGACAGGAACCTCAACCACAACGAAAAGGCCCTTTTCTGCATTATACAGCGGATTGGGGCGGAAATGCAAGGAGGAGTTATGAAGTCAGCAAGAGATATTGTCAGGCCCGCAAAACTGCTTGAAACCCGCAACCGCATCATCCGGGTGGCAATGTCCAGAGAGGGGATGCGCTCTCAGAGAGACCTTGGCGAGCAGATGGGCGTGGAGGAAGGCGTTATCTCCGGCCGTTTCAGAGGTCGTGTAAAGTGGGACATCGACGAACTGCGGAAACTGGACAGGGCCGTCCACTTTCAGGACGAAGAACTTCTGAAACTGATTCGGGGGTAAGAGCATGAAAAAGAACCAGACCCGCGAACAGCGCCGCCTCCGCCGTGCGGAGAACCTGCTGTTTGTGATGATCATTCTGGCGTTTGTCCTGGTTTTCGGCATGACCGTGAAGGTTTGCGCCGACATCACCGGGACGCCGCCCAGTGTCCAACTGTACGCGGCGCTCCACACCAGCGACATAGCCACGCCGGAGGAAATCGCCGCGGCGTATGAGGAGGGCCACAGATGAAGCGTAACATTGCAAGGCTGATTCTCATTCTGGCCGTCATTGCATGGGTCATTATGGCTGTGGCTGTTCTGGTTACGCCAGTAAAAGCGGATGCCGCTCCCATCGCAGAGCCACAAGAAGATGACGGCCGTATCCCGGGAGATGATATCCCGGCAACGGAACGATGCTACATGACGGAAGAAGAGGCCAAGGAGGACTTCGAGAACGAATACATAACCGACGCCCTTCTGTCCAGTTCCCGTGTCATTGAGGACTGCACCATTGGTGCGAGGAGGAAACATGAAACTCGGAAGTTTATTTGACGGCTCCGGCGGTTTTCCGCTTGCCGGAAGCCTGTGCGGAATCGAGCCTGTCTGGGCAGCAGAGGTCGAGCCATATCCCATCGCTGTGACCCGCAGCCGATTCCCGGATATGAAGCACCTTGGAAGCGTGACTGACATCCATGGCGGAGAGATCGAACCAGTGGACATCATCACGTTCGGAAGCCCCTGTCAGGACTTGAGCGTGGCAGGAAAGAGAGCAGGACTGAAGCACGAAGCCAACGGCGATGAAGAAACTACACGGAGCGGACTGTTCATGGAGGCGGTTCGCATCATCAGAGAAATGAGGGAAGCAACCAATGGAGAATACCCAACTTTCGCTCTTTGGGAAAACGTCCCCGGAGCGTTCAGCAGCAACAGAGGAGAGGACTTCCGAACCGTCCTCGAAGAACTCATCAAAATCGTCGAGCCGTCAGCCGTTATGCCTGCGGTTCCAAAGAACGGATGGCCCTACGCCGACAGTTATTGCGGTGACGGATGGAGCCTTGCTTACAGAACTTACGATGCTCAATACTGGGGAGTGCCCCAGCGTCGCCGTCGAATCTACCTTGTCCTCGATCTTAGAGGCCAACGCGCCGGAAAAGTATCGTTTGAGCGCGAAGGCGTGCGAGGGCATTTTGAGACGTTCAAAACGGCGGGGCAAGGAACTGCCGGAGATGCTACGGATCGCACTGGAGCAGACGATTGCGAGGGAGCAATTCCAATCAACACCATGATTGCCACCCGGCACAAACAGTTAGGCCGTGGAACTGGATTCGGTGTAGGAGAAGCTGGAGACCCGCAATTCACGATTTCTGCTGGACACGAACACGCCGTTGCATACACCCTGAAAATCCGCTCCGGGTGTGAGGGTGGTGGTAAGGGTGCTCTTATACAGGAGGACAAGTCCGCCACGCTGGCTACCAACAACGACCAGTATCTATTCCAACCCGCGAACATGGTACTTGATGACCAGGGCGGACAGCAAATCACGGTTCGCACTGATGGGAAAGCGCCAACGCTCCGGGCGGAAACGCACGGAAACCTCCCGTGTGTGCTGGAAGCGGCTGGCTTCAAGGCTGGACAGAGCATGGCTGGCAGAATCGGATGGCAAAAGGAATGTGCTGCTACACTTGCCGCACAATGTTCCGGCACTGAGCCAACTGTTTGCGTTAAGAAGGCATACTCCATCGAAAACCATCCCTCTGACAGCAGAGTTGACATTGACGATTCCGGGAAAGTTCAAACACTCACAAGCAGAATGGGAACTGGTGGCGGAAACGTGCCGATGGTTTTGGAGGCTCATCCCGTATACTGCCTGCAAGGAAATGGTATAGACAGAGCAGATACCGCAGGATGTAACGGCAAAGGATGGAAAGAGGATACAAGCTACACGCTGAATACCATCGACCGTCCTGCTGTGGTGTATTGCACTGACATCGGATTCTTCAATTCTCAGGAGGAGGTTGCACCTACCCTGTTTGCTAGGCAGTACAAAGACCCACATCTGGTCAGTTATCCAGAGAACGCTGTCCAGTACATCGTCCGCCGCCTCACTCCGACCGAGTGTGCCCGATTGCAGGGCTTCCCGGATGACTGGGGCCATCCTGACCACAAGGAGGACTTCACGGACGAGGAATACCGTTTCTGGCTGAATGTACGCAACACCCACGCCGCTATCAACGGTAAGCTGCAGAAGGACTACACAAAAGACCAGATGCTGACCTGGTACAACAAGCTACATACCGATTCCAGCGAGTACAAGATGTGGGGAAACGGAATCGCCCTTCCTCCGGCACTGTACATCATGCAGGGGATGGCGGATGTACTGATGGAGGCGGTGGCGGTATGACAGATTACCTTGAATTTCTGCGCTCCAAGATTGAGGTGGCGCCGGTGTCTGGATTCGATGTGGATCCTGCCAAGCTCCACCGCAACCTGAAGCCGCACCAGCGGGATGCCGTAGCCTGGGCGCTCCACGGCGGGCGGCGGGCGCTGTTTGAATCCTTCGGCCTTGGCAAGACGGTCCAAGAGCTGGAATACTGCCGTCTGGCGGCGGAGCACACCGGAGGGCGGGCGCTCATCGTCCTCCCTCTGGGCGTCCGTCAGGAGTTCTCCCGGGATGCGGTGCGGCTGCTGGACATGGAGACCCCGCAGTACGTCCGCACGGATGCAGAGGCCCGGGCAGCCAGCGGCACCATCCTGATGACCAACTATGAGCGTGTCCGGGACGGCGACATCGACCCGGCGTCGTTTGACGTGGCGGCGCTGGATGAAGCCTCTGTCCTCCGCTCATTCGGGAGCAAGACCTATCAGGAGTTCCTGCGGATGTTCCGGGGGATACCATTCAAGCTGGTTTCCACGGCCACGCCGTCGCCCAACCGCTACAAGGAGCTCATCCACTACGCCGGGTTCCTTGAGATCATGGACACCGGGCAGGCCCTCACCCGCTTCTTCCAGAGGGACAGCACTAAGGCCAACAACCTGACGCTGTACCCCCACAAAGAAGATGAGTTCTGCCTCTGGATGTCCTCCTGGGCACTGTTCATCGACCGCCCATCCGACCTTGGCTACGACGATACCGGCTACGACCTCCCGCCGCTGGACGTGCGCACCCACATTGTCCGGGACACCTACGGGACGGAGACGGACCGGGACGGCCAATTCAAGCTCATGAACGATGCGGCGGTGTCCCTCCCGGAGGCCGCCAGGGAGAAGCGAAACAGCATTGACGCCCGGGTGGCCGTGGCAAAAGAAATCGTGGACAGCGACCCAGAATCGCACTTCCTCCTCTGGCACGACCAGGAGGCAGAGCGCCACGCCATCAAGAAGGCTATGCCGGAGGCTGTGGACATCTACGGCTCCATGGACTACGACGAGCGAGAGCGGCGGGTCATCGACTTCTCCGATGGACGCACGCGGCTGTTCGCCACGAAAAAGAGTCTGTCCGGCTCCGGGTGCAACTTCCAGCGGTACTGCCACCGGGCCATCTTCGTGGGTATCGACTATGAGTTCAACGATTTTATCCAGGCCATCCACCGCATCTACCGCTTTCTGCAAACGGAGCAGGTCATCATCGACATCATCTACACCGAGGCGGAGGACCCCATCTACCGGGCCCTGATGCAGAAGTGGAAGCAGCATGACGAACTGCGGGCCAAGATGCGGGATATCATCCAGAAATACGGGCTTTCCGGCGCTCCGCAGATCGAGCGCATGGCCCGGAGCATTGGAGTGAAACGAGTGGAGATCAAAGGAAAGCATTTCACAGCCGTCAATAACGACTGCGTGGAGGAGTTGGAACGGATGGAGACCGACAGCGTGGACCTGATCCACACCTCCATCCCCTTCTCCAACCATTATGAGTACACCCCCAGCTACAACGACTTCGGCCACAACGAGGACACGGAGCGGTTTTTCCAGCAGATGGACTTCCTCTCCCCCAACCTCCTGCGGGTGCTGAAACCCGGCCGGGTGTTTGCCTGCCATGTGAAAGACCGGGTACTGTTCGGCAATGCCACCGGCACCGGAATGCCCACCATGGAGCCTTTCCACGCCATGTGCATTGAGCATTACATGAAGCACGGCTTTGTCTATTTCGGCATGATCACCGTGGTGACGGACGTGGTCCGGGAGAACAACCAGACCTACCGCCTTGGCTGGACGGAGCAGTGCAAGGACGGCACCAAGATGGGCGTCGGCTGCCCGGAGTACATCCTTCTGTTCCGCAAGCTGCCCACCGACCGCTCTAAGGCCTACGCCGACGAGCCGGTGAAGAAGTCCAAAGAGGAATACACCCGGGCCCAGTGGCAAATCGACGCCCACGGCTATTGGAGATCCTCCGGCGACCGCCTGCTGACAAAGGAGGAGCTGCGTCGGGTGCCTGTCACCAACCTGCAGGCGGCATACCGCAAGTTCAGCCTGAACAGCGTGTACAGCTACGAGGAGCACGTGGAGCTGGCGAAAGAGCTGGACGCAGACGGCCACCTCCCCGCAACCTTCATGGTGGTGGCCCCAGGCAGCTGGTCCCCGGACGTCTGGGACGACATCAACCGCATGCGGACGCTCAACGCGAACCAGAAGCGCAAGGACCTGACAATGCACGTCTGCCCGCTCCAGCTGGATATCGTGGACCGCATCATCAATCGGTACTCCAGCCCGGGCGACCTCGTTCTGGATCCTTTCGGCGGGCTGGGCACCGTGGCGCTGGAAGCCATGAAGGCCGGCCGCCGTGGGTACACAATCGAGCTGAACAACAGCTATTTCCGGGACGCTGTTGGCTACCTGAAGGCGGAGGAGGAAAATCTGGAGACGCCCACCCTGTTTGATATGTTGGGAGGTGCCTGATGTACCACCCGCTCTACATGGCCGTGACGCAGGACAAGTATGAGCTCCCCTATGCATGGGCGGGCAGTGCGTGGGAACTGGCCCAGATGCTGGGCGTCACAGTGTTTCCGATTCTGCACGCCACCAACAAGCGGGACAAGCAGTACACAGAAAACAGCAAGTATAAACTCGTCTGGGTCAACGACCAGGATGATGAATAGGAGGTATTTTCATGGACGAAAAGACGAAATACAAACTGGTAGACCAGGAGCACAACACCTGGATGTGTCAGGAGTGCGGTTTCATGGCCAGCTTTGAATCTGACGGCCCCTTTGAAAACGGCTGGAACGTCTGCCCGCACTGCGGCGACGCAATCGTTCCCCCGGCGAAAGGCGGCGGCGATGTTTCGGTGTGAGATCTGCGGCCTGGTCTTTGACCAGCCCACCGTAAAAGAACGGAGCGAACCACGCCCGGACTGCTTCCGGGAGCGGTTCAAGGAGGTCCTTTGCCCCATCTGCGGGCATCCATATTTCAACGAAGTGGAGGAAAGCGAAGATGATGACGAAGATATCGACGGCGAGCATGAGCCGTGAGGACTGGCTTGCGGAGCGCAGGCACAGCCTCGGTGGGAGCGATATGGGCGCCGTGCTCGGCCTGAACCGCTGGGCGTCTCCCTATTCCGTGTGGGCGGAGAAAACAGGCCGCCTGCCGCCCAAAGAGGACAACGAGGCCATGCGCCAGGGTCGGGACCTGGAGGAGTATGTGGCCTCCAGGTTCACCGAGAAGTCCGGCAAACAGGTCCAGCGGATGAACTACCTGCTGCGCAATGACGAGGCACCCTATCTCCACGCCAACATTGACCGCCGCATCCTTGGTGAGCGGAGCGGCCTGGAATGCAAGACCGCCTCCGCCCTGAACCTGAAAACCTATGCCGGCGGCGAGTTCCCGGACAGTTACTATGTTCAGTGCGTCACCTACCTGACCGTCACCGGCTGGGAGCGGTGGTATCTGGCGGTCCTGATCCTGGGCAAGGGCTTCCAGGTCTATCAGATCACCACCATCGAGGGCGATGCAGTCCCGGAGTGGTGCGAAAGCAGCGTGTATGTCTCTCAGGCCGAAATGGACGCCCTCAAGAGCGGTGCAAAGCGTTTCTGGGAGGAATATGTGCTCCCGGACCAGGCTCCCCCAGCGGACGGCACAGAGGCCACGGGAGACGCCATCAGCACCATTTACGGTGAGGACGGCGGCGGAGGCGTCCAGCTGTTTGGAAGAGAGTCCATGCTGCGGGAATATTTCTACATGGACAGCAAGGTCAGGGAGCTCCAGAAGGACATGGAGACCATCAAGCAGACCATCCAGCAGGACATGGGCGAAGCGGCGGAAGCCGCCTGCACCGGCTACTCCGTCACCTGGAAGAGCCAGAGCCGCGCCACATTCGACGCCAAGCAGTTCGCAAAGGACCACCCTCACATGGATCTCTCCGCGTACTACAAGACCAGCAAGTTCCGTGTATTCAAAATTAAGGAGGATAAAGCATCATGAGCAAGGAAAACGCCATTCAGGCCGCGCAGAGTGCGCAGATCTCCAAGAAGCCCACGACCATGCAGGATTACATCAAAAAGATGCAGGGCGAGATCGCCAAGGCGCTCCCCTCCGTTCTGACCCCGGAACGGTTCACCCGTATCACCCTCTCCGCCCTGTCCACCAACGCCAATCTGGCGGAGACAACGCCCAAGAGTTTCCTGGGCGCCATGATGACCGCCGCCCAGCTCGGCCTGGAGCCGAACACCCCTCTGGGGCAGGCCTACCTGATCCCCTTCCGCAACCACGGTACTTTGGAGTGTCAGTTCCAGCTTGGCTATAAGGGCCTGATCGACCTTGCCTACCGCTCCGGCGATGTCTCTACCATCCAGGCGCACACGGTTTACGCGAACGATGAGTTCGAGTATGAGCTCGGCCTTGAGCCGAAGCTGCGGCACGTCCCCGCAAAGTCTGACCGTGGCGACCCTGTGTTTTTCTATGCTGTGTTCCGCACGAAAGACGGCGGCTACGGCTTCGATGTTATGAGCGTGGACGATGTCCGCGCCCACGCGAAGAAGTACAGCAAGGCTTACGGCAACGGCCCGTGGCAGACGAACTTTGAGGAGATGGCGAAGAAAACCGTCCTCAAGCGTGTGCTGAAATATGCACCGCTGAAAACCGACTTTGTCCGCGGCCTGTCCGCTGATGAGACCATCAAGACGGAGCTTTCCGAGGATATGTTCTCCGTCCCCGATGAAACGGTGATTGAGGTAGAGGGCTACGAGGTCGACGAGACTACCGGCGAGGTCAAAGAGTCCACGGATGCGGCGGCGGTGCAGTAATGCCCGCCGCCCGGAAAGGCGGTGAAGTGCTTGGAACGAGAGCAATTCACGTTTTACAGGAGCTATTACGAAGCCCTTAAAAAGCTCTCCAAGAGGGACCGGGAGCAGGCCATCATGGCCATCTGCGCATACGCCCTCGATGAAGAGATCATCCCTCTGAGCGGCCCTGCCTCCGTTATGTTTTTGCTTGTAAAACCAACGCTTGATTCGGGAAGGAAAAAGGCGGCAAATGGTAAACAAGGCGGAAGCAAACCGAAAGCAAAAACAAAGCAAAGTGCAAGCGAGAAAGAGGGGGAGATAGAGGTAGAGGTAGAGGTAGAGTAAGAGTATATATATTCTACCGTACTCTCAGTAAGACAAGATAGCTTTATCTTCTACCGATGGCGATGGCGGTATATATAGCTTCTTCTACGGTAGAAGGAGCCGCCGGCCGCCGCCGTGAAGAAAGGAAACCCATGGAAAAGACAGACGTGGAGAAGCTGTTTACCCTGCTGGGGTGCTTCTACCCCAACGCCAGACAGCTGAGAAATAAAAACATGCAGGTGGCCTGGTGCCTTGCTCTGGAGCCGTATGCCTACGAGGACGCCAAAGCCGCCGTCGCCGCCTATGCCAGAAAAAATAAATTTTTCCCGGACATCGTGGACATCACCGGGAAGCTGCCGGATCCCGCGGTGGACACGCCGGAGGAAGACCGTGAGAAATGGCCCGTGATCCGCATCACGCCGTACCTCCAGAAGCTGGCGGAGCGTCAGGCGAATATCCCAGCCCAAGCGCTGGCCCTCTCTCTGGTGGGACTTCAAACGTGGCCGGAGGCGCGGGCCGATGGCATGAGCTGGCCGGACTGGGTAAAAGCCCACGATGCAGCTGCCAAGCAGCTGCCGCCCACCTGGTCAGCGCTGAAACAGCGTGGCCTTACATACGCCGAAAGCGGCGCTGCCATGAAACAGGCGTGGACGGATTTCTGGGCCGCCCACGGGGAAACCGACAGGGGGATTCCATGATGGCCATGAAGAATCAGGAACAGGACAGGCTGGCAGAGCATATCCGCCAGCTGGAAGCGGAAAACAATCAGCTGACAGGCAAACTGAAAGCCGCAAACCGGGAGATCGAGCGGATGCACAAGCAGGTGCTTCTGGCGAAGGCGGCGGCGAAGGAAGCCACAGAGGACGTGGGTGCCATGTCCGCCGCGCTTTACATCGGCGCAACGCTCCGATACGGCATACCCACCCAGGACGGCGCTATGGAGGCCTGCTTCCCGTTCATCGACCGGGAGCTTGCGAAGCTGTACCGCATGACCATGGTGCGGGACGATGAAAACAAGCGGCTGACCGTGCGTGTCAGCCGGAAGGAGGAACCAGATGGACATGCGTGACATTGCCCGCCTCTCCCCTGCCGCCCAGCGGCAGATTTTGGAGAAGCTTGGCCGGGAACAGGCCCGGGCCGCCATGGACAAGCCCGCCGGGAAGTACCACAACCGCAAATGCACCGTTACCCTGCCGGAGAACGGGAAGTCCATCACCTTCGACAGTGAGAAGGAGGCCCGCCGGTTCGGAGAGCTTCGGATGCGGCTCCAGTTCGGTGACATCCGGGATCTCCGCCTCCAGGTGAACTTCACACTGCAGGAGGGCTTTACCACCGCCGAAGGCAACCGGGTGCGGCCCATCGTGTACAAGGCTGACTTCACCTACCAGGAGCGTATCCCTTCCGGCTGGCGGACCGTCGTGGAGGATGTCAAGGGCGTCCGCACGAAGGAGTACAGCATGAAGCGGAAAATGATGCTGGAGAAATTCGGCGTCGACATCAGGGAGGTTTGAACCAGTGGAGGAAAAACGGAAGAAAAAGAAGTTCCTGAATCAGGAATACGCCATGATGCGCTACAACGAGGGCGCCACTGACATTGAGATCGCGGAGGAAACTGGCGTTTCGAAATGCACCGTGGCCCTGTTCCGAAAGCGCCATCTCCTTCCGACGAACAGAAAGAAGGAGCAGAAACCGAAAACAGAGCGTAAGCTCTCCCCTCTCGCCCGGGATGTTGCGGAAGCCAGACGGCAGGGCTTGAACTATGGCCAGTATAAGGCCCAGTTTTACAGGCCGACGGCGGCGAGAACGAGGAGGAAGTGATCATGGTTTTATATCATTTCTGTGCAAAGCACTTCCTGCCCGGAATCCTGCGGGACGGTCTGACACTGGGAGGAACGCCGATCATTGAAGGCGGAATGATGCGCCTTCAAATGGGCCATCAATGGCTCACATCCGAAAAGGACCCCGGAAAGCAGAGTTGGAACACGCACAACCTTGTGACATACAGCAGGACGGCGGTGCGCCTGACGGTAAGTATCCCTGACAGCTATCGGAAGAAGCTGGTCAAGGCGACGGACCTCGACAAAACGCTTCCTCCAGAGGGACGGTACATCATCACCGATTACGCCGGCAGTGATGCGTGGTATATCTACAAGGGCCGTATCCCGCCAGAATGGATCGTCGGGTACGAGCTGATGAAGGAGGCGTGAGCATGGGCCTAAACAGTGAAAGGCTATATCGCATTTGGAAGAACATGAAGTATAGATGCAATGACCGTAATAGGCCAGATTACAAATATTACGGTGGAAAAGGTATTTTTGTATGCCATGAATGGGAGAAATCCTATCCTATGTTTAAAAAGTGGGCCACTGATAACGGATATTCTGATCGCCTTACTCTTGACAGAATTGATGTAAATGGGATGTATTGCCCAGATAATTGCAGATGGATTCCGTTTTCTGAACAAAGAGAAAATACTACACAGGCTAGGAAAGTCACAATCAACGGAAGAACGCAAACATTGAAATCGTGGTGCAGAGAATTTGGTATTAGTTACAATATGGTAATTATGAGAGTTCATAGAGGTATGGATGATGTCGCCGCACTTCTGACGCCAAAACAGAGAGGTTGATTATGAATAGACTGACGAAACGGATTGATGGGAGCTTGGTTTTCCCTTCCGAACTTATCGGAGTAGTGATGACGCCCAGCAATGACGCCATGTGCCAGATTCTTACACGCCTCGCCGCCTATGAGGACACCGGGCTGGAGCCGGAGGAAATCAAAAATGCACTGGATGTCAATGACATTATCCCAGAAATCAACGTCACCGTTGACCATATCCGTGACCTCATCCATGCCGAGCAGGACGGCAGACTGGTGGTGCTGCCGTGCAAGACCGGAGACAAGGTACTTGTTGATGCACGTACACTTCCGTATAACTATTTGCACCCGGCCGATGGATGCGGATCTTTTGCAAAATGTGAAATAGTGGCTATCGTGACCACTAAGAAAGAAACATATCTGAAACTTCGGGCGCTATATCCATCAAGAGCCGGTAGGAGAGATTATTTGAAATACGGCGTAACTGCAATTGGCAAAACCGTCTTCCTGACCCGCGAGGAGGCGGAGGCGGCTCTGGGCGGGAAAGGCGGTGAGGGCAATGCGTGAAATCCTGTTCCGTGGTAAAGACCCTGAGACTGGTACATGGTATGAAGGCTTCTATATGGCGCTTTCTGACACCACATACTGTTTCAAGGGAGACTATGACGCACACCCTGACAACACAAAGCATTATATCGTCTTTGACCGTATGACTGATTGGGGACTGCCTAATCAACATCTTCGCGCAGATGCTGACCCCTCCACTGTCGGACAGTACACCGGTCTGAAGGACAAGCACGGCAAGCGGATTTTTGAGGGGGACATTATTGTATGCCGACAACCCATCAACGGAAACTGGATTAATGAAGTCATAGAAATCGGATATGTTGAAATGAAACATGGTGCTTTCGGGCTTCACAGGAAACAGGGCTATTACAGACCTTTCAAAGATTGGCTGGAAGATTACGAATATGAAGTCATCGGCAGCATACACGACAACCCGGAACTGCTGAAAGGCGGTGAGGGCTGATGCCTGACGGTATTCCGCTCTATGCCATGAGATATTACCGAAAGGCGTTGCGGGATGTTGTGAATTGGTTGGAGAACCATTCTGAGTACATGAAATTATTTCATCTCACGACCGGAAAAGACTACATGGCGATGCTGCGGATGTTTCGAGACAATCCGGACCCTCTCATGGAATACGGATCTCATGCGGAATATGAGGCACCTCCAGAGTGCGCAAAGAAAATCCAAAAAGTAAAAGAGCAGTATAGAAAGGGAAAAGGAGCCGAGAATGGAAAAAGCTGAATATGTAGACAGAATAGCAATCCGCGCAAAAGTATGCACGGGATGCACCATGTTGGTGGATGGCGTGTGCCGTGACGCTGATCCTTGCGAGAAGCTGATTGCAGGGTTTCTGGAAGAGCCGTCCGCGGACGTTATACCGGCGCATCGAAAAGAAAAGGCTCACAACGATCCGCTGACGCTGGACGAGCTGCGGAAGATGGAAGGTCAGCCGGTGTGGATGCACACATTTTCCGCTGTTCAGAAGAAAACAAACGTTGCCCAGTGGGCCATTCTTGAAACGGTAGGAAGCGCAAACGCAACGTTTCTCCGCGCTGGTGTAAATAGTAGGCCGACAAAGTGGTTTTGCAACTACGGAGAGCGCTGGCTTGCCTACCGCCAGAAGCCGGAGGAGGGAACGGTATGAAGAAGACGGTTGTATTTGATTTTGATGGCGTGATTCATAGTTACACCAGCGGATGGAAAGGGACAACTTGCATTCCTGATCCGCCGGTTCCCGGAATCGAAAAGGCTCTGAAGGATATTCACGACGCTGGTTATGAAGTCGTGATCGTCTCAACAAGATGCGATTCAATTTTCGGCCGCGTGGCCATTGAAAACTGGCTGGATCTGTATGGATTATCTGTGTTTGTTGACAGGGTCTGTAAGGAGAAACCGCCTGCCATTGTCTATATCGATGACCGTGCAATCTGCTTTGACGGGCATCCCGAAAATCTGCTCGAAAAGATCAAGGCTTTCAAGCCGTGGAATCAAAGGGAGGAAGCATGAGACTGATTGATGACGCAGACGTAAGGCGAAGAATTATCGCGTTTGCCACTGGATTACACTCAGCGGCGCTGCCCGTAGATACCGTGATGATGCTTCTAACTCAGGTGCCCACCATCGACGCCGTTCCTGTGGTCAGATGCGGGAAATGCGTGTTGCATGGAAACTGCATCACCGAGGACACTTTCAGATTGGCAGGAATTGAGAACCCGTTCTGCTGTGCTGGAAAACGGAAAGAAGGTGCTGACCATGCCTAACTGGATTTGTGAATCATGCATCTACTATCCGCCTAGTTCCTGCGATGGGAAGCCGTGCTGTGTCTGCGACACGGACGATCCTCTTTTGAACTGCTACTGCAAGAAGGAGGAAACCGACCATGCCTGAGTATATCGAACGGGAAGCGGCTATGAAAGAGCTTATGAACGATGCTCCTGAACAGGTCGGTTACTCTCGCGAAGATGCTGTCGATTGCATCCGCTATATGGATGCCGCAGATGTCGCCCCTGTGCGGCACGCAAAGTGGGAAGTTGTTATTGGTAGTGACGGTAAAGAGCACATGGTTTGCACTGGATGCCGCAAACAGCAGGACTTAACTGGCGTGTTTTCATACTGCCCCAACTGCGGCGCAAAGATGGATTTGGAGGGCTGACCGAAAACTATGGATATCTTGATATTTTTGTTTTTAGTGTTTTTGATGCTGTTGGTACAGTTTTGAGGAGGGCTGACAATGTACTGTAAATACTGCCAAGACGAAATCTGCGTCAACGCTGACTGCCCCATGTGCGCGGACTACTGCCCGGTGCCTGACATACCCGGCGTGTGCCGGTTTGAAGAAAGGGGCGACGGTACCTGAACCTACTTTCCGAAAAAGACTACAAGGCCATTCAGGACGCGCTGGAAGCAAAGCGGGAGCTGACCCTTGCCCGTACGCTCGTAGATTATAAAATCACCGCAGAGGTCACGACAGCGCCGAAGATATGAGGAATACCGATGCTGGTACAGGTCAGGCAGTGGCAGCGGAACATATACCGCGTCAAGAACTGCGCCACCGTGGAGGAAATGCGATGGTACCTGGGCAAGTAAGCTCCTTCTACAAGATAGTCTTACATAGTACCTGTATGATGTGTGTATGGGTATCGTATAGTAGATAGTTTATCTCCGCGCGTGTGCGCGTGCGCGCGAGGAACACCGAAGCAAGTTGAAACATCACGCTGTCCCGGCGACGGCGGCGGAAAGGAGTGACCAGCCATGAGCAAAGCAAGAGACCCCTGGTGGAGCTATATGCGTGAGATCATCCGCAGATATCCGAAGTGCGCTGACTTTGAACGCAGAGCCGTAGAGCAGGCCATAGAAGCAACAGAACGTATGCCGGACGGACAGAGCCGTCTTTTTGTCGTAAATGCCGTTCTCCAGAAAAAAACGCATACCCTGTCCGGAGCCGCTCTGATGGTTCCTGTCAGCTACGCCACGGCAAAACGCTGGCAACAGGCTTTTATCCGGGAGACAGCCCGCCATTTCCGCTGCGAAAGCCTGTTGAAGCAGAAAAGTTGAGCCACCAAGGCCAAATATTTGTGGTTTCATTAGCGTGAGAGGTTTTATATCTCTCACGCTTTTCCATTTCTCACCCTTTCCTACCTCCTGCCGCCCGGCTTCGAGGCGGTAATATCGGGCAACTCCATATGTGCGGTGGTGGAATCGGTAGACGCATTATAACGTACAGTAGGTATGCACGCGAATTGGGCCAAAATGCTTGATGGCATGTGAGGTTCAAATCCTCACCGCGTCAGTACGCAAAGAAAGGACTGAAACCATGACGCTTCTGGATATGTCAGCCCAATACGCAGACAGCGCGGCTCTCATCCGCGCCCGTATGCGGGAGTTGAGATCGGAAGCTCGTAAGTATGATGACCCGGATGTCGTGAGCGCGCTTAACCGCCGTATCAGCGAGCTGACACCGATACTTCGGGAATGCCGTGAGATTGCGGAACTGACCGCACGATATTATGACAGGAGCTATCACAAGAATGAGAGGTACACCCTTTGATACCAGAGCCAGCGAGTGGGCCGGTGACATGACTGTATGGCTCCGGGAAAACGCCAATGACAACGAAGAGCAGATGGAGCGGCTCCTGCGCAACCTCCGAAAAGCCCGGGTACAGGAGCTGACGCCCCGGCAGCAGCAAATGCTTGCCATGCGCTTTGAGCAGAATATGAGCGGCGCGGAGATCGCCCGGGAACTGGGGCTGAACCGCTCCACCGTCTCCCGGACCCTGCGCCG
>CAMGIN010000028.1 GCA_946056135.1 uncultured bacterium | reverse complement strand
TTTCTATCCTTGCCAAACCACTGGCATAGCTATTCCCGCTTTTTGCGCCTACATAATCAATAAAACCTTCCCTATCGAACATAACCCGTCCTCCTATGTCGAAGAAGATATGTAAATCCATTATACTTGGTTAATCAGGGGAATACAATATGAAAAACAGCTATTCCTCCTTGCTTTTATGGTTTTCCACCAAATTGGTCACAACAACACCTCTTCTTAGGGCATACGCAGTCAGCTCTTTTGCGTTGCTCGCCGTATGCCACGCATAGGCAATCAGATAGTCCACATGATTGATCATATAGCGATTTGCTCTGACGATAGCGTACCGATGCGGAACAGATTCCATGCCGGGTGGGTAGAAAGTACCGTCAAAACCGGGTGGCGTTTCAATGGACCGCTCTGCCGGGTGATAGGGAAGCAGAAGCAGCAGGGTAATTCCCGGATGTAACGCTTTCGCCGATATAACAGCCCTCGCAGCCATACGGTCAAACCCTCCGTAGTTACCGACAATGAATTCCGTAACACCATAGTCAACTATGTGACGTTCCACGGTCTCTGCAAGTTCTGGAAAGATTTCCTCGGAAGCTTCCCTGTGACCAATAAAGAAGCAGCTTTTCATATTGCACCTCAATATTTGGTAATACCAAATTTTATTTATTATATTTGGTATTACCAAATATATCAAGACCCCTACGGCATATAATGATGCCGTAAGGGTGGTGAGCAGTATGAAACCGAGAAAGCTGGAGCTGGGTGATCGTAACATCATCGGCAGGCGTGTTACCGAGGCGCGGCTGGCGCAGGGAATGAAACAGGTGGAGCTGCTCGCCAAATTGCAGCTTGCCGGGATTGATATCAGCGTACCCGCGCTGTCTTTATTGGAAGGCCAGAAACGACCGGTATCGGATATTGAGTTGAATGCCCTGGCGGATATCCTGAATGTTTCCGTTGACTGGCTGCTGGGCAGAGAATAAAAAACGCCGTCGATGCGAGTAACGCACTCACAACGACGGCGATGTTTATTGTGCTGGCTGATTTTCTTCAAAAAATACCGAGAAATATGAAAAACGAAACACCTGAAAAAAGTTTGAAATTCCCTGTTTTTTGAAAAAGCATATTTGGGAACTATCCCCGCGGCTATCCCCCACGGTATTTTAGGGCGTTCCATTTTGCGTTAAAAAGTTAGAAAAACACCGGATTTCTTATCGAAATCCGGTGTTTTTATGGTTGCGGAGGCAGGACTCGAACCTACGACCTCCGGGTTATGAGGGCCACTTCGGCTCTAAATAGCTTCCTATTTCCCTAAGAACAGGGCAATATAGGTGCATTTTAAGCCAGAATAATTCTAAGTATCTAACCACTTTCCTGATTGCACCCAGCTTGAGGCAATCAGGAAAGAACGTTTTCTAACATTGTGTTAGATGAAATGTTAGAAGGCTATGGATTGCAAATCCTACGCGGAATCCAGACAGGTGCGCCACATTCGGGTGGTTTTCTGCGATGCGCATACCTACGATCAGGGAATCATGTCACCGGAAGATTTGGCTGGTGCCGTCCGTGTTCAGGGACGGGGAGGTACTGTCCTTCAACCGGGAATTGATTTGCTTAATAATGACAAATCGTTTCCTCGAGATGCACCGCTGCTAATTATCACGGATGGAGCTTGTGACCATCTGAATCTTCATGGAAGAACACACGCATATCTTCTGCCCAAAGGGAACAACCTGCCCTTTTCCCCCAATGTCATCAACTTAAGGCCGCTCCGTAGGGGCCGATGCCCACATCGGCCCTTGCTCAATGTTCCGAATTCGCCGCAGTCTGGTGCAAAAAGTGTAGCTTTCCCTGCGGGGCGATGTGGGCATCGCCCCCTACGATACGGCTCTCAATGCTTAAGTTGATGACATTGCCTTTTCCCCAAAGGGGAAGGTGTTCCGAATTCAATAGAAAGGGGGGCCGCTTATGGAAAAATTCAAGCCAGCTGAAAAGAAATCGGATCTCTATGATATTGGAGATGGATTGATTCTATTGAATATCCAGACAAAAAACGCGGAAGGTGTCCTCGACCGGGTTGATACCTATCTCGGAATGGATGGAATCGGGTTCTGTCCCGTGGGTGTGGTAGAGAAAATCTCTTCTCCCGGATATATTTTCAGCTACCCAAGTTTTGTACGAATGCAGTCCGGGCTGGTGGAAGAATATAAACGGATCTTTTGGGACAACCTAGCAGGAGGACGTGGCTGATCAAAAGCACTACCGATAACAGCGGAGCAGTGAAAACTGCCCCGCTGTTGTTTTGCCCCAGTCAAAGACACGCAGATTTGCTCTTGAGAGACTTCCAGCTGTACAAAATGATAATTCGAATCCGTTACGTCTTCAATTCGAAGAGAAAGATTCCGACATTTCGCGCATCAATTGCCCCAAACCCTCTAATGCATCTGACGGACACACATAAGCAACAAGCCAATTATCTTCGGTGCAGAAAAAGCTACAAAGGGAAGACATATCAGTTGAATAGCCATATGCCCTTACATAGCTGGTGTAGAGTTCAGCCATGTTTTCAAAATTGTATTCCCTGTTATTCTGCTCAAAAATTGTGATTGTATCTGCTCTTGATAAGCCATTAGGACGATACACATATAGTTTGGCTTGGTGAATGGAACCATTTTCCCAACTATCAACGTTTTGCGTATGATTGAAATACCATCCTTCATCCGGAATAGCAATGGAATAGCCAGCGTTATGTTGATATGTTGCGGAAACCTCCTGTCTTTGTCCTTCGACGCTAAATACTAATGAAGTTTTCATAGACTGGGATGACACTGTGTTTTCAGTAAGAATATCCAATTATTTGCGGCGGAGAATTTGGCTGTGTGGCAGCCGTTGCTGGGGGTTCCTCAGACTGTTGTATCGGAGTTTCAGCTTCAGAAGTATTTGAACTATTCGAAACAGCGGGTATTGTATCAATAGCGGAAGTGGTATCTTTTTCTTCATCAACTCCAATAGTTGATGAATTGGTAAAAACTGTAACCTCTTCAGAGACTGATGTCTCAACAATTCCTTTTTCTTTTCGTCCAGATAAGCTCAGAGAAATAAACAAGGATGCGACAATTAAGGCAAAGAGAATTAGAAGAACACTCAAAAGTATTGGTAAAAAAGTACGGTCTTTTCTGCTACGATGTATATTCCTTCTACCGTTCATCTGAGATTCTGTTTTTGATTTTGAAAAATTCAGCTCAGTGGGAGAGGCTGCAATCGTTGCATATGTTTGCTGTTCATTGGGTATTTTTCTTGGCGTACGGGAACCAAATCGGTGGAGGGTTTTTATTTGCAGGTCAGTATGCTCCACGGTGACGAACTGAAGCAGAAGGAGAATACGCTGATTTTTATGGATGAAATTCAGGCGTATCCACACCTTTTGACGCTGCTGAAGTTCCTGTCCCAGGACAACCGGTTTACCTATATTGCCAAAGGTGGGGAAGATAACCTATCTGCCGATTTACTTTGTGATGCTCTTTTGAGGCTTTGGATATTACCTCGTGGATGCGCAGGAGAGAATAGGCTGGTGGCTATTAAGCACTTACAGCTTGCACTTCAGAAAAGTCCATAGCGTACCTTCTAATCATCAGCGGAACTCCGCATAGAATTATACCCCATTATACCCCTTTGCAGAGGGTATAATGGGGTATAATGACATAACCAAGAAATATTACATTTGAAATGTATTTAATACGAGTTTTTAATAAAACGCTTAAAAGCGTTTTATTAGGCCGCAGGATTGCGGCCAGCGGCCACTGCCGCTAAATAACGAAGTCAATACATTTCTTACCGCCGCCCAGGCGGTCTGCCGTGAAACGGCTTTCATAAAATGATGAAATAATTTTATGAAGAAATAGTATTATTTCTGCTTATTTTTCGGAATATACCGCCCATATCCGGCAGCTGCTTCAATCCGGCCATTTTGGAACACCCGTGTGCCCCGCACCCAGGTTTCCTTTACCCGACCCTTCATCCGGCTGCCATGGTAAAGATTGTTGACAGTCTTGGTTTTTGAGAGGCTCTTGGTTCCGTCAAATATCCAGTCTTCGTTTAAGTCAACCACCGCGATATCTGCATCTGCACCGGGTAGAAGCGTCCCCTTGCAGGGGGCAAGTCCCATAATCGCCGCAGTATTGGTTGCCGTGATCCGGCTTAGCGTTGTCAGAGGCAGACCGCGCTTGTGAACCCCTTCGGTAATCATTCCCGCCAGCATGGCATCGAAACCGCCAAATCCGCTGTATTCTAGGAAGAAGTTGCCGTTTTTCTGTTTTTCTTCGTCCGTATACGGCCCATGATCCGATCCGAGCGTGTCAATCGTGCCGTCAAAGACATAATTCCAAAGCTTCTCTACCTGCTCGCGGCTCCGAATCGGCGGGTTACACTTTGCAAAAGCGCCCCTTTCATCCATGATTGACTTATCAAAGAGCAGGTAGTGCGGACAGGTTTCTGCATACACTGGTACGCCGTCCATTTTCGCCTGCTTGATGAACTGCGCGCCCTCCGGAATGGTCATGTGGCAGATGTAGAGCCTGGCCCCGGTGTTTCTGGCAAACAGCACCGCCCGCTCAATCGCCTCCAGTTCGACCCACCAGGGTCTGGCCTCATCGTGCATACTGTTGGGGGCGCCTGCATGAGCCGCCATTTCCTCGCTGCCAAATGCGGCCACCTCGGCATTCTCCGCATGTACGCCGATCAGTCCGCCAAACGCAGCTGCCCTGCGCATTCCCCGAACCAGGTACCCGTCCGTTATCTGAGGATAGTCCGGGTTCGCAAAGCTCATAAAGCCCTTGTACGCCACGCAGCCGAGCTTGTCCAGCTCCTCCAGATTTTCCACACAGCCAGGCGTCAGGCCTCCCCAGAACGCGAAATCGACGCAGGATTCCCTACTCGCAAGCTCATGCTTGATACGGAAGCCCTCCTCATTTACCACCGGAGGAACACTCAGTGGCATGTCAACGATCGTGGTAATGCCGCCGGATGCGGCACACTGCGAGCCATGCCGCCAGTCCTCGCGGTAATTCTGAGGGGACGGATCCCACATATGGACATGGGAATCTATCACGCCGGGCATCAGAACCTTACCGGATACATCAATCTCCTCATATTCTGAGCCCAGTCGAATCCCCGGCAGCAGAAGCCCCGCAATCTTCTCGCCCTCGACAACAAGTGAAGCCGTAACGACACTATCAGGAAGGACAACCTGCCCACCGGTAAATACTTTCTTATTCATTTTGATTACACATCTCCTATTCAGAAAAGCGTCAGATATTTCTTACCCCGGCTATGTTCCCACCGTCCACCACGATTTCAGTGCCGGTCATGAACGAGGCATCGTCACTTAGCGCATAAAGGATGGCCGGTGCAATCTGCTGTGCGTCGGCAATACGATTTAGGGGGTTGCTGGATGCCACTTTTTTTCTGGCTGTCTGCTCGTCCGGCTGATTGGCCATGTCCTGTGCAAACATCGGCGTTTCCGTGGGGCCGGGGCAGACACAGTTTACCCGGATGCCACGGCTACCCAGCTCAAGCGCCATGCTGCGCGCCATAATAATCATGCCGCCCTTGGATGCGTTGTAGGCAAGGCTTCCCGTCGAACCGCACAGTCCCTTCTGCGAAGCCACCAGCACAATGCTCCCGCCTGCCGCCATTTGCTCCGCCGCCTTCTGTGAGGCGTAAAACGCGCCTCGCAAATTGATTGAAATCACCCTGTCAAAGTGATTCAGCGATGTGGCAAACAAGCCGGCAGATGACCCGATTCCGCAGGCATATACAAATCCGTCCAATCCGCCCAATGTCTGTTTTGCCAAGGAAAAGAGGTCGTCAATGGAGTTCGCATCCGACACGTCGCAGTGCGAGAACGGCACCGCAGCAATTTTCTCGTTTGGACTCAGATCCGCCGCAAGAACCGTCGCGCCCTTGTCATACAGCTGCCTTACGCAGCAGCTGCCGATTCCGCCACTGGCACCCAGCACCAGAATCCGTTTTCCTGTCCAGTCATTCATCGGCAATGGCTCCCCTTTCATACCTGCGGCAGCTTCCTGCGCATACCTATCCGGCGCTTCAATTCCTTAAGCCTCTCCGGCTGCAGCACCAGGATCAGGATAACCGCTGCATAGGGGATCATCAGAATCAGATAGGAAGAAATGCTCGTCAATTGCAGCAGATTCGCATAGGCCTCGGCAAACCCAAACAGAAGCGCCGTGCAAAGGACGCCAAGAGGCGTTGCCTTGGAAAGGATAACCGCCGCCAGAGCAATGAAGCCGCGGCCGCCTACCATATCCTCGGAGAACTGAGTAAGATTTCCCAGCGCCATCTGCGCACCGCCAAGCCCGCAGAGCATTCCGGTGATGACCAGGCAGATCCAGCGCGTTCTGTTGACGTTTACGCCGACTGTAGCGGCAGCCATCGGATTTTCGCCGCAGGCACGTATGGCGAAGCCGAATTTGGTGCGCTTCAGAATAATGGCAGTCACAAAAACCATCAGGAGCGCAAAGTAAACCAGAAGGGTCTGATTTGTAACAAAGTACTTAATAATGGGGATATCCTTCAGTACGGGAATCCGGAGCTTATAAAGTCCCTGGATGCGGGAATCCGAAAGAGTGCCGTTGGTATGGAAGATCGTGCGCAGCAGGTATGTCGTTACGCCGATGCTGAAGGAATTCACCGCAAATCCGCAAACAACATTATCACCGCCCATTTTGATGCGCAGCATACCGTAAAACAGATTCACAAGGACACCGCCTGCAACGGCACAGAGGACACCAACCAGGGCGCTTCCGGTAAAATAGCTGCCGACAACACCGGTAAAGGTGCCCACCAGCATACTGCCCTCGTAGGTAATGTTTCCGGTACCGGATCGTTCGCTGTAAACTCCCCCCAGCGCACACAGCAGAATGGGGGTCATTACCCGGAGAATCGGAGCGATAATACTTGCCGTAATCATTCCTTGCCACTCCCTTCTTTTTTCTTGAAGTCGAATACTTTCAGGGTTTTGACCGACACAAAGCAAATGATAAGTGCCTGAATTACAACAGCCAATGCGCGCGAGACGCCCGCACTGCGCTCAAGTGTGAGCGATCCGGCTTTCAAAATACCCATAAAAATCGCCGAAATGTAAATACCGATACCGCTGCTGTTGCCCAAAAGCGCAACCAGCATTCCGCTTGTACCGAAGTCCGGAGAGAAGCCGGACAGGAATCTGCCCTGCACACCCATGATTTCGGCGGCGCCGGCAAGACCGGCCACCATGCCGCTCATCAGCATAACCGAAATACGCACCTTATTGACGCTGATGCCGCTGAATTTCGCAAAATCCGGGTTTACACCCGAAACCTTGATCTCAAAGCCGCGCTTGCTCTTGGTAAAAAACAGAATATAGGCAATTATCAGAAGCGTACCGAGAATAAATCCAAATGAGATGGGGCTCCCCCCGAAAACCGGGAACCGAGCGGTAGCCGCCAATTCGTCGGTAGTCAACGAATCGCCAAACACGCCGGTGGTCAGGAAGTATTCCTTAACCAGGAAGCTTGTAAAATTGATGGCAATATAGTTCATCATCAAGGTGACAACAATTTCGCTTGTGTTCCAATAAACCCGCAGCAGAGCCGGAATACTGGCCCAAATGGCTCCTGCCACCATGCCGGCAAGCATACACAGCGGGATATGTGCAATCGCCGGCAGGCCCTTGCAGTAGATGCCCACCAAGGTGGCGGAAATTGCGCCCATATACAGCTGTCCCTCGGTTCCCATGTTAAACATGCCGCCCTTGAACGCAATGCCGGATGCAATGCCGCAGAGCAGAAATGCCGTTGTCCAGCGAATGGTAGAAGAAAGAGCGCTTACGCTGCCAAGCGAGCCGCGAATGAGGTATGAATACACCTCCAGAACATTGTAGCCGCCCAGAAGGACAAACACCGTACCCAAGACAAGCCCGATGCAGATCGACAAAGCGATGATCGACGGCTTGATTTTTCTCTGACGGAATTCAAAATTCATATTTGCTTTCTCCTTCCATTACGTCTCTGGGCGGATTCCCGCCATCAGCAGACCGATTTTATCCTCGGTTGCCTGTGCACGATCCAGTTCCCCAATAATGCTGCCTTTATAAATCACCAATATCCGGTCGCTCAGGGCAAGGATTTCGCTTAGCTCATTTGAAATCAGCAGCACTGCATTGCCCTGATCCCGGTGATGGATAATTTGCTGATAAATAAACTCGGTTGCGCCGATGTCTACGCCGCGCGTCGGCTGGCTGGCGATCAAAAGCCGCGGCTGCATATACATCTCCCGCGCAATAATGAGCTTTTGCATATTGCCGCCGGACAAGGAACTGATCTCATCCGTGATTTTGCCGATTTTAACCTTGTATTTTTTCACATTTTCTTCGACAATCTCATTGGCCTTGCTGTAATCCAGGAAAGGTCCCTTTTTCACCGCGTCGCTCCGGTACATAGCCGCCAGGAAGTTGTCACGGATGGAAAGGTCGGCGGCTGAACCAACATGGATTCGGTCGTCGTGGATATGTCCCATGCCGTTTTCCCGGCACAGCAGCGGAACATTTCCCCCGCTCATAAGCTTGCCGTTCAAGAAAACCTCACCGTGTGACAGAGGCAGCAGCCCAGCCACGGCATCCGCCAATTCCGACTGCCCATTACCCTGAACGCCCGCAATACCGACTACCTCCCCGCGATGCACATCGAAGGATACGTCGCGTACGGCAGGCAGTCCCATCCTGTCAAAGCAGGAAATATTCTTCAGGCTCAAAACCGTTTCTCCCGGGTGAAACGGCTGCTTGTCCACTTCCAGGATGACCTCACGGCCAACCATCATCATCGCAATTTTCTTTTCATCGGTGTCCGCAGTGTTCACTCTTGCGGTCACAACGCCGGCACGCATAACTGTAATACGGTCGGTTACCATACGAACCTCCGCCAGCTTGTGCGTAATCAAAATAATACATTTGCCCTTTTCCTTGAGGCTTCGCAGCGTTTCCATGAGCTGCTTGATCTCCTGTGGCGTCAGCACCGCAGTAGGTTCATCCATAATCAGGATTTCCGCGCCCAGATAAAGCGCCTTAAGGATCTCTACACGCTGCTGCAAGCCAACCGTCAGATCGCTCACGCGCATCTTCGGATCGATTTCCAATCCATACTCCGCGCTGAGCTGGGCAACGATCTGCTCACTTTTTTTCAAATCAATCAGGCCTTTTTTGTATGGCGGCCTGCCGATCACCACGTTTTCCGCCACCGTCATGCTCGGCACCAGGCTGAAGTGCTGATGCACCATTCCGATTCCTTTGGATATGGCATCCTTGGGAGAGCTGAAGGCTACCTTTTCTCCGTTGATGAGCATGGTTCCCTCATGATGCGTATACATTCCGTATAGTACCCGCATCAGCGTCGTTTTACCGGCGCCGTTTTCTCCCACCAGTCCGTGTACCTCACCCCATTCGGCCTGAAAGTCCACTTCGTTGTTTGCAATCACCTTGCCGAACCGCACGGTAATCTGTTGCATATCTACTGCCAGTTTCGTCATGCGAAATATGCTCCTTTCTTGATCTCTCCTTCTCTGCGCCCCGCAACAGAGAAGGAGAATGGGGTGCCCGAGAGACTGCCTCCGAGCACCCCTGTCTCAGTCCGTCAGTCCACAGGGACGTCGGGCACCTCGATCTCTCCGCTCATAATCTTATCACGCGCTTCGCTGACCGCCTGAGCAATGGCATCGTCGGTCTTGTAAACGGAAGGATCCGGCAGAAGCAGGTCCATGCCGTCGTTCTCAAGGCCATACTTGAACGCGCCAAACTTCAGTCCGCCATTTTCACGCTCCTGGAAAGCCTGATATACCCAGTTGCCGTAGTTCAGGACCATTGAGCCAATGACCTGGCCGGGGACAATGTTGTTCTGGTCAACGTCGCAGCCGACAACCATGCCGCCGGTTTCCTTGGCTGCATTAAACACACCAGTGGAGGAGGCAGCCGCCGCCACGTAGATGATGTCAACGCCCTGATCGTAAAGCATCAGAGCAAGCTCCTTGCCCTTGGCGGGATCGTCAAAGCTGCCGACCCAAGTGGCCTCAATCTTGATGTCAGGATTCACGGAGCGAGCGCCGGCCTCAAAGCCTGCCCGGAACTGATTGATAGACGGGTTATCGGAGCCACCCATGAAGGCGATGTGGCCGGTCTTGGTGGTCATAGCCGCGTCGATGCCGGCCAGATAAGAGCCCTGGGACTGACGGCCGATCATGGCCTTTACGTTGGGAAGATTCAGTTCACTGAACACCATGATAAACTCACTGTCAGGATACTCCGCAGAAACTCTTGCACAGGCATCCTCCAGCGCAGACCAACAGGGCATGATGATATCATAGCCTTCCTGGCAAAGCGAACGGAGCGTCTCTTCATACTCGCCCGCCTGTACCTCTACGACAGTCGGCTCGTATCCGAATTCCTCACAGCCTCTGATGAAGCCACTGTAGGTGTCGTCCGTCACGCCCTGATCGCCAAGGGGCTGCGCCGTGATCATTGCAGCCTTTTTGCCGGCTGCGGCGTTACCGACATCCGTCTGTGCGGACGTCGCGGGGTTGTCCTTTGCGGGAGTGCTTGTCTCGGAAGGGGCGGTGGAAGTGCCGCAGGCTACCATGGAAATTGCCATCGCCAGTACCAAAAGAACTGCCAAAACTTTTTTCATCGTGATTTCCTCCAGTTGTTCTGTTGTATTTTCTTTAAATGAATTTTATCTGTATCTCTGCCGCTGTCTGCCGTAACACCTCCTTCACGCGGCTCTCTTTCTTATTGTGGCGGCCGTCATTCCACATCCGGCTGTCCCAAAGCTTTGTTAACCAGGATCCTCAGTGCTCCATTCGGGCTGCTCAGGGTGCCGTTCAGAACATCCTGCTCGGTAAATTTTGCCATCAAAATCTCCCGCTGTTTCACCCGTTCCCAGTCGTAGGTCACGTAAAGGTACCCGTCCTCCCCTTCCTTTGCGTCCGGATAGGCGGCATCGTTGCGTTCATCCAGCAAAAGAGCGTAGGGCCAGGTGGCACCGTCGTCCTCGCTGAGCATTGCCGTCAGGTTCGTCCTGCCGCGCCAGCTCTTGACATTTCCCTGAGCCATGATGTTTTCCAGGTCAATACGCTCTCGGAAATTGGCGTGATTGATCATCAGCAGACGTCCCGAGCGCAGTCGCCGGATATGGAAACGGGAGCAGGGTCCTTCAATATGGGATTTCCGCCCCGGCGTCCAGGTTACTCCGCCATCATAGGAGAAGCATTCTCCTATGCCGTCAAAGGTTCGCACCAGCATCCAAAGGGATCCGTCCTTTTTTTCAACGAGCATATGCTCATCGAAGCTCCGGTTGGGTACGTCGCCATGACCGCGCAAGGTAATATGCTCTCCCTGATCTGTCGATACGTAAACATTGGGGAACTGCTCAGCCTCCAGGCCATGACGTTCGGTGGGAAACGCACCGCATTCATCCCGCCAGATCGCGCAGGGAAACAGCCATTCCCCCTTTGACGTTACCAGCGGCTTATTCATCATAATACCGTTGGCGATTCTGCGTGGCTTCGTCCAACGCAGTTCGTCTGCGTCCGGATTGTCACAGATGACTGCCCAGACACCGTTCCTGCAATCGTTAAAACCGCGTGTCTGATTGTAGGTCACCCACAATTCTCCCTTGGGGGAAATCCAAAGCCCGGGGTCATAGATTCTGCATGTTGGATCCGGATGCTCCACGACCAGCTCGCCGGAGCGGAAGGTTTTACCTCCGTCCTCACTGACACAGAGCATCAGGAAATTACCGCCCTTCTCCGCTGCCTGGCCGGTGTAAAAATCCACGAATACCCGCCCATTGGGAGTAACTTCAATGGAGGGGATGCCCTGCCATCTGCGGAAGGTGTCACGGAAGCGTTCCTCATCCGGTCGGACATACACCCTTGCCGGCATCAGTGCCGGATCGGATGAATTACACATATTCTTCCTCCTCACTAATCATCATTGATGAGCTGTTATGAGCATATCATAGGCACCTCTCTTTGTCAATGTACCTATTTACCATAATTTCTACCCTATTTTTTGTTGAAATTGCTATTTTCCATTTTTATTTTTTGAAAAGTACTTGACTATTGCTTTTTTCTGGGCTATTCTTAGTTCATACTGTTACTCATTATTGATGAGCGGCTATTTCCTCAGCTTTTCCTCTTTGCACACCAATATTTGAAAGGAGCTTCAAAAAATGTCTCAGCAAATCATTGATTTAACTCTGCGCATTGAGAATAATATGCTTGCACCGGATTGTTTCCCGAGGCCGGTATACATCAAGGCTATGACCCACGAGAAATCGATTGAAATGCACAACGGCACGCCGGAGGATCCGATCACTTCCTCTTACAATTACCTGTCCATTGTAGAACATGTAGGTACGCATGTGGACTCCTATTATCACATGCGTCCGGACGGAGCCACTATCGACGAAATGCCGCTCTCCCTCTTTTTCGGAAAGGCCGTTTGTCTGGATATGCGCAGCATTCCGGAGCGTGGAAAAGTTACCGTAGAGGATATGGAGCGCGCGCAGGAAGAGGCCGGTGTCAAAATCGACGGCCACATCGTGCTTTTTGCAACCGGTCTGCACGAAAAGTACTATCCTAATCCCCAGGTTCTGACCCAGAATATTGAGATCAGCCCGGAGGCCGTAAAATGGCTGGCCGATCATGGTTCAAAAATTCATGGTGTAGAGGGTCCCTCCACCGATATCATGGATACCAAGCTCTTCCCAAGCCACCGCGCCTGCCGGGATCTAGGGCTTACCCATTACGAGTGGCTGGTCAATCTGACCGCACTGATCGGCAAGGGCGAGTTCCAGTTTTATGGCGTTCCCCTGCTTCTGGACAAAGGCACAGGGTCTCCGGTACGAGCCTTTGCCGTCGTGGAGACGTAACCGCCATGCAGGAGCACTGGCTAAAGCCCGGACGTGAAACCCTGCACGGAAGCCTGAGTGCAGAGCTTGCACCGGCTCTTGTGATCGACTCCGGCGACCTTCTTAACATAGAAACTCTGGAGGCGGATTGGCGCGTTTCCCGCCCCGACCCTATCTCCCATAACGCGCCATTCTTCCCGCGCCGTCCGGGTCTGGACGACGGGCAGGCGCTGTGTGGGCCTGTTTATGTCCGCGGTTTGCTTCCCGGGATGGCTCTGCGGGTTGAGATCGGCGCAATTGAGACAGCCGACTGGGGTTGGAGCTCTGTCGGCATCGGAGATAAGGATCATCTGCACCGCCTGGGGTATACCGGCAAAGAATATTTCCAGGTCTGGGATATCCGGGACGGCTTCTGCACGAGTCCCGGCGGACTGCGGGTTCCGGTCTCGCCCTTTCCCGGCATTCTGGCCGTAGCCCCCAAGAGTGGACGTGCGGACACTCACATTCCCGCAAATCACGGCGGCAATCTTGACTGCCGGCTGCTTGGCCCCGGGTCGGTTGTGTACCTTCCCTGCTTCCATGAAGGAGGGCTATTCTCGGTCGGCGACGGCCACGCCGCCCAGGGGGACGGTGAATCCGGCGGTACCGCAGTTGAATGCCCGTTTCAAAATATCCGTCTGCGTCTGAGCGCCCATCCCGGCTTCATGGAAAGCCCGGTTGCAAGAACTGCCGACGGGATTGTTACCTTCGGCTTCTCTAAGGATTTGACCGCAGCCGCCTATGAGGCTCTGCAGCACATGTATCAGCTGCTGCGCCTGTGCTTTTCTCTGCCGCTGGAAGACTGCATCACCCTATGTAGTGTCTGTGGAGATGTCCGGGTCACCCAGCTGGTAAACGGCATACGAGGAGCTCACGCGGTTCTTCCCAGCAGAACCTGGGATTTCCTACAAAAGAAATTCGGAGCTTTGACACCCGAGCTTTGATGAACTGGCCAAGGGCTGTGAGAGGTTCTTTTCTTCCGACAGCCCAAGACGATTTATTCAGAGCCTCCTAAATATCTGATTTTTAGAAAGGATTGTTTTCCTAATGGCAACACTATTGATTGGCGGAAACGGCCTGGTTGGCACTCGTCTTGTTCGTCATCTGGCCGAAATGGGCGAACAGGTAATTGTTTACAGCGGACATGCTCCCGCGGCAAGGGTCGATGGCTGCGTATACTATCAGGGCGACGTGACGGAATATGGCACCTTGAACCAAGTTCTGCACGAGCATCCGGTGGATCGGATTATACATAACGCCGCCGTTTCGCATCCCAAGTTGTTTCTGGACAATCCCTACCGTATTTACCGCACCAATGTTACCGGTACCCTAGTCTCGCTGGAAGCCGCACGGAATTTTGGTGTCCGGCGCTACATCTACATCAGCTCCGGCGCCGTATACGGCAGTGTCTCGCTGGATACAGTTCCGGAAACCGTTCCGCTGCACGGAGAAAGCCCGTATGGCGCCAGTAAGGTTGCCTGCGAGGAGCTTGTGCGCAATTATGGGCTGGACAGCGCCTCGCTTCGCGTTGGGTTTGTTTACGGGCCGGGGCGCAAGCTAGAGTGTCCGATTCAACTGCTTCTGGATGGGTGCATCCGCAACGGTTCCGTGCATCTGGAGCACGGTGCGGAGCAGATGATGGATTACATTTATGTGGATGACTGCGTGGACGCCATCGCCACCATTGCTATGGCCAAGAAGCTGCCGCACACGGAATACAATATAGGCGGCGGAGAAAACGTTCCGTATAGCCGGGTTATTGCGTGTGTCCAAAAGCTGTATCCGAATGCCACGATTCAAGTCGGCAGCGGAACACTGGGCTATGACAATCTTGGCGCCATGGATATGCGTCGTGCTTTCGCGGACTTTGGCTGGAGGCCGAAGGTAACGCTTGAGGATGGAATCGCACGATATGGCAAGTGGCTTGAAGAGCAGGGGTAATACTATTTCTGATACCGGACTCCAATATAAGATCTTTAGAGAAGATTTTAATTGTCCGAAGGGCATGGAGCTCAGTATGGCTTCCTTTTTGGCAGCGATGCCGCCGACCGCAATTCTGCGGGCGGATATAGTGCTTTTAAGCGTTTTATTAAAAGCTCGTATAGAATTACGCAACAATTTGGCATTTTTGTATTGATTCTTAGTTTTTCTATGTGCTATAATTAAGATAAGTAGGTGATTGGAATATTGGAGAAGAGAGTGGGTCAGGCTATGGACGAGAAGCAGCGCATCATGAAAACCGGCATATTTCCGACCGAAAATGAGGCATCGATTTTTTTGATTGCACAAATCATCAGCAAAACCGGCGCACCGGTTGGTGCCTGGAGCCTAAAGGAAGAACTGAAAAAGGTTGGAATATATTGCGGCACGGCTACTGTGGGACGGTATCTGAAGGAATTGGATTATAAGGGACTTACGGCGCAGAAAAGCAACAAGGGCCGTGTGCTCACCGACTACGGACAGCAGTGGCTGAATAATCTGTCGGACGATGTGGCGCGCGCACTGGTTCATACCGAATCCACTCAGGCCATGCGGGTGGATCACTATTCCCAGCTGGTGGATCTGATTCAGGCAAGGAAAGTACTTGAGGTAGCAGCCGCCAGACTTGCCGCCGAAAGAGCCACCAAAGAGGATCTTCTTCTTTTGCAGCAAGTGGTCATGACCCATTACCGCTATGTTGCGGAAAATAAGGATCCCACCGATCCCGCGCTGGAATTTCATTCCCTCGTTGCGCAAATCAGCCATAACCGCTTTATGAAAACCATGCTGGATATGCTGATTTTCGAGGAACGCAATATTGAAGGACAGATTGATACCCTGATTACGCGGGAGCGCGGAGACATCTACGTCGTAGAGCACGAGGATATTTCCAACGCAATTGCCGCAGGTGATTCCGCCCAGGCGGCCAGTCTGATGGATGCACATATCGATAAGCTTATGACTGCTGTCCAGGAGCAGATTCAACTGATGCCGCAGGATCCTTCGGAGAAGGCCGCCTCCCTGCCGGGTTCTGCCAATGATACTATTTCCTGATTAAAATCTTTGATTTTAATCAGGAAGGCATCGCCTAATGGCGCTGCCAGTTTTGTGATCTATAAGGAAAGAAATCACAAAACAAGTCTCATATGAAGCAGCTTGCGCTGAATGCCCCTGGCTGTAAAATCCACATATACCATTGCTCCCGGGTACCCCGAAACGGTATCCGGGAGGTTTTTCGCTGAATTTAAGCGGAAAATGCCCTTTCTTTTTTCCAGAATCTTTGATAGAATGTACGGACTTTCTGTAGGAGGCCGGATTATGACACAATTTTTGCTCCGTCTCTTTGTTAAAAACGCCGACCAGGTCAGCGATCCCAAGGTGCGCGCCGCTGTGGGTACTCTGTCCGGGGTCGTGGGCATTCTCTGCATTTTTTCCTTTTTCTGGGGAAGGTCATCATCGGCACCCTGTCCGGCTCTGTTCCCATCACCGCCGACGCCATGAACAACCTGTCCGACGCGGCCAGCTCCATCGTGACGCTGGTGGGCTTCAAGCTTGCCGAGCAGCCCGCCGACGCGGAACACCCCTACGGCCACGCCCGTTTTGAATATCTGTCCGGTCTGGTGGCCTCCGCCATGATCGTCATTATCGGCTTTGAGCTGGCAAAAACCTCCGTGGAAAAAATTCTATCCCCGGTGCCGGTGGCCTTCTCCGCCCCGTTGGCGGCGGTGCTGGTGCTGTCCATCGCCGTCAAGCTGTGACTGTGCCTGTTCACCCGGGCGCTGGGCAAAAAAATCAACTCCACCACTTTGTTGGCCACCTCCGAGGACAGCCGCAACGACATTGTCACCATGCTGACGGAGGAGTGTATCCCTACTCCCGGAAAAAAGACCGTCTGGCAGAGAGCCACCGTGGAGAGCATCCTGCGGAACGAAAAGTACAAGGGCTCCGCTCTGCTTCAGAAGTCTTTCACGGTGGATTTCCTCACCAAGAAAACCAAGATCAATGAGGGGGAGGTTCCCCAGTACTATGTGGAGGACAGCCATCCCGCCATCATCGAGCCTTGGGAATGGGAGCAGGTTCAGGTGGAGATGGAACGGCGCAAAAACAGCCGCAACCGGCACCATCAGACCAGTCCCTTCTCCGGGAAGATCATCTGCGCCGACTGCGGCGATATTTTCGGTGCCAAAACCTGGCACTCCACCGACCGCTACCGCCGTGTTATTTGGCAATGCAACGGCAAATTCAAGGGAGAACACAAATGCGAAACACCCCATCTGACCGAGGAGCGGTTGAAGGAACTGTACCTGGCTGCCCTTGGGGAGTATCTTTCCGACCGGAATGCCGCCATCGACCAGCTCCGCTATGCCCAGCGGATGCTCACGGACACGGACTTCATTGAGGAAGATATCCGGGCGTTGGAAGAGGAATTGACCACCATCACCGGGATGCTGCGCCTGTGCATCGCAGAAAACGCCGCCAACACCGTGACCGAAGAAACCTACCGTACCACCCACGCCGAACTGTGCAGCCGCTTTGAAGAAACCGAAGCCAAGCTGGCAGCACTGCAAAAACAGCGGGACAAAATGAAGGCGGACGCCATCACCATTGGAGGCATGATGTTCGAACTGGGAGAGTTGGACACCCTGCCCGTAGTCTTCGACGAAAAACTCTGGCACGGCACTATCGACCATGTCACCGTCCACGCCGATGAACGGGTGGTGTTTCACTTTAAGGACGGGAAGAAAATCGTAACAAGGCTATGAAATATTACAGAAACAGGCCCAAGCTGGCAGGGACAACCCTGCTGACCTGGGTCTGTTTTTTTCAAAAGATACTTTGACTGTACCGTATTTCTTGCTCAGTCTATTCCGATAAATACGGTTTCAACGCCTCAACTAACTCATGCACCTTTGTGCCAGGGGCTGACTGAGAAGGCAGTTTATCCTCGTTTTCGGTGTCCAGTCGCTTGGCATTTGCAATTGCATAATCCATCATTGGATGAAGGATTTCATACATATCCTGTCGATTTTTGCTATACTCGCCCTTCCCCAGGGTACACAGGTTTGCAGAAAGTTTTGGCCAGTATTCACTGCGGTGCAAATCGGAATGCATATAGCTAAAATGCAGCAAGAACCACAATTCAATACACTGGTTTGACCAAATCGCATGGTAAGTGGTATCTTCGGTGCTCCATGCTTCGCACAGCTGTGCAGTCTGATCGATATGTTCTGCCGGGAAATCGTCAGTATCGTAGACGACCCAAACGTGTCTATAGCCATTAGGGCTTGTAAACGCACGATTGCGTGCCTTGTTCAGCAAACTCAGTGTATTATCACCCTCTCCGTATATCTCAAGCTGGATCCGCCCTTGGTAGTGAGCGTTGATTCTATCACGGATTGCGCCAAAATAGGCTGGCTCTGTGTCCGTCCCCTCAGTCACGATCAAATGGTACTCAGGCTGTAGTTTTTTTGCTTTATCCCGTCTGGGCTGCATCCACGCTTTGTTACGGTCTGACTTTTTAGGCGGTTTCAGGCTCACTTCCACTCGCCTCCTGTCAGCATATTCTGCAGATATGGATCAGCGCCATATCGGCCTTCCAAATACTGCTTATCATAGGCAGCAGTGTTATTGACTCGCTCATTATCCTCCCTTCGAATCTCATACAAGGAGTAGATCTCGCTGGAATGCGTATCATTGAGAGCGGCAAACCATATCTCGTCCCTACGGAAAACGGTATTCTTCAGCGTAGTCATATCGTGGGAGGTAAAAATCAGCTGTGCGCCCTTCTGGTTGACCTGCTTATTCTTAAAGAGGGAAATAATATAGCGCAACAGCTTCGGATGGAGCTTCGCGTCCAGTTCATCAATAATAACCGGGCGACCCTCCAGTAATGCAACCAGAATTACCGGCAGTGCTGCGATCAGCTTCTTCGTTCCCTCAGATTCCTCAGAAAATGGCAATTCGAAATTTTCCCCGTGGATGCTGCGAATAATATAAAGTTGCTCGTCCTCCTCGTCATAGCGATAGCCAGAAATATCGATATCCATATCATTCAGGAATCTAAGAATCCGCTTCTGAATATCAGCATCTTCACTAAGCATGATCTGATGCTCGGCGTGGGGATTTGCATAATTGCGAACAATCACAGACTCAAACCACTTCTGAACTTCAGCAATTACCGGAATATCATAATTGATTGCCAAGAAAGAAAGATACGGCATCTTTCCGTTGACAGCAGTGTTGATGGATCGCTTGTTGATGCTGGAACCCAGCTTGATGGTGCCATTGTCCCTCTCAAATATCAGAGCAGGCTTCTTGCTACCCAGCCCCTTCCGGGTCAGAGACTCAGACACGACCTCTTCCCCGGCAATTGACAGATAGTAACGGAACTCGTTTGCCTCCGTGCGAAAATAAATCAGGAACTCCGTGGGTTCCTCTTTCGAAGTGTGGTCAAGCAAATAGGGGACGGCATCTACGCTCTGATGCAAAATGATAGAGGAGCGAGTTGTCTTAAGATTTACAACAGGACGAACCACTGTGGAAATCAGGCAAGCCAGAGCCTGCAGGAGATTGGTCTTGCCGCCTCCGTTGGGGCCATAGATAACACTAACGGGCAAGAGGTCGCTTGCCTTGGAGCTGCCAATCAAAGTGTCTGCAAATTCTGGCAGTGCTGTAGCCTGGAGATCAAACACTGTTTCATCCCGGTAGGACTTGAAATTCTTAAAAGAAAACTGACAAATCATATCCATTCCTCCTTCCGTAGCTTCATTATACCGGTATGATTTCCGAAAATCAATGGTTTTATACTGATTTTCAAAAATATTTTTTTGCAAATCAAATATAAACTGCATACGGCGGTAGCGAGTGGCCGCTGGTGCGGGGATCAGTGGCCGCAGTGCGGCCTGGTGGCCACCCCTGATATTGCTTATTGAAGTAGCCCGGAATTCCCCCATAATAGTGGTATCCGCAACAGCGGAAATACACTATTCAAGGAGGGTAATGAATGTTATTGGACTACAAAGACATCATTATCAAGCATTATGCCCTTGGCATGAGCGGCCGGGAAATTGCCGAACAGCTTTCGGTCAGCAAATCCGGCGTCAACAAATTCCTGGCAGCATTCAAAGCCTGCAAGACCCTCGGTTATCCTCTCCCGGAAGGAATCACCAACTATGGCATTGCTACAGCAGTTTATGGGAAACTGCCGTCAGCTGCCGGTCGAGATCTCAGCTATGAGATGCCGGATTATGAAGCAGTTGCCAAGGACTTGTCTTCCAGGAAGAACATGACTCTCGTGGTCCTTTGGAACCGGTACGCCAAGAAGTGCAGGGATTGTGGACTGAAGTTTTACTCGTATCGGCAGTTTTGCGAGAACTATGCCAAATGGTGCGAGGAAAACAAGGAAACGCTGCATTTCAACGCAGTTATCGGCCAGAAGATGGAAGTGGACTTTGCCGGGAAAACCTTTCAGA
>CAMGIN010000027.1 GCA_946056135.1 uncultured bacterium | reverse complement strand
GGGAGGGTCAATGACCCTCCCCTACAGTGGGTATGCACATAAACGATCATTTACGCGAAAAATCATGATACGACTGAACAGATACTTTTAATCAAATATAAGTATTACTCTTTATGGGAAATAATCCTCCACATCCACGGGAGGGGTTTCCTGCCTGCACGCCGCCAGTAATTTCTCCGGTCCGGTCACAGCCAGCTTCAGCAATCCCCGCCACAGGCACTTTGGGGGGATGGTGTTTCCCCTCGTGCGGAAATACCCTTTCAGCTGGTCCTTCAGCAGGTTCAGGCTTTCCAGGGAGTTGTCCGGATATTCGGACATGTAGATTAAGGCATCCAGGAAGGAGATGTCGAATGCCCTCCGCAGCTCCGGAGCCCGCCGGATTATCGTCTGCCGCCGTTTGGCCACCGCATCGATCCGGTCCATCACCACCCGGCTCTGAGACTCCGGGGAAAGCATGACGCTGGAGGCTCGCCGGCGGTAGTTGTAGATAATCCGGTCATCGCAGACCACCTTCCCGGCATTCAGGAACCCCTGGTAGGTGAAGTATTCATCGTCGATCTTGTGACCTTCCTCGAAGAAGATGCCGTCAAACAGCGCCCGCTTGTACAGCTTGTTCCACAACAGAGCGCAGGTCCAGTCCGTTGGGAACCGGAGAAGATAGGCTTTGCCCTCCAGGGTGGTTCTGCCGCTTTGAAACACCTGATCCTCCGACCGCTGCCGGTATACGTCCCGGAAGGCGAACTGGGCCGCGTCGGCATTTTCGGATTTCAGGACCCCCAGCATATAACCATAAACATTGGGCTCCAGGTAGTCGTCGCTGTCCACGAAGCTTAAATACGTCCCCGTGGCCGCCCGAAGCCCCGCGTTCTTGGCCGCCGCCGCGCCGCCGTTTTTCTGATGGATCACCCGGATACGGGAATCCTGTGCCGCGTATTGATCGCAGATTACGCCGGACGCATCCTTCGAACCGTCGTCAATGAGGATCACTTCTATTTGCTCATAATCCTGCGCCAGGATGCTGTCCAGGCACTGGGGGAGATAATCCGCCACGTTGTAAACCGGTACGATCACCGAAATGGTATCTTTCACGCTTTCCCTCCCGTTTCTCTCCGGGGCAGCTTCGACACCAGCCACCACAGGGGCTTCACCGGGTAAGCCTTCTCATAGGCCCAAAGGGTTTCCGCCCTTGCGGGGAAGCAGCCGCACTCCCGGCCCAGCTTCAGGCCGTATCGCAGCTTCCGGCGCAGTTCCTTGCGGTAAATAACCTGAGCCTGACCCAGCTGCTCATAGGTGCAGTAAATATACGCCTCCACCGCTTTGTTCAGAAGACGGGGAAGATCGTTCTCCTTTGCAAAATCAACCTGCTTTTCAAAAGCCTCCAGCACATCCATCCGGCGCAGGCTCCACTGGGAGCGCATAATGCCCTCCGGGTTCTGGTAATAGGCGTACAGCCGCGCCGGGGTAACGCCTATCTTTCCGGCCTGGTACACCGCCCGGTAGGTGGTGAATTCATCCTCGTGGAGCTTCCCGATCGGGTAGCGAAGATTACGGAACAATGACCGGTGGTAGAGCTTGTTCCAGGCTACCGCCGTCAGACCCTCGTGTACTTCCCCGCAGTAGTAATTATCCGCAGACAGGCACTGAACCGGGAAATCCTGCCCCATTGGAATCGGCTCCCCGGAGGTGCGGAAGATGCCGCAGACGCTGAGCTTGCACAGGGTCTGCTCTGCCGTTTCATACAGAGTCTGCAGGAACGCCGGGTGCACCCAATCGTCGCTGTCCACAAAGGCCAGCCACCGGCTGTCGCTGTTGGCAAAGACCCAGTCGATGCCGGTATTCCTGGCCGCGGACAGACCGCCGTTTTCCTGATGAATCACATGGACCCGGGAGTCCTTCTGGGCGTAGCTTTCGCAGATCTCTCCGCAGCGGTCAGGACTGCCATCGTCCACCAGGATCAGTTCAAAATCCCGGTAAGTCTGGGCCAAAACGCTGTCCACGCACCGGGAAAGATAGGGCTCCACCTTGTATACCGGGACGATCACACTGATATTGGGCATGGCTCCCCCTCCTTACACCGCCATACGGTGTTGCCTTTTCGATAAATCCCCATGCCGCAAAGGAAAGCAGTTTCAGCAGTGCGTAGGGGGCGGCATCCCTGACGCCCCAACGGTTTGAGGCTGGATTCTCACAAAACGTACTGCATACCAATGGGGCGTCAGGGATGCCGCCCCCTACGCAAAGTATCTTCTGCAATTGAAAAGCGGCTGCTTTCATACATTTTTATCGAAAAGTTGTATTACTGTCTCTTTATAATGGACTTCAGCTTTTTGTAGCCTTCTTCCCCGAACAGAGCGTTTCCGATGCCGTAACGGAAATTGCTTCGCTTTTCCTGCTGAAGACGACGCTTTTCCTCCCGCATGGCTTCCCATTCTTCCTCGGTGTGCCAGCTGCCGGAGAACCAGTGGATGGTTACGGTCTTCCGGGTCCGCTTCAGCTTCTTCGTGTCGAAGTCCACCGGGCAGAAAACTTCCTTTGGGTAGATTGCCAATCCGTCAATGGTCTGGAATTGGTCATTGAACGCCAATCCCCGGCGGACGCAAATGCCTGTCAAGATTTCTACATTGGTGGTGGTGTCCGGACTGCCGTCGGGAATCAGGAAGCTGGCATCGTCATAATACCGAAGGAATTCTTCAAACAGTGGAAATCCCTTTTCGCAGGCCAGCAGACCGGTCTGGACACGGTCGATATGCTCAAAACCGGCAAAAGCTTCCTGCTCCAGGTAAGGATCCAGGGGCTTCACCACCTCCACATCCGTGTCCATGTACACGCCGCCCTGCTCTGTCAAGGCCCGCAGACGCACATAGTCCGTCACAAAGGCCCAGCGCTTTGCCTCGTAGGCCTGGCGCACATACAGCGGTGCGGTGGAAACGTTAAAATTGCCTTCGTTCCACTCGATAATTTCATAGTCCGGGCAGTATTTTTTCCAGCTGGCGATACACTTTTGGGCCAGCTTTGGCTTGGGACCGCCGCCGAACCAGCAGTAATGGATGATTTTCGGAATGCTCATGTTCCGTCTCCTTTCCCCAGCTGCTCAGCCGCTTTTCGCAGCATTTCCCCCAGCCCTTTTTCCCGCAGAGTCCGCACCGCGCCCTCCAGGGGCCAGTACAGCCGGATCAGCTTGGGGTGCATGGCGTCCAGCAAAAGCTCAAACTGAGGTTTCGTCAGCGGGATTTTCTCTTTGCCGAACAGCTTCCGGACGGTTTTTTTGATCTGCCTGGCAATATCCGGCCGGTCCCAGTCCGATAACGCTCTGAAATAGAATCCCGCCGCCGCTTCCGCATAAAGATCGCAGAACCGCTGCCGCAGCTGGAAATAGCCAATTTCGGTATAAAAGCGGATGATCTGCTCCAAAGCCCACAGATAGTCCATTCGCCTGGGGCTGTAGCCGCTCTGGGTGGTGCTGTTGGGATTGGTCCGGTAAAAATAGAGTTCATCCGGGACCCGGGCCAGGGTTTTCGCCGCGCAGACCCAGTGGCACACCGCCTCGTTGTCCTCATATACCCTCCCGGGGCAAAACAGGTGGGTGTCCACAATCTCCCGGCGGATCAGCTTGGCGCAGGCCACCCAACTGGGGTAGTCCCCCGCGTCAAACATCTGCACCAGCATGGTCTCATTCACCCGCACCGCCTGGTATGTTCCGTCCCTGGGCTGGAGAAAGTCCGAAGGGAGCTGCTCCGCCTCCAGCATCGGGCACATGCTGATGTCCGCCCCGCTGTCCACAGCGGCATGGTACAGAAGCTCCACCGTCTGGGGATGGATCAGATCATCGCTGTCTACGAAGCAGATCCACGTTCCTTCTGACTGGGTCAGGGCGTGGTTCCTGGCGGCGGCCTGGCCCTGATTATCCTGGTGAATCACGCGAACCCGGCTGTCGCGCAGCGCATATTCGTCACAAATCGCGCCGCAGCCATCCGGGCTTCCGTCGTCCACCAGGATCACTTCCAGATCCGAAAAGGTCTGATTCAAAATGCTGTCCACGCAGCAGCGCAGAAACGGCTCGGCGTTGTACACCGGCACAATTACACTGATCTCAGGCATTTTCCTTCCTCCGAAAGCCTTCCGTCTTTTCCCTGACAAAGCGGTAGAGCCGGGTTCTGACAGGATAGAATTCCAGGATGGTGTCGAAATCAAACCGGTAGCTCAGGCACCCCTGCCGCCGCATCCGGCGGATCAGCTCCCGGATCTTTTTGCGGATCCGTTTCCGAGCAGCCGCAATTTCCGGCGAATCCGGAGTCTGACACGCCGCCTGGTAGTTGACCATGGCATTTTCCAGATACCCACGCAAGCGGAAAGACACCAGCTCCTCCTCCCCTTTTTCACGGAAGAAGGCAATCTGCTCCTCATAGGCCACCCAGGCGTCCAGGAGCTTGGGGCTCCAGGCCCGCTTGGTCAGCCCTTCGGTGTTGATGAAATAGGCATACAGTGGCGCCGGGATTACCACCATCTTCTTTTCCGGGTAGAGCATTTTATAGGAGACGAATTCATCGTCAAAATAGTTGTCCACCGGATGCCGGACATGCTCGTAGCAGCTCTTGTGGTAGAGCTTGCAGCAGGTCATGATAGCGTTGACATAGTTTGCCTGGTAGAAGGCCATGGGCTCCCAGATCTGGGGCTCCAGGTCCTTGGGGTCGATCACCGGGTCCGCGCCGGTAGTCTCCTGATAGCCGCAGGCGCAGATATGGACATTGTTTTCCTGGGCCGCCCGCAGCATCCGCTCCAGCATCTCCGGGTGCATCCAATCATCGCTGTCGGCAAATAGGATCCACTGGCTGTCGCTGCACCGATAGGTCCAGTCGATGCAGTTGTTCCGGGTGACACACACACCCGAATTGGGCTGGTGGAGCACATGGACACGGCTGTCCCGGGCCGCGTATTCATCCGCAATGGCTCCGGTGGCATCCTTGCTGCCGTCGTCCACCACGATGATGTCAAAATCCCGGAAGGTCTGGGCAAGAATGCTGTCCAGCGCCCGGCGAATATAGTTCTCCGCATTGTAAGCCGCCATCATCACACTGATCTGTGCCATGGGTCAAATCCCCTCCTGTAATACAAATCTTCCGCTTCGGAAAGCCCGCATACGCGAAACAATGCTGTATGCAGCCGCCGCGGAAGCCCGATTATCTTTCCTCCATCATCTGCAGGAACATGTCCTCCAGCTCCCGGGCCATTCGTCTGCCGGAAAAATAACCGCTGCGGCGCTGGGCTCCGGCCTTGTGCATGGCGTAGAATTCCTCGTCCGCCAGCATCCGGCGGATGCCGGAGCGGAGACTTAAATTATCATTTTCGGTAATCAGGCCGCTGCTTTCCCCGCCGAACAGCTCCCCCACTGACGGCACCGCCGCCACCACGGGGATCCCCAGGCACAGAGCCTCCATGCCTACCACCGGCAGCCCCTCCGTGAAGGAGGAGCAGACCAGGAAACGGCTCCGGGCGATGTAGGGATAGGGATTGGCCTGGTAGCCCGCCAGAATCACACTGTCCTGGGCATCCATGGCCTGGACGGTCCTGCGGATGTAGTCCCGGTCCGGGCCGTCGCCCACCAGTACCAGCTTGTGCCGCAGTCCTTCCTCCACCAGCCTCTTGTGGATCACGATCAGCCGCTCAAAGCCCTTCTCCGGGGACAGGCGGCCCACCGCACAGACCAGAGGTTCTCCCTCCGGCAGCGCCACATTCTGCTCCGCCAGGCGGCGGACATTGTCGCTGTTGATGGGGTTGAAGTGCATCTCCACTCCCTTTTCCCGGCCTGTGGCCTCCACGAAGGCCTGGCGGCTGGCCTGGGACACGCACACAATCCGGTCATATCGGGGTAGCAGCGCCTGATCCCGGAGGATCAGGTCCCGGAATGCCCGGTTGGTCTGCATATTTCCGTGAATGAACTTCACTGATTTTGCCCCCTGGGCAAAGCCGCACTGGGGATAGTCCCACATGGAGTAGGACACAATGATATCCGCCCCGGGGCAGCAAACCTCCATCAGGCCCTCCCCATTGCGGCGGTAGCAGGCATCCGTCCGCAGCTTCCTGGAAATGTTGCGAAGCTTGACGACGGGATTTTTCGTGGCCTTCCGGCAGGAATAGTCGTAAATCAGGTGAATCCCCGCATCCCGGAATTTCTGATCCCACTCCGCTCCCGGCTTCTGGGACAAAACCGTAACGTCAAACTTCTCCTTGTCCAGCAGCAGCGCCAGGTCGTACAGCGCCTGCTCCGCGCCGCCGCAGACCAGACTGTCCTCAATAAAAACGATCTTTATCCGTTCCATTTCAAGCCCTCACAGGGGGTGATCTGGGCGTCCCGGAAGCGGAAATGACCCCAGCTTTTCCCATTCCATATGATGTCGTTTGATCCCAGGATCTCGATTCGGAACGCCGGGAGCAGCAGCTCCTGGTCGTAGCTGTCGCCGAATTCGTCCAGCTCAAACAGTACCAGATCCACCCGGTATTTTCCAAGGGTCAGCCCCCCCGCGCCGAAGTCCACCGTGAAGTCCCGCTTTTCTCCCTGCCGGAAGGCGCCCAGAGATAAGCTTGGCACTGCTCCAACCGGTGTGTCGCCGCCGTACAGGATCTCCATCCGCAGCCGCAGGTCAGCAAAGGCCCGGTTGGCCTCCACCTGGAACTGGAACCGGATGGGCTCTCCGGTCTGGTACAGCGCAATCTCCTTATCCAGCAGCCGCAGGCGTTGAATCCTTGCCCCGCCGACGGCGTAGGGAGAGCGGGGCGGGGCGTCGGTATAGCGGAATTCCGTCTGGCCCTCCACCCAGCCGTTGTTGGCGGTCTCCTCCCGCATGTACAGCTCGATTGCCTGCTCCACATCCCCATCGAAGATGATCTTGCCCTTGTCCAGCACGATGCACCGGTCGCACAGACTGCGGATGGTGTTCATATTGTGGCTGACATAGAGGACAGTCCGGCCCTCTTGCTTGGCGGCGGTGCGCATTTTGTCCAGGCACTTTCTCTGGAACGCCATATCGCCGACGGCCAGGACCTCGTCCATAATCATGATCTCACTGTCCAGGTGGGCCGCCACGGAGAAAGCCAGCTTCACGAACATGCCGCTGGAATAGCGCTTCACCGGGGTGTCGATGAACTCCCGGACCTCAGAGAATTCAATGATGTCCTCCATCTTCTCGTCGATCTCCGCCTTGGTCATGCCCAGGATGGCCCCGTTCATGTATACATTTTCCCGGCCGGTCATTTCCCCGTTGAAGCCGGTGCCCACCTCCAGCATGGAGGTGATCCGTCCGTAGATGTCGATCTCCCCCTCGGTAGGAGCAGTGACCCGGCAAAGCAGCTTCAGCATCGTGCTTTTTCCCGCGCCGTTGCCGCCAATGATACCCAGGGCTTCTCCTTTATAGACCGTCAGATCAATTCCGTTCAGCGCCATAAAGGTCTGACCCACCAGCCGCTGGTCGGTGCCGACAATGGTATTGGGATCTTCCTTGCCCCGTACCCGTGCCCACCAGCTCTGTAGGTCCGCCGTCAGAGTGCCGCCGCCGATCTGGCCCAGCTTATAGCGTTTCTTCACACCGGAAAGGCGGATGGCAACTTCCCGGTTCTTTTCTTCTATACCCATTACCAGCCCTCCTTACACCGTATCCATAAAGGTCCGCTCGACCTTGTTGAAGATCATGATTCCGAAAGCCGCCACCGCAATGGTAATGGCCCAGGACAGGGCGTAGCTGCCCCACAGCAGGGTGCCCTTGCCCAGGATGGCATAGCGCAGCATCTCCACGGCGGAGGTGACAGGGTTAATCAGCAGAATGGTGCGGATCCAGCCCTCCCCCAGGGTGGACAGGGGGTAGACGATGGGGGTGGCGTACATCCACAGGGAAACGCCGAAGTCCACCAGCACCGTCAGGTCCCGGTACTTGGTGGTCAGGCTGGACACAATGATACCGAAGCCCATTCCCAGGACCCCCAGATGCACCAGCTCCACCGGGATCATCAGCCAGGCCAGCCAATTCGGATGCACCTGGCCCCGGATCAGAAAATACGTCATGAACAGAATCACCAGCAGCATCTGGATCAGGAAGCGGATCCCTGCGGAGATCACATTGGAAATGGGCGTGGTCAGCCGGGGAAAATAGACCTTGCCGAAGACATAGGCGTTTTCCGTGAAGGTATTGGCATTGCTGGTGACGCAGCTGGCAAAGAACGCCCAGATGGCGTTGCTGCATAAGTAGAACAGGAAGGTGGGCACCCCGTCGGTGCCGATGCCCGCGATGCCGTTGAACACAATGGCATGCACCACGCTGCTGAACAGCGGGGTCAGCAGGATCCAGGCAGGGCCCAGAATGGTCTGCTTGTAGGTCACCACAAAGTTCCGCCGGGTAAACAGGGCGATCAGATCCCGGTACCGCCAGACCTCCTTCAGGTTCAGGCTCAGCAGCCGGTGCTTGGACGAGATGTGGGTATGGTATGTGGATTGGGAACGGTCTTCCATTGGGTTACCTCTTTTTTCGAATGAATTGGATCAGATTGTGCAGTCCCTTCATAGGGGCCACCAGCCAGCGGGGCATATCGATATATTCCGCGATCTGGGCGTTGGTGCAGCGGTCCATGGCGTCGCAGGTGAAGCCGTACCACATGCCCAGCATGGTTTGCGGCGGGTAGTGGAAGAACTTGGCCTTCTCCCGGAAAAACAGGCCCGTGCCCTGGGGATTGTTCAGGAACAGGGCATATCCCGACCGGGTCAGGCCGTCCTCCTTGTATTCGTAAATCCAGATAATATCATTGTAAAAGCGCATTTTGTAACCGTCGTTTGCCATACGGTTCCAGGTAACTGCCTCTGTCATGAATTTTTCGCCCGGGAACTCGGGATACAAATAGCGGCGATGAATCTCCGTATAGAAAACCGATGCCCGCTCTCCCTCTACGATCCCGTACCGGTCAAATGCAGTGCCGTCAAAGAAATCTCCCGGCAGCGGTTTATTCGGGGTCACATCCGGAGCTGTACCCAGATTTCCCGCGAAACCGCAGTAGCTTCCATCCTTCGGAAGCTCCGATTCCCAGCGGGCCACCTTTTCCAGAGCATCGTCCGTCAGGTAGTCGTCGGAATCTACGGTGAAGAACAGCTCCCCCCTGGCCTGCTCCAGCCCCCGGTTGATGGCCCGGCATTTGCCGCCGTTTTCCTGTTTGCAATACCGGATGGGAAAGAAATTGTCCTCCCGGCTCCACCGCTGAAACAGTTCTTCGGTATCATCGGAGGAGCCGTCATCCACCACCAGCCACTCAAAGTCCCGGTAGGTCTGCCGCTGCAGGGAGCGGTACAGGTTCCCCAGGATGTAGGCCCGGTTGTAGGTGGGGGTAAATACGGTGATTTTATAGTCAAAAGCCATACCTTATTCACTCCGCTCAAACAGAAAATTCCGCAGTCGGCAGGTTCCCGGAAAGGAGACCTTCGCCAGAAGAATCCACAGATTGTCCTTCCAGGAGTAGGCCCGGTTTACCGAAAGCGGCTGGATGCCGGACACGATTTCCCCAATCTCGGCTCTGGCTTCTGCCAGTTCCTCACCCCGAAGCTCCAACAGCGCCGCCTGCATGGTGTACAGGCAGGCGGTGAACAGGCTCAGGGCCCCTTCCGCCGCCAGATCGGGCATCTGTTCCCGCAAATACGCAAGCCGCTGACGCTTCGCCTCCAGGCCCTCCAGCTTTCTCGCGGAAAAGCCCTGGTGCATGACGCTGCCGCTCTGTTGGCGGTAGGCATAGCAGATTTTTTCCGAACGCACCAGGCGGCTGGCGTTTCCCAGCACCCGGTAGGTAAAATACTCGTCGTCAATTTTGGTGCCCTCCGGGAAGCGAATCTCTCCGATGGTCTCCCGGCGGTACAGCTTGTTCCAGATCAGCTGCCGGAAAAACCTGTCCCGGAGGTGCTCCCGCATGGCGTCCTCCGGGGTGTAAGCCGTCACTGCGCTCTCACCGCCGAATTCCGCCTGATCGCCTTGCGTTTCCACATAGCCGCACTCGGCAATATCCGCGCCAACCTCCAGCAGGCACGACAGGTAGGCGTACATATCCGGCGCGATATAGTCATCACTGTCCACGAAGCCGATCCGCTGTCCTTTGGCAATGTCCAGAGCCGCGTTCCGGGCTGCGCCGCCGCCGCGGTTTTTCTGGTGGAGCACATGGATGCGGCTGTCTCTGGCCGCCCATGCATCGCAGATCGCGCCGCTGCGGTCCGGGGAACCATCGTCCACCAGGATAATCTCCAGATTGGCATAAGTCTGGCCGGTGATGGACTGAATACATCGATCGAGGTACGCCTCCACCTTATAGACCGGGACGATGACGCTGATCAGCGGCTGTTCCTTCATAGGAGCTTTCCTTTCTTTTAACTATCCCAAGTCCCTCATATAAATGATCGTTTATCGCAGCAATCTGCCGAAATGCGATGCGCATCAAAGGTTTGCGCACTTAGCGTAGGGGGCGGCATCCTTGACGCCCCTTTGGCATGCATACCGTCACAAGGGGCGTCAGGGATGCCGCCCCCTACGAACTGTAAACGATCTTCCACTGCACCTGCGGTCGAGGGGCCCAAAGGATGTTCGTCTACCACCCAAAGTGCGTAACGCATTTGCCGCGGGCCTTGCCCGCTAAACGATCATTTACAAATGAACCAGGTTGGAGAATATTTTGTAAAAATGTATTTTTTGTAATTTCTCTATTGACAAAACCGGTTTATTAGGTTAAACTGTATTCATGAGGTTTATCCAATTAGACTTTATCGGAGGAGATGTGTCCTTATGAGCGAATTGTTTCGAAATGTACTGACTGCCAGTTTCCACGGCAGTATTGTCATTGCGGCGGTGATCGTGCTGCGGCTGCTGCTGAAGAAGACCCCGAAGAAATTCCTGTGCTTCCTGTGGCTGCTGGCCGGAATCCGGCTGCTGATGCCCTTTGAAATTCAGAGCAGCCTGAGCCTGCAGCCGGACACATCTTCCGTGGTGCTGCAGCAGCAGACCGTGGAGCCGGAACCTCTCCTCTTTGTGGAGGAAGAACCGGAACTGCCTGTGACTGCACAGGAGGATGCTCCGGTAATCCATAACGACGTGCCCCAGGCGCAGTCACCCAGCGTTCCTGCTGCCGGGAAAGACGACGTTTCCCGACAGGTTTCCTCCAACTCCGCAGGTAAGGCTGAGCCTGCTGTGGACTGGGCGGCTCTGGTGCCGTACTTTTGGTTCGCCGTAGCCTGCTGCTTCGGCCTGAGCAGTCTGTATTCCTACCTGCGCCTGCGGTATCAGGTGCGGGAGGCGATCAAGATCCCCAGCGGCTGGGAATGCGACCGCATTGAAACCGCTTTCATTCTGGGCTTTATCCGGCCCCAGATCTATATCCCCATGGGTATGTCGGCCTCCAACCGTAAGTACATCTTGGCCCATGAGCGGACCCATCTGGAAAAGGGCGATCACTGGTTCAAGATGATTGGCTACATCGCCCTGGCGATCCACTGGTTCAACCCCCTGGTTTGGGTGGCCTACACCCTGCTTTGCAAGGACATTGAGATGGCCTGCGATGAGCGGGTGGTGCAGTTCATGGACCTGGAGGAGCGGAAACGCTACTCCGCGGCCCTGCTCAGCTGCAGCACCAATCGGGCGCACTACGCAGCCTGTCCCGTGGCCTTCGGCGAGGTCAGTGTAAAGGCGCGCATCAAGTCGGTGCTGAACTACCGCAGGCCCAGCTTCTGGATCAGTCTTCTGGGTGTCATCGCTATCTTGTTTGTGGCGGTGTGCCTGGTGACCAATCCTACCAAGGAGAAGAGCACACCAGCCGCTGGGGAGATAACTGCGGCTGCGGAGGAAACCGCACCCGGGGAGACGGAACCCATTGCCGTAGAGACGGAAGGGAAGTCCACCTATGCAGCTACCCTGACCCAGGCCGATATTGAGGAGGTCTGCACCAAAGCCATAGAGGATCTGTGCAGCCGGGAGAGCTACCTGATTTCCCGGGAAAGCAGCTACCTCTATCCGGAACGGGGGGATCAGGCCTACACCTCTGCCAGCCTGGTCCGCCGGTATGGAAATGACATGCTGGACCTGCAATTGGAACAGCTGGATAACGGGGAGATCACTCATCTGAACAGCAGTTTGTACTTCGGGGATATGTATGGCAGCCATTACGGCGATTATTGGGTCAACGAGGGCAGCAGAAGCGCACTGAAAAATGACGATCCCAACGCATGGCTGAAGGACTATTCTCCGGAGGGGAAAACCGTCACATTCCCGGAGGGGACCGGCGTGATCAGCGACGACTCCGTATCCTTTGGGGCCCAGTGGACAGACTCTTACGGCTGGAACCAGGAGTATAGCGGGGTGATCACGTTCACCTTCCATGACGACGGCACAGTGGCTGAGATCAGAAGGGAGTACACCCGACAAACGGAGGACGATGGCTCTGAGGCCGTCCTGTATACCAATGTGCTGACCGTTGAGACAGAAGATCCCCAAGATACCTATCATGCCATTGAGGAACAGGCTGTTGCGTGCATTCCCGTGGATCAGCTGGAGCAGGTCCGCAGGGAGCGGGATAAGATCACGGAGATTCCCAGCAACAAGACGGATTACGACAAGGACTTTATGCTTGGCTCCGGGCAGATGCGGTGGTACTTCTTTGACCAGGCCTGGCAGTTTGCCCTGGGCGCGGAAAACGCCAGCGCCACGGGCCTGACTCTGAAATACTGTGAGTCCGGCGACGACCACCAGTCCCTGGTGGCGGAGGAGGGCTTCTGGCTGGAGAAGCTGGTAGGCGGCGTCTGGATCGTGCTGGAGCCTGCCAAAGAGGTCACCAATGCGCCCGCCACAGCCATCCATGTTTCCTGGTCCACGGAGGACCGGGTGAGCATCAACTGGCAGGACAGCTACGGCACCCTGGACCGGGGCTTCTACCGCCTTGGCCGTTACCATACGGCCACAATGGCCTCCGGAGAGTCGGAAACCATCCATTGCTACGCCAAATTCCGGGTCTATGACCCGAACCACGATGCGCTGCTGAACGAGTGCAAGAGTGCCATTGACGCGCTAATCAACAACAGCAGCTACCATCTGTATTCCTTTAACTGGCTGACGGAGCAGAATTATGACTACTGTTTAAGCAGCGAAGTGTGGAAGAATGGCCCGGATTATCTGGAGGTTACCCGCTATCCTCTGCGGAAGAACCTGACCCAGATGCAGAGCGTTCGGGGCGGCATGTGGCGTGACGGAGAATACTACGGCCTGGAGTGGTCCGGGGAACCGGCGGTCTCCCCGGTCAGTAGCTGGTGGCTGGGTGTGGACGGGTATATGGACGATTCCAACTTCTCCATGTGGAGCTGGGATTTCCAGTGGTATGACGCAAAAGTGGAGGACGTGTATCAGGACGGAAATACCATTCATATTCTGGAAACCTACGATTTCAATGACCAGTACGCCAATTCCGAGATCACCCTGACATTTGACGGCAAGGGCAAGCTGGCAGGAATGACAAAGTCTTATCTGCCCACTGCGGACTGTGCCGAGAAGGATAAGATCGTCAATGTGGAACTGGTGGTCTATGATACCTCCGCCAGCGAAATTGCCCGAACCATTGACAGTCAGAACGTTTCCGAGCCTATGGCTTTCTCCTATGAGGAGGATGTGAAAAATACTCCCAACGCGCAGACCGGCGGCTTCAGGAATACCACGCAAAAATTGGTGAAGACCGCCGCTGACGCGGTGGCTCTGGCGGATAAGGAATGCGCCATGTCCCGGATCCTGGACTTTGACAACGGCTATCTCCAGACCCGGACCTACCATGACGATGCAGCCGGAATGTGGAAGGTGGAACTGTTCTGGTGGCAGCACGACACCGCCACCACGGTATATCTGAACGATCAGGGTATCACCCAACGGATCGTGACGGTGGAATAACGGTTTCCGCCATTTCCCGGCGAACCTCTCGGAAGAGAAAGGGATATCTGGGCGGCATTGCGTAGGGGGCGTCAAGGATGCCGCCCCCTACGCTATGTAAACGATCATTTCCCCCACATCCATCCAATGAATAAGAGCCTGCCCCGATTTGGGGCAGGCTCAAAATCTTACAGGGGAAAATTACTTGGCGAAGACCCGCTTCAGCTGGACAAACCGGGGCAGGCCGTCTTCCTTGACCATGCCGGTCTCACCCTGGATCAGGGGCAGGCAGTAGTCGATGAAGCCCTGGGTGACACCGTTGCCAGCTTCGTTGATCCACTCCAGGGGCACCTTCTTCTCGGTGTTGGCCACCAGGCTCAGGTCGAACAGCTCAGGCTCGCACTTGTAGCCGTTTTCGTCACGGGTGCACTTGAAGCCAACCATCTTGTCGGTGATACCGGCCACAGCGGACTCCACGGCCACCTTGCCGGACATAAAGGACTCGGCGATGTCGGTGCCGGAGGCACAGTGGGCGGCGCAGCGCTGCAGCAGGCTCAGCTCGATAGGACGGACCTTGACACCGTCCAGCTCGGCCTTGATGATCTCGGTGAGCCGGGCAGCCAGACCGCCCAGCTGGGCATGGCCGAAGCCGTCGGTGCCGGAGGTCTTGGCCTCAGAAACGAAGGTGCCGTCGGCATAGTGGATGCCCTCGGAGACAGCCACCAGGCAGTTCTTCTTCTCAGCGTAGATCCGCTTCACGTCGGCGATGAACTGATCCATGTCGAAGTCCACCTCAGGCAGGTAGACCAGATCGGGGCCGTCGCCCTTGACATTGGCCAGAGCGGCAGCGGCGGTCAGCCAGCCGGCGTGACGGCCCATGCACTCGATGACGGTGACCATGCCGGTGTCGTAGACGTGGCAGTCACGGCTTACTTCCATGAAGGAGGTGGCGATGTACTTGGCGGCGGAGGCGAAGCCGGGGCAGTGGTCGGTGCCGGCCAGGTCGTTGTCGATGGTCTTGGGCACGCCCATGACACGGCACTCGTAGCCAACGCGGTTCATGTACTTGGAGATCTTGTTACAGGTATCCATGGAGTCGTTGCCGCCGTTGTAGAAGAAGTAGCGGACGTTGTACTTCTTGAAGATTTCCAGAATGCGCTTGTAATCGGTGTCGTCCACATCGGGATCGGCAATTTTATAGCGGCAGGAGCCCAGGGCAGAGGAGGGGGTGTGCAGCATGTTGGCCAGCTCTGCGGGATCTTCCTCGTCCATGATCATCAGCTGATCGTTCAGGACGCCCTTGATGCCGTGGAATGCGCCGTACACCTTGGTGATGTTGGGATTCTCCAGGCCGGTCTTGATGACGCCGTAGGCGGAGCAGTTGATAACGGAAGAGGGGCCGCCGGACTGGCCGATGATCAGGGAACCGACAAGAGTCTTTTCGGACATTTTGTATTACCTCCAAAATAATAGATAAAAATTGGGGACAAGTTTGTTAGAATTGCTCAGACAAACTCTTATATCGTAAATTATAGCATGAATGTAAGCAAATGGCAAATATTTTTATTGAAATCGAGGGAAAATGTGGTATAATAAACCCATCAAAAAATGCGGACGCAAGTCCGCTATATAAGAAAGGAATGATTCCAATGGCTCTTGTAACTTCTACTGAAATGTTCAAGAAGGCTTACGACGGCGGTTACGCCATCGGCGCTTTCAACGTCAACAACATGGAAATCGTTCAGGCCATCACCGAGGCCTGCCGCGAGGAAAAGGCTCCTGTTATCCTGCAGGTGTCCAAGGGCGCCCGCGCCTATGCCAACCATACTTACCTGGTGAAGCTGGTGGAGGCTGCTGTCATCGAGTGTCCCGAGATTCCCATCGTGCTGCATCTGGACCACGGCCCCGATTTCGAGACCTGCAAGGCCTGCATCGACGGCGGCTTTACCTCCGTCATGATCGACGCCTCCAGCAAGCCCTTTGCCGAGAACATCGAGATCACCCGCAAGGTCGTTGAGTACGCCCATGACCACGGTGTCGTGGTCGAGGCCGAGCTGGGTACCCTGGCCGGCATCGAGGACGACGTGAAGGTCGCTGCCCACGCCGCTTCCTACACCCGCCCCGAGGAAGTGGAGGAGTTTGTCTCCAAGACCGGCTGTGACTCCCTGGCCATCGCCATCGGCACCAGCCACGGCGCTTACAAGTTCACCGCCGACCAGTGCACCCGCAACGAGAAGGGCATTCTGGTTCCGCCTCCCCTGCGTTTCGACGTGCTGGAAGAGGTCTCCAAGCGCCTGCCTGGCTTCCCCATCGTGCTGCACGGTTCTTCCTCCGTCCCTCAGGACTATGTGAAGATGATCAACGACAACGGCGGCAAGATGCCCGACGCCGTGGGTATCCCCGAGGAGCAGCTGCGTCACGCTGCCGAGCTGTCCGTGTGCAAGATCAATATCGACTCCGATCTGCGCCTGGCCATGACCGGCTCCATCCGTAAGTTCTTCAACGAGCATCCCGATAAGTTTGACCCCCGCGAGTACCTGAAGCCCGCCCGTGCCAACATCAAGGAACTGGTTCGCCACAAGCTGGTGGACGTCCTGGGCTGCGCCGGCAAGGCCTAAGCAGTTACTTTACTTACCCAAAATGGACTCCCGAAAAATCGGGAGTCCATTTTTCGTGGTTTTTCACCGAGCAGAGCCCAAAAGGATCGGCTCTCTTTTGCTTTAGCGGACGCATAGAATATCGGGTATAATTCCGCAGATTCCTGTTGAAAAACAAGTGGATAAATGATACAATAACTATCCTTGATATTCTGATGAAAAGCCTTAATTTGGAACAAGTCGGAACAAGTGGAAGCGTTTTGGATGACATTTGGCAGGGCGGAAAACTTGCCCATATCCGGGTCGGTACAGGTTGGAAAGCAAATAATTCAATAGATTCGAAGGGTATAAAATGGTTGGAGCAATTAAGAAAACGAAAATAAACATGGGCACCTTCGATCTGGTGAAGGGCTTAGCCATGATTCTGATTGTGTTGGATCATATGATCCCTCATTATGACTTGACCGCCATTGTGCCGGAGAATTCTGCGCTCTTGCTGTTGGCGTTCCTGATTCGGGTGATCGGCGTAGGGATCAATCCGGTCTTCTTCGTCATCAGAGGATATATGTTTCGGGAAAAACCTGCCCAAAAGATGCTGAAGAAAAGCTCTTCTGCCTGTATAAAGCCATATATTTACATGATGCTTGCGGTTGCGGTGCTTTACCCGGCAGTCTACAGCATCCAGTATGGTTTTGGGCAGGCTGCTTTCAAGCAGGCAGCGCGTTGGGTGCTGGCCTTTTTGTTTGGATTACACGATCCTGTTGCGAAACAAAAAGTAATTTTTGGAATTGAGGTTCGTGCCTGCTGGGTTGCGTGGTTTTTGCTGACCATGTTCCTGTCCAGCAATATTTTCAATCTGATTCTTAAGGTAAAAAATAAGGCGGCACAGATTGCGCTGGCGATGCTCAGTGTTGTAACCGGTTATGTACTCAGCCTGACCGGGTTTACCTATTTCTGCCTGCCCCAGGGATTGATTGCTGTTGGATATTACTGCGCAGGTTACATGCTCAGGAAAACAGACTTCTTTGAAAGAAAACGAAGCGTACAAATTGGGATTTCTCTGTTTTTTCTGGCGGTTACTGTCTGGGAAGCAATCTATGGGAACTGCAGCCTGCCGTATAACGAATATAAATACGGACTGTTGGAGTTTGTCGGGACATGCTGCGCCGGTTCTCTGCTCCTGATCCTGAGCCTGCGATTGGGACAATGGGAATTGAAGGGCTTGGATTGGATGAAACAGATTGGAATATACGCCTTTTGGATTATGTGTGTCCACGGTGTCGAACTGATTTGCCTGCCCTGGAATAAGATCGTCAAAGCGATGCCGGAGTACCCCCTGCTGGCGTTTGCGATTGAAATCGCCCTTAAGGTGCTGATTTTTGCGGTAAGCTGCACGGTCCTGAAAAGCATATCACAAAGAAAATACCAAAGGATGAGAGCAAGGAAATGTTCATAAGCAGATTTCTGAGCGACTGTATCAATAATATCTCGGGATCGGACAGTCCGGCATTCTCCTTGTATGATGGGAAGGAACTTCGCGATGTCTCGTACAGGCAGTTTGCGGAGGATGTTTTGGGTGCGGCAGGATATTTCCGGGAGAATCACATCCAAAACCGGCACATTGCTTTGGCTGCATCCAATGGTTATCCATGGATTGTGGTATTCTTTTCACTGCTTGCATCCGGGAATATCGCGGTGCCGGTAAATCCGGATTTATCAAAAGACAAGATTCTGCAGCAGTGCCGAAAAGCAGATGCGGAAATTCTCTGCGCTGACACAGCTGCGATTTCCGCATGGGATTCCATGGGAGATTCCATCCAGACGCTGCCCTTTGACCTCCTTTTCCATGCAGACCCTATGCCGCTGGCGGAGGTGTATTCTGCGCAGCCGGAGGAAACAATTCTTCTGATGCTTACCAGCGGAACCACGGGAACAAGCAAGATTGCGGCCTATTCCGCCTATAACATGCAGTCCTTCCTGACGGATTCCGGAGAAATTGTATGTGCTTTGGATTCGCGCAGTGCGCTTTTTTGCCTGCCGTGGCACCATGTTTTTGGGTCCTTTTCTGTCCTTGCCTGGCTGTATCAGCACAAGACAATCTGTGTTGGCCGGGGCATTCGGTATATGCTTGCGGATATCCCTGTGCTGAACCCGTCCTCGGTTTCGGTGGTTCCCTCTGTTCTGGACACTCTGGTCAAACTGCTGAAAAACGCGAAAACGCCCGGGGAGCGGCAGAAATACATCGGCAGCAATTTGGTCAGCATCACCGTAGGCGGAGCCGGTGTCAACCCAGCGCTGTGCCATTACATGATGGCGCTGGGGATAACGGTGCAATCTGCTTATGGCATGACAGAATCCGCGGGGGCCGGTACCTGGTGTATCTGGAACGAGGAGAATAACGGGTCCATCGGAAAGCCCTATGGCAGAACCCAGTGCCGCATTGCCAATGGGGAGCTTCTGCTGAAAAGCCCTTCTATGATGAAGGAATACTATCAAGATCCGGAGGAAACCGCCCAGCGAATTGTTGACGGGTGGCTTCATACGGGAGATATGGCACGCTGCGATGAAAATGGTTTTTACTACATCACCGGCAGAAAGAAAAACGTGATTATTCTGCCCAATGGGGAAAATGTGAATCCGGAGGAAATGGAAGCGGCTCTGGGCAGCACTGAAGCCATTCGGGAATGTCTGGTTTATGGGGATGGAAAGGGCATCTGTGCCGACGTGTATACAACGGAAAAGGCGGAGGCAATGCGGTATATCAAAACGTATAACAACAGTGTGCCCACCTATCATCAGGTGTACAAAGTGTTCTATTCGGAAGTCCCTCTGGAAAAGACCGCCAGCGGAAAGATAAAGAGAAGGCATAGTGAAGGGCAGGATTCCGCCAACAAATAAATCGTTCCGGCTCCGAGGGAAACTCGGAGCCGGAAACTTTTTCCTTTGCAGTTTACCGTTTATGCATTGCTTTTTCTGATTTCAGAATCCTCGGGCAGGCCGAAAACCGTTCTGGCAGCTTCATCCGTGATACCGGCGGTGCCGCCGAAGACAATACCGCGCTTGATGTTGTTTTCCTTCACGTATTCCGCTGCCGGGGCTTCGCTGTCAGGTTTGACCAGCAACAGGGGAGCGCCGAGCTTGTAGGCCAGGGGACCGCCGCACAGGCCGTCGGGGTAGTTCATGGAGTAGGCCAGGGTTGCACAGTCAACATCCCCGAAGAACTTCTCCGCCACCGCAATAGAGGTCTCATGTCTGCCCTTTCCGGAAATACGCTCCACACTGCCATAGGCCGCAAGCGCTTCTTCCAGCTCTGCACTGACAGCTCCGGTACCGCCAACGATGTAGAAGGTATAGCCGTCTCCCAGCGCCTCCAAATACGCTTTCTGCGCTGCAGTCAGCTCTGTATTCTTGCCGTTCACCAACAGGATCGGCTTGTTGACAGCAGAGACAGACAGTGCGTCCGCAAAGCCCTCACCGGAGCAGACCAGAATTTCGTTGCCGTTCAGTGTGGCTTCCTCCAGGATCTTCAGGTTGGTATCGTAACGGCTCTTGCCGGACAGCCGCTTAAAGGCAATACCGGCTTCCGCCAGACCATCCGTGAATGCCTTCGAAACAGAGGCTGTGCCGCCCAGAATGTAGACCATACCATCAGGATGCAGGTTCTTATCAATATAGTTCAAGATGTTACCGTTAATCTTGCTGTTCTCGTTATTCTCTGTCAGTAGAATCGGTGCATCCTTCTGCACAGCCAGGTAGCTGCCTGCCAGAGCATCGGGGAAGTTGGCTCCGCTGGCAACAACGATGGTTTTAAACGTCTCAATGCCCAGTTCGTTTTTCAGTTCATCGGCGATGGCCATTGCGGTGTCAAACCGGGTTTTGCCGGAGATGCGCCTTACGCTGGCGGCCTCGGGAGCCACATAGGCAATTTCTTCGGTGTAGGTGCCGCCGCAGATAGTGCAGGTGAATTCCTTCTCGCCGGGAGTCTCCTCGGTTGCTTCGGTGATGACTTTCCCTTCATCGAAGGTGCAGTCTTCGGTTACGGTGTAGGCACATCTGGAGCAAGCGTAGGTGTGTGTCTTTGTCGAGGAATTGTAGGCGGGTTTCCCGAGATCATGTCCCAAAGCGTCCACATAGTCATCTACATAGCTGTCGCCGCAGGAACAGGTGTGGGTGGTATAGCCCTGCTCGGTGCAGGTGGGGTCGGTGACCACGGCGGTATAGCTGTGGCCGGTGGCGGGAATTTCTTCCTGTGCGACCAGAACGGCATTGCAGACGGAGCAGTGCTTGCCCTCAGTCAAACCGGTATCTGTACAGGTTGGTGCCACCGCCGCATCGATGACTTCGGTGTGGCCCAGAGCGTCCACATAGGTATCTTTATAGCTGTCGCCGCAGGAACAGGTGTGGGTGGTATAGCCCTGCTCGGTGCAGGTGGGGTCGGTGACCACGGCGGTATAGCTGTGGCCGGTGGCGGGAATTTCTTCCTGTGCGACCAGAACGGCATTGCAGACGGAGCAGTGCTTGCCCTCAGTCAAACCGGTATCTGTACAGGTTGGTGCCACCGCCGCATCGATGACTTCGGTGTGGCCCAGAGCATCCACATAGGAATCCACATAGCTGTCGCCGCAGGAACAGGTGTGGGTGGTATAGCCCTGTTCCGTGCAGGTGGGCTTGGTGACCACGGCGGTATAGCTGTGGCCAGTGGCGGGAATGGTCTCTGTATAGGTATCGCCGCAGATTGTGCAGGTGTAAGTCGTCACGCCATCTGTGGTGCAGGTGGTCTCGGTAGTCACTTTGCCTTTGTAATTGTGGGCTGTGCAGGTGGTGTCGTCAGCAGTGGGGACATAGTCTGTTTCGGACATGGGGTATTCCGCGTAGAATGACTCCGTGGCATAGTCGTCATATCTGGTATGGCCGGTGAAGTTCGCATCGCACTTCAGGAAATAATCGTAATCCGTCTCTCCCGCGTCCCAGGTGGAGTCCAGATCGTAGTACAGATCATGCAGCCGGGCGATGTTCCAGCCGTGGGCGCCGCCGTTTCCTTCACCTGGAATCAGTCGGGCATCCACGCCCAGCTCCAGGGCCA
>CAMGIN010000026.1 GCA_946056135.1 uncultured bacterium | reverse complement strand
TTCATTTTGCATTCTGCATTCAGCATTTTGCATTCGAAGATAAACGATCATTTTCAGCGCCAATCCCACACGCCACACTTCACACTCCAAACGAAAAAAGAGGTAATAATATGAAAGAAATCTTCCTGTTAAAACTTGGTGAAATTGTCCTGAAGGGCGCGAACAAGCGCCAGTTTGAAAACAAGCTGCGGCAGAACGTCCGCCGCCGCATGAAGCGCTACGGCAATTTTGACGTGTATATTATGCAGTCCACGGTGTACGTGGAGCCTATGGACGAGGAGGCCGATGTGGACGGGGCCTGGGAGGCCTGCGGCTCCATCTTCGGCGTGGTGAGCCTGTGCCGTTGCCGTCCCTGCGAAAAGGATGTGGACGCCATTTTCGAGGCCATCGAGAATTATCTGGGGGACGACCTGGACTGCGCTGCCTCCTTTAAGGTGGAGTCCAAACGCTCCGACAAGCGGTTCCCCCTGAACTCCATTCAGCTGTCCCAGGAGATCGGCGGGCGGCTGGCGGAGGCCCACCCCAGTGTTGCCGTGGATGTCCACCATCCGGAGTACACGGTTTATGTGGAGGTCCGGGATCTGTCCGCCTACGTCCACGGTCCAGCGGTGCCCGGCGCCGGCGGTCTGCCCACGGGCGTGGGGGGCCGTGCCCTGTGCCTGCTGTCCGGCGGCATCGATTCCCCGGTGGCGGCCTATATGATTGCCAAGCGGGGCGTGGAGGTGGAGGCGGTCCACTTCTTCTCCTATCCCTATACCTCCCAGTTGGCGAAGGACAAGGTGGTGGAGCTGGCCCGGCTGGTCACCAGATACTGCGGCAAAATGACCGTCAACGTGGTGTCCTTCACCGAGATTCAGGAGGCCATCCGGGACAACTGCCCGGAGGAATTCTTCACCCTGATTATGCGGCGGTTTATGATGGAGATCTCCCAGCGCATTGCCAAGACCGACGGCTGCGGGGCCCTGATCACCGGTGAGAACCTGGGCCAGGTGGCGTCCCAGACCATGGAGGCCATGGCGGTGACGGGGGCCGTGGTGGATATGCCCATTTTCATGCCCCTGGTTGGCATGGACAAGGAGGAGATCGTCACCATCGCCCGGCGCATCGGCACGCTGGACACCTCGATTCTTCCCTATGAGGACTGCTGCACCGTCTTCACCCCCAAGCATCCCAAGACCAAGCCCACCCTGGGCCAGGTTCTGAACGCGGAAAAGAACTTAGACCGGGAGGCCCTGATCCAGCGGGCTATGGAATCCATTGAAAAGATCAAGGTGAGCTACCATGACGAGTCTGTGCTGTAAGGTTCTGAAGGCCCTGGCAGGGAAGACCCTGGTCACCGCGGAGAGTCTCACCGGCGGGGGCATCGGCGCGGCTCTGACCGCCATCCCCGGCAGCAGCGAGGTCTACAAGGGCGGCATCATCAGCTACACTGACTGGGTGAAGGCCAACCTTCTGGGAGTTCCGGAAGAAACCCTGACCCAATATGGCGCGGTTTCCGCACCCGTGGCGGAAGCTATGGCGTCCGGAGCCCGGAAAAGACTGCAAGCGGACATCGCGGTGTCCGTCACGGGTCTCGCCGGCCCCGGCGGCGATGATTACGGCAACCCGGTAGGCACGGTGTTCATCGGCTACAGCGATGCAAACCAAACCCAGGTCCGCCATTACCGCTTCTCCGGCACCCGGGAGGAAGTCCGGCAGCAGACCGTGAAAGCCGCGTTGGAACTGGTGTTGGAATTTTGATAAGAGTGGAGAGTGGAGTTGGCGTGGTAAATGATCGTTTATAGTTGCACCAACTGTAGGGCGGGGTCATGACCCCGCCGACGCACTGCGTCGTTGAATATGCCTGGTTAGAGGCAAAATCCAAACATTATGCATCCATTTTCCATGGGCAAGCAGTTAAGCTGGTCGGCGGGGTCATGACCCCGCCCTACAATGGGTGCAATGCGATACTGCGCTAAACGATCATTTACAAGTTTAACTCCACACTCCACACTCAAAAAAGCCGCCCGCTTCGGATTTGTTCCGAAGCGGGCGGTATCGGTTTGTCAGTCCTCGCTGTGGTAGGTGGGATCGTAGTTGACGATGATATCGTGTTCCCGCAGAGCGGAGACATCTTCAATCTGGTTTCCGTAGACGTTGACCTGCACCAGGCAGTAGTTGTCCGCCAGGGCGTCCACATTGGTCAGAAGGTTGTAGTCCATATATACGTGGGTCAGGGACTGCATTTTGCTCAGAACGTCAATGCTGGTCAGGGCATTGTAGGAGCCGTCAATGGTCTGCATGGGGCAGCCCTCGGGCCAGTCGGGCAGCTGTGTTACCTGATTGCCGGAGAAGTCGAAGATCTCCAGATTGGTCAGGGCGCTCAGGCTGGTGATGTCGGAGATTTCATTGCTGGCAATGCTCAGGTTGGTCAGCACCGTGGAGCCTGCCAGAACGGACACATCCGTCAGGCTGTTGTAGTCCACAGACAGGTAGGTCAGCAGGACCAGACTGTCTATGCCATTCAAGCTGGTAATCTGGTTGTTGTCTGCGCCCAGCCACTTCAGCTTGATGCAGGAGGACAGGGGAGAGAGGGTGTTCAGCGCGTTGAAGGAAACGTCCAGGGTCTCTAGGTTCACCAGATTGCTCAGAGCGGACAGATCCGTCACTGCGTTGTGCTTCAGGTCCAGCTCCACCAGGGTAGCCATGGGAGCCAGGGCATCCAGATTCCGGAGGGTGTTGCTGCTCAGATCCAGATGGGTCAGGCTCTGGGCGCCGGCGAGTTCTGCCACGGTGCTTAAGGAGCAGTCCGACAGCGTCAGACTGGTCAGGCGGGACAGGGAAACGAGGTAGCTCAGCTCCTCCGCCGGGAACCTGCAGCCGGTCAGATCCAGGGCCTCCAGCCAGCCCAGGGAAGCCAGGGGACTCAGGGTGGCCAGCTGCTGGTTCTGAATGGTCAGGGTTTTCAGGTTGGGCAGCAGGGCCAGATCAGAGTAGTCTTCCACGCCCTCGGGGGCAGTGAAATCGGTGATCTCCCAGAGTTGGTTGGTGTAGACGGTTTTCTCAGCGTCCACGTGGATCAGCTCCCGGATAGCGGCTTCCAGGGCCGGGTCCGTAAAGGTGACCTCTTCGATGACACCGGTGATGGTATAGCCCAGCACAGCTATGGGGCTGACCAGGCCGTTGTCCGCCACGGAGATGGCGTAGACAGTGGTTTCGCCTGCGTCCAGGGTGATGGCCCCGTCATAGACCGGGCCGGCGGTGGAGGGGAAATCTCCATCGGTGGTGTAGTAGACGGTGCCGTTGGAGCTCAGGTGCAGATCAATATATTGACTGTAGTAGCCTGCTTCCTTGTCGGGGACAGGGGCGTAGGGACGGTTGGCATCCAGGATGGCTCGAATTTCCGGGTCGGGGATGTTGTCCAGCATGTTCACCGCGTCCAGCAGCTTGTTCTGCTCTACATAGGTTTTGCACAGGGCGGCATAAAGCTCGGCGGTGGGAGAGCTGTTAATGGCCCCCGTCAGGGTGTACTCCGCCTTGGTGTAGTTACCTGCGGACTTATATTGATTCGCCAGCTCGATAGCTACATTCTGGTCATGCCCGGAGAAGCTGTAGGCCATGTTATAACACCAGGAGGAGATCCGGGCGTTGCCGTGCAGATCCTGGAACCTGGCCTGACTGAGCAGGGTATCCCGGGTAAAGTCCCGGTCGTAAATGAACAGGTACCAGAAGATACTGCCGACAATCACAATCAGCAGCAGCAGCGGCACCAGAAAACGGACGGCTTTTTTCATAGGAAAAATCTCCATTTCGAGAAAATCACCATGAATTATACAACATATACGGTATAATGTCAAGTCCGCCGCAAAACGTTACAATTTTCTAACATTTTGAAAGATTTTATGTAAACCCGGATTCGGTGTGGAGTGTGGAAAGTGGAGTGTGGAGTTAGGAGTTGTTGGACGGAAAGGGAAACAGAACGATTCTGATCGCATCGGCATGTTCGTGTAAATGATCGTTTATCTGCGCAACCCAAGGCTCTCCCTTTGGGAGAGCTGGCACGCCGAAGGCGTGACTGAGAGGGGATACGAAGGCCCTCTCCGACCCGGCATTCGCCGGGCCACCTCTCCCATAGGGAGAGGCTTTGGTGCGATAAACGATCATTTACACGACGGAATCGTTACCAGGAAGAACAGCATTTCCTCAAAGAAACCGCCCCGGACCTCCGGGGCAGTTGTATTCATTCCTGATCCAGCTTTTCTCTGCGTTTTTTGTACAGGGCTGCGCAGACCGTCAGCGCGGCGAAGCACAGCACGAAGGTGCAGACCGCCGGGATCACGGTGATGAGCACCAGGTCAAGCCATTCCTGGACATTGCGGAAATACACCGCCGCCATGAAAATCCCTACGGCGATCCCGGCCAAAAGGCTTACGATAAAGTTTGTCTTTGCGTTGGGCTTCAGCTTCCGGTCCCAGATGCCATGGTGCAGGCAGCCAATTACCAGGTACAGGGCCAACACCATGAATACGATCCACTCACCGGCCAGCTCCCGGATTCCTGCTCCCATGACACCCTGAACCGCCATGGCGGCCAGCAGCCCCCAAAAGACCAGACAGCAGCCGGTGTGTTCGATGCGCAGCAGGGCCTGTTCCTGCATTTCGTCCAGATTACTCTTTTTCATTGTTGTCATCCTCCCAAAATAATTCGTCCAATGTTTTCCCCAGCGCCCGGCAGATGGCGCGGCACAGCTTGATGGTGGGGTTGTACTCTCCCTGCTCAATGGCGTTGATGGTCTGCCGGGAGACCCCCACCGCCGCCGCCAGATCCTTCTGGGTCATGTCCTTCTGTGCCCGCGCCGCTTTCACGGCTAGATTCCGAGCCATACGGTCACCTCGCTTTCAACGGCATAGTAACATATCTAAGATAAAATGTCAAGTATAAACGACAAAAAGAAAATTATATTTGCATAAATGATTCCTGACGGCTTTCAACATATGAAAAAAACCGCTGCCGCGGCAAAACCACGGCAGCAGTCGCATTCCATAAACTTTAAATTCCACGCTCCAAACGCTCACTGCTTCGCCTGCTTCATGGACAGACTGATTCGGTGCCGCTTTTCGTCCACGGAAAGCACCACGACTTTCACCACGTCGCCCACCTTCACCATTTCGCTGGGATGCCGCAGACGGCGGCTGCAGACCTCGGAAATATGCACAAGCCCATCCTGGTGGACGCCGATGTCTACGAAGACGCCAAAGTCAATGACGTTGCGTACCGTGCCTGTCAGCTCCATACCGGGCTTCAGGTCCTTCATTTCCAGCACATCCTTGCGCAGGATCGGCGCGGGCAGCTCGTCACGGGGGTCCCGGCCGGGTTTACTGAGCTCCTTGGCGATGTCCAGCAGGGTCGGCTCGCCCACAGCACATTCCGCGGCGGCTTTTTGGAGCCCGTAGCCCTCCAGCTTGGCGGTGAGATCGGACAGGTCATCGCCCTTCTTGCAGCCCAGCAGAGTCAGCAGGGCTTTGGCGGCGGCGTAGGATTCGGGGTGCACGCCGGTGTTGTCCAGAACCTCCTTGCTTTCGGGAATCCGCAGGAAGCCTGCGCACTGCTCAAAGGCCTTGGGGCCAAGCTTGGGCACCTTTTTCAGCTGGGCCCGGCTGGTGAAGGGGCCGTTTTCCTCCCGGTAGGCCACGATGTTCTTGGCGGTGGCGGCAGTCAGGCCGGACACCTGCTGCAGCAGGCTCCGGGAGGCGGTATTGGCGTCCACACCCACCGCGTTGACGCAGTCCTCCACCACGGCCCCCAGGGCGGCGTCCAGCTCCTTCTGGGGGCAGTCGTGCTGGTACTGGCCCACGCCGATGGCCTTAGGGTCGATCTTTACCAGCTCCGCCAGGGGATCCTGCAAGCGACGGGCGATGGACACGGCGGAGCGCAGGTTCACATCGTATTCCGGGAATTCCTCCGCCGCCAGGGGAGAGGCGGAGTAGACGGAGGCCCCTGCCTCATTGACGATCATGTAGCTGGCCTCCGGGAAGGATTTTAAAAGCTCCACGGTCATGGCCTCGGTCTCTCTTGACGCGGTGCCGTTGCCGATGGCGATGTGCCGGACCTGGTGCTTGCGCATCAGGCTGGAAAGGATGGCGATGGCCTCCTGCTTCTTCCGCTCGCTGAAGGTGGGGTACACCACGGCGGTGTCCAGCACTTTGCCGGTGGCGTCCACTACTGCCACCTTGCAGCCGTTGCGGTAGCCGGGGTCCAGGCCCATGGTGACGAAGCCCTTCACCGGGGGCTGCATCAGCAGAGGCTTCAGGTTCAGGGCAAAGTTGTGGATGGCTCCGGCGTAGGCCCGGTCGGACAGCTCGTTTCGCACCTCCCGCTGGATGGCGGGGAAGATCAGCCGCTCATAGGCGTCCTCGGCAGCGGCGCGGACAAAGGCGGACACGGTCATCACCGGTTTCAGGGCGGCCCGGCAGACCAGGGCAGCGCCCTCGTTTCCGGCAAGGGCCACATTGGGTTTCAGGATCCCTTCCTTCTCGCCCCGGTTGATGGCGAGAATCTGGTGGTCCAACACACGGGAAATGGGCTGGGAGAAATCATAGTATAGCTTATAAACGCCGTCTTCCTCGGCTCCGTCCTCGGCCTTGCAGGTCAGAAGTCCCCGGCGCATCACCAGCTCCCGGAGGTTCTTCCGGATGTCGGCATCGTCGGACAGATTTTCCGCGATGATGTCGCTGGCCCCCTGCAATGCTTCTTCGATGGAATTCACGCCCTTCTCCGGGTCCACGAATCCTTCCGCCAGGGCTGCCGGGTCCTGACCGTCCTGGGCGAAGATGGCTTCCGCCAGGGGTTCCAAACCTTTCTCTCTGGCAATGGAGCCACGGGTACGGCGCTTCTGTTTGTAGGGCCGGTACAGGTCCTCCACCTCGGTCATGGTGGCGGCGCTGTCGATGGCGTCGGACAGCTCCTGGGTCAGCTTGCCCTGGTTTTCGATGGACTTCTTGACCTCTTCCCGGCGCTGCTGTAAGTTCCGCAGGTAGGTCAGGCGGGTCTCCAGGCTGCGCAGGGTGGTGTCGTCCATGGCCCCGTGCATTTCCTTACGGTATCGGGCGATAAAGGGAATGGTGTTGCCCTCGTCGATAAGCTGCACCACATTTTCCACATATTCTTTTTTCTGCCCCAGCTCCTGGGCCAGAATGTCAGTGATAGACTGCATGGGTATTCTCCTTTGAAAAAAGACTCGGGGGCTATCTTACCACATTTTTTCCAAAAAGGGAAGAGGGGGTTATGAATGCTGAATGCAAAATGCAGAATGCAAAATGAAGGTATCCCCTTCGGGGATGGAATAATAGGGGAAACGATCTTTTTCAATCATCCCGAAGGGATGCAATCATTCAGCATTCAAATCAGCGGTCAGGCTTCACTGCTCTGGTGGCCAGGAAGGTTTCTGCGTTCCGGTCCTTCAGATATCCGCAGCCGTTGGTGTCGCCGTACAGGTGGGTCAGCCGCAGGCCCGCCTCCAATTGCCCGCCGATCTGCTCCTCGATGGTGTGGGAGAATTCGATGCCGCCGTCCTCTTTCTCCATCAGCGCCATATGGTCGGGATTTTTCAGGGGGTTGAAGGGCAGGGTGTTGACGATATGCTGTTCCGTCTCGTCCACCAGGAAGTTCAGCCCGATGTCCAGCCCTGCCAGCAGCACGCCGCCGGGCTTCAGGATCCGATAGCACTCCCGGAAGATGGGTCTGACTTCCTCCACATAGACATTGGAAACGGGATGGAAGATCAGATCGAAGCATTCATCAGGGAAGGGCAGAGGCTTGGTCATGTCCGCCCGGATAATTTCGATATCATAGCCCTCCCGGGCTGCCACCATCCGCTCGCTTTCCAGCTGCAGCGGGGAGTAGTCCAGCACGGTACACTCCGCTCCCAGGGCTGCGAAAATGGGCATCTGCTGTCCGCCGCCGCTGGCAAGGCCCAGCACCTTTTTACCTTTCAGATCACCGAACCATTCGTGGGGAACCGGCTTGTTGGGGGTCAGCAGAACCTCCCAGTTCCCGTTGACGGCGGACTGATATATCTCATGGGTAATAGGCTTGCCCCATTCCCAGCCAGATAGCACCCACCGGTCGACGGTGGCGGCGTTGATTTCCTGATAGTCCATAAAAAATTCCCTCTTTCCGTTTTTTTCAGTGTATCATACTCCGGGACAAAATACAAGGTGGGGAAAGAAAGGAAAGTTTTGCTTGACAACGGCAGCCGGAAGCGTTATAATACCGAATGTTAACGGGCCCGTAGCGCAGCTGGGAGCGCATTACATTCGCATTGTAGGGGTCGAGGGTTCGAATCCCTTCGGGTCCACCAACAAAAATCCACCCATTTGTTTGGGTGGATTTCTTTTTATGTAGTGATTCCCAGAGGCAAAGATTTTCGTATAAAGGACCGTTTACAGTCCGTAGGGGGCGTCAAGGATGCCGCCCCCTACACACAGTAAACGTTCTTTTATAAGAAGCATAAGGGGTACGGCGGGATAGCTGCTTTTATATCTTAGCTTCTGTCTCATGCCTGCCTGTCAAATCCTTGATAACCTCTCCCGCCGCGATGAGTCCTGCCACTGCGGGGACGAAGGCGGTGCTGCCCGGGATTTGGCGGCGCTGGGTGCATTCGCTGATGCTGGGATCGTCTATGGGGGTCAGGGCCTGCTCTTTGGAGTAGACCACCTTCAGCTTTTGGATGCCCCGCTTTTTCAGTTCCTTCCGCATGACACGGGCCAGGGGACACATGGTTGTCTTGTAGATGTCCGTCACCTCGAAGGCTGTGGGGTCCAGCTTGTTGCCCGCACCCATGCAGCTGAGAATGGGAACCCCTGCCTGCTGGGCCTGCACCGCCAGCTGGAGCTTGCCGGTGACGGTGTCGATGGCGTCCACCACATAGTCGTACTGGGTGAAGTCAAACTGATCCGCTGTCTCCGGAGTATAAAAGGTCTTGTAGGTGTTTACCACGGCCTTGGGGTTGATGTCCAGAATCCGCGCTTTGGCCGCGTCCACCTTGTATTGGCCCAGGCTGCTGTGAGTAGCGATGATCTGCCGGTTCAGGTTGGTCAGACTGACCTTGTCATTGTCGATCAGGTCCAGGGTTCCCACACCGCTGCGGGCCAGAGCCTCCACGGTGTAGCCTCCCACGCCGCCGATGCCGAAGACGGCCACCCTTGCTTTCGCCAGGGCTTCCATTCCGGCCTGTCCCAGCAGCAGCTGGGTTCTGGAAAATTCATTGAGCATAATGGATTCCTCACTTTTATTTCCAACTAACATAGTGCACTTGTTGGTCATTTTACCACGGCCACTGTGTTCTGTCAACAAAATCCCGAAATCGAAGTTTTCGTGGATGCTTTTATAAATGATCGTTTCGCGGGCATGGCCCGCGGCGAATGCGTTACGCACTTTGGGTAGTAGACGAACATCCTTTGGGCCCCTCGACCGCAGGTGCAGTGCTATGTTCACTGTAGGGGAGGGTCACTGACCCTCCCGCTGCGTAACGAAACAGAGCGTGAAATAGGTTGCTTCCAGTGCTGGTTTTCACAAAAAGCGACAGGTTTGACCGCTCAAAAACTTTCAGCCGGCGGGAGGGTCAATGACCCTCCCCTACAGTGGGCGCGACGCTAAACGATCATTTATCACTGAGGGTAAGAAACGGAGGTACCAAACGGAAGAAACTTTTTTACCCATTTACTGCCATAGTGCAGCGAGGATATTGCATTCTCTTGGAAAATCATGTATGATAGTGCCGATATTTGGAAACTCCGGGAGGATGCTGTCATGGAGAACGTTATCAACATAGCCCAGGTCATCGCACCCATTTTCATCGCCATTTTTCTGGGGGTCCTGGCCCGGAAAAAGGCCCTGCTGACCCCGGAGGAAAACCGTGGCTTGCAGCAGTTCGTCATCAGGTTCGGCCTGCCCTGCGTGCTGTTCAATTCCTGCCTGACCGCCAAAATCGGCGCGGAATCGGTCAGCACGATGGCCCTGGTGCTGCCGCTGATTCTGCTGGGGACGATTCTTTCCTTCCGCTGGCGGAAGAAGTGGTTTCCCTACCACAATCTGCCCATGCTTTTCGCGGCCCAGGAGACAGGCATGCTGGGCATCCCGCTGCTTGTGATATTGTTCGGGGCGGATCAGGCCTACCGTATGGGTGTCCTGGATCTGACCCAGGCTGTGACGGCCTACCCGATCATCGCCCTTCTGTCGGCAGACCCCGGGGACAATCCCACCCCCGGAACCATCGTGAAAAAGATTTTTTCCTCACCGCTGCTGCTTATGAGCCTGCTGGGCCTGGCCCTGAATCTCACCGGTGTGGGAGCATGGTTGGACGGTGTGGGTATCGGCGGCATTATCACTTCCTGTACGGGGTTTCTGGCCCAGCCGGTCAGCGCGGCGATCATCTTCAGCGTGGGCTACAATTTCTCCCTGGACAAGGGCAGCCGGGGCGCGGTGTTCCGTCTGTCGGCGTTCCACTTTGGGGTGTTTGCGGTGTTCTGCCTGCTGATTCAGGCAGCGCTGTTCCTGGTGCCTGGGGTGGATGCGCTGACCCGTTGGACGATTCTGCTGTACTGCGCCCTGCCCGCCAGCTATCTGGCTCCGGGTCTCGGCCGCAGCGGGGAGGACTACACAGTAGCCTCCGGCGTCTGCTCCGTCCTGACCGCCCTGTGTCTGGTGATTTTCTGCTGCATCGCTGCCATTACCGCATAAGGATAGTAAAACATCCGCCAGCCTGTGTTGGGCTGGCGGATGTTTTGGGTTACATGGCAAATTGGCAGATGCAGAAGGCGGCGTAGATGCACAGCAGTACGATGCCTTGCCAGCGGCGGAGCTTCTTTGTGGCCAGGGCGGGGATTGTCAGCAGCACCATGACGGTAAGCATGATGGGGATGTCCATGACCAGGGAAGCGTTGTGGCCCAGGATCAGGTTGCCCACGGGAACCTCGAAGGGAGCCAGGGTCACAGCCACGCCGGAGACCAGCACCAGGTTGAACACGTTTGCGCCGATGACATTGCCGATGCCCAGAGAGGCGTGGCCCTTCTTCAGGCTGGTGATGGTGGTGACCAGCTCGGGAAGGCTGGTGCCCAGAGCCACGAAGGTCAAGGCGATGACGGTTTCGGGAACGCCCAGTCCCTTGGCGATGATGGTGCCGTGCTCCACCAGCAGGTCTGCACCCACGGCGATGAGAGCAGCGCCGAGGATCAGCCAAAAGACATCCTGCAGCAGGGTTTTGGGCTTACCGCCGTCATTCTCCGCTTCCTCCACCTCTACGGCGTCGGGATTCTTCAGGCCCTGACGGACGGTGATCACCAGATATACCACGAAGATCACCAGCATGATTAGACCCATAGGCCGGGTGAACGCGCCCAGAATATAGGCAGCCACGCAGTAGATGGCGGCGCTGCCGAAGAAGAAAATGACGGGCATTTTCATGGACTTGGTGTTCACGGGACCGGGGTTCACGGCCACGGAGATGGCGGCGATCAGGGCAGTGTTGCAGATGATGGAGCCAATGGCGTTGCCGTAGGCCATAGAGCCCTGGCCCAGCATAGCGCCGGTGGCGGAGACCATGACCTCGGGCAGGGTGGTGCCGATGGAGACCACGGTTGCGCCTACCACGATGTCGGGAAGGTGGAACCTCCGGGCGATGCCGGTAGCGCCGTCAACGAACCAGTCGCCGCCCTTGATGAGCAGAACCAGGCCTACGGCAAACAGAACGATGGATGTTATCATTTTTTTCTCTCCTTAATTTGTCAGCGGCAGCGCCGCCAAATGATACTGTTTTCTCCCAAAAATGAGAATTCTTCGGATTTTTTCCTAAACTAGGGATAACTATACTATAATCCTCATGGGAAGTCAAGTCTTGCATGGCCGCCGCACCGGAGATCTGACAGCATTTCCTCCTTCGGACATGCTATGATTCCAGGCAGGAGGGGATCCCAAATGAAACAGATTGCGAAGGATATTCTGACTGCCCTGTTTATGGGGCTGCTGCTGCCGGGAAGCCTGCTGAATGTGACGGTAAAGCTGCTGGACATCCGGGCCGCGGAAACCCTGCCCCAGGAGACAGCCCCCGAGACCGTGCCGGAAACCGTACCGGAGACGGTGGCGCTGACCATGTACTTTCGGTCCCCGGAGGGCACAGTAACCCCCATGGACATGGACACCTATCTGGTGGGAGTGGTGCTGGGGGAGATGCCCACCTCCTTTGAACCGGAGGCACTGAAGGCCCAGGCGGTGGCGGCCAGGACCTATACCCAGAAGGCCAAGGAAACCGGAGGGAAGCACGGCGACGGCAGTGTCTGCACCTCCTCCAATTGCTGCCAGGCCTACGTTTCGGAAAGCGACTATCTGCTCCGGGGCGGCACGGAGGAAGCGCTGGAGAAGGTGCGCCGGGCCGTAGCAGCTACCTCCGGCTATGTGCTGACCTACGGGGGAGCGCTGATCGAGGCTACCTATTTTTCCTGTTCCGGCGGCAGCACCGAGGACGCGGCAGCGGTGTGGGGGGCGGACTTTCCCTATCTGCGCGCCGTGGACAGCCCGGGGGAGGAAGACGCGCCCCACGATACGGACACCGTCACCTTCACGCCTCAGGCCTTCCAGAACGCGTTGGGCAGAACCCTGTCCGGCGCCCCCGGAACCTGGTTCGGCGAGGTGACTTATACGGACGGCGGCGGCGTGGACACCATGGTCATCTCCGGAGAGGTTTACAGCGGAACGCAATTGCGCGGCTTACTTTCCCTCCGTTCCACCGCTTTTACGGTAGCGGCCACGGACACGCAGATCACCGTCACCACCCACGGCTACGGCCACCGGGTAGGCATGAGCCAATACGGCGCCGACGCCATGGCGGTGACAGGCAGCAGCTATGCCGAGATTCTGGAGCATTATTACCCAGGCACGGAGCTGGTCAGATTGGAGAGTTGAGAGTGGAGTGTGGAGTGTGGAGATAAGGTATCCACTGGAAAATGCTTTTTATGCTTATCGGGTTGACGCAGCAAAGCGGAAAATGATCGTTTATCTGCGCAACCCAAGGCTCTCCCTTTGGGAGAGCTGGCACGCCGAAGGCGTGACTGAGAGGGGATACGAAGGCCCTCTCCGACCCGGCATTCGCCGGGCCACCTCTCCCATAGGGAGAGGCTTTGGTGCGATAAACGATCATTTAGCTGAGCTGGGCCGATAAGCATTTTTTTTCATTTCCGAAGGAAATACCATAACTCCACGCTCAAAAATCCTTGCAAACTGCTGAAAGTTGTGCTATAATCAACAAACACTTTTGTGCAATCCACCCAGGGAGGTGCGTTTATGAATCTGACCATTGATGCCCACACTGTGCAGACCCAGCCGGGGCAGAGCCTTTTGGATCTGGTGAAGCAGCTTGGGCTGGAAGGGAAGACCCTTGCTGACCAGCCGTTGGCGGCGAAGATCGCGGGAGAGGTTTTTACCTTAAATTATATCCCCCTGCGGGACCAGGATGCCCAGACGGACCTGCCCCCTATGCGTCGGGCCATGGCGGCGTCCGGGGGCCAGGTGCGGCTGCTGCGCTATTCCGACGCGGCAGGAAAAGCCTGCTATGTCCGCACCGCCCAGTTCACGGTGTTCCTGGCCATCCGGCAGCTGTGGCCCCAGGCAGAGGCCAAGATGAACTGCACCTTGGGTTCCAGCGTCTATTTTGAGGTTCGGAGTGCGGAGGACTTTTCCGCCGCTGTCCTGAAAGCCCAGGTTGCGCAGCTGGTACAGCAGGACATTCCTCTGGTTCGCCGCCGGGTGCCGTTGCAGACCGCCATTGACCGCTTTACCCGGGAGGGGCAGACGGACAAGGCAAGGCTCCTGTCCTGGCGGAAGGAACCCTACTTCGACGAATATGCCTATGGGGATTTCGCCGACTATTATTATGGAGAGATGATGCCCTCCACGCGGTATCTCACGGCCTGGGACATTGTGGCTGCCGACGGGGGCTTCCTGTTTGTCTATCCTGATGACCAAAACCCGGAGGTCTGTGCCAGGGTTCCCGCCATGCCCAACTTCTTCTCGGTGTTCACGGAGTCCATCCACTGGTGCAGCCTGATGGAGTGCGAGACTGTAGCGGATCTGAACGAGCTGACGGTGTCCGGCAGAATCCGGGAGCTGATCCGAGTCAACGAGGCCCTGCATGAGAAGCGCTATTCCCAGGTGGCGGACCAGGTGTGCGGCCGGGGCGCGAAGGCTGTGCTGCTGGCAGGCCCCAGTTCCTCCGGCAAGACCACCTCTGCCCACCGGCTGGCCACCCAGCTGCGGGTCCACGGGAAGAAGCCCATATTAATGAGCCTGGACGACTACTACATTGACCGGGATAAGATTGCTCCCGGCCCCGACGGCAAGCTGGATCTGGAGCATATCAATACCTTGGACTGCGCTCTGTTCCGGGAGGACATGGGGAAGCTCCTGGCAGGGGAGGAGGCAGAACTACCCACCTTCAATTTCCTGACAGGCCGCCGGGAGTGGCGGGGGCATAAGCTGCGGCTGGAAACCGACTCCGTCATTATCGTGGAGGGCCTCCATGGACTGAACCCTGCCATGCTGCCGGATAATGTGGACCGGGAGCTAATTTTCCGGCTCTATGTCAGCCCGATGCTTCCCCTGAACCTGGACGATCACAACCGGATTCCCACCAGCTATCTGCGGCTGCTGCGGCGGATTGTCCGGGACTATGAAACCCGGGGTTCCTCCGTCCAGCACACGCTGTCTATGTGGGAGTCTGTCCAGCGGGGCGAAAAGCGATGGATTTTCCCCTACCAGGAGAACGCGGACGTGATCTTCAACAGCTCCACCCTCTATGAACTGGCGGTGCTGAAGAAACACATCTTCCCCCTGCTGACTGCCATCGAGCCGGAGGACGAATGCTACGACGAGGTCCGCAGCATCGTCAAGGTACTTAACTACATCCTGGAGGCGGATGTGGACGACGAGATCCCGCCCACCAGTCTGGTCCGGGAATTTATTGGCGGGAATACGTTCTACCGGTGATGACATACGCTTCTTTGAAAATCTGTTCATAAATGATCGTTTATCGCAGCATCCACTGTAGGGGAGGGTCATTGACCCTCCCGCTGCGTAATGAAACAGAGCGTGAAATAGGTTGCTTCCAGAGCTGGTTTTCACAAAAAGCGACAGGTTTGACCGCTCAAAAACTTTCCGCCAGCGGGAGGGTCAATGACCCTCCCCTACAGTGGGTACGCACGTAAACGATCCTTTATCTGACATTTTTGGCCTGGGACGGAATCGTTACAAGTGTATAAAAAGAGGCAGCAGCCGGAGCTGTTGCCTCTTTGTAATGATGTACTTACGCCGTGGGGGAAGGGCCGGGGTAGCCCAGCAGCAGGGACACCGCCACGCAAATCACGATGGCGATAAAGGCGCTTACCATCCACAGGCTTCTGCGGCGGGTGAATTCTCCGGTCAGATACAGCCAGCCGACGCATAACAGGGAACCAAAGATGGCAATAATGGCGGTAACGACCTTCAGTACACTCCAGCCAAACCCGGCACAGACCAGGTACAGAATAAACACCAGGGTGTCCGCCAAAATGATCTTGGTCATCAGACTTTCCATTTCACGATAACGGTTACGCTTCGCCACTTCTCATCCCTCCAGGATTTTTCTCATAGCAATCATAACACACGAAATCGAAAAATGCAATATTTTCTGTAAGAAAGGTAAAATTTTTCGAAAGGCTTGCGCCATCCCGAAAACAATGGTATAATGCATAAAAATATGCTGTCTGTATTTTATTGTGGAAAAGGAAACCGTTATGCAGGAACCCCAATACCGTTTGGAGGGCATCGTCCATACCCGCAGCGAGGTCATGGAGGATTTCGAGGGCCCACTGGATGTTATTTTCGAGCTGTTGAGCAAGAATAAAATAGAAATCCAGGATGTGTCCATCACGGCCATTCTGGAGCAGTACCTGGCCTACCTGGAGGAGCGCAAGCGGCTGGACATGGAGATCGCCAGTGAGTTCATCACCATGGCCTCCCATTTGATGCTCATCAAAACCAAGATGCTTCTCTCCGCCGCGGAGCAGGCGGAGGCGGAAAGCGAGCTGGATCTGCTGCGTCAATCTCTTGTGGAGCGCAAGCGGAAGGAGGCCATGGAGCAGATTCGTGTTGCCGTGGCGGAGCTGGAGCCCAGGAATGAGATTGGCCGGTGCCTGTTCCCCAAGGACCCGGAGCCTCTGCGCCGGGACCAGACCTACCGCTACCAGCACGATGTCATTGACCTTCTGCGGGCCCTGGATACCATCGCCGAACGGAGCCAGCGCCAGCTGCCGCCGCCCACGGCAAACTTCAAGGGCATCGTAGGCAAGGAGCCCTACCCGGTGGGCAGGAAGGCGGGAGAGGTTCTGCGCCAACTGCTGCTGCGGGGCGTGGAGCGATTGAAGAACCTGTTCAAGGGCAACCGCAGCCGCTCCGAGGTGGTGGCCACGTTCCTTGCCATTCTGGATCTTTGCAAGACCAACTCCGTGACACTGGAAGACGACGTTAACGGTGAGAATCCCAATGTGCGCCTGCTGGACGCCAGCGGCAGAAAGGAGCTGACATCAGATGGAGTTTGAACAATTGCAGCGTGCCATTGAGGCCATCCTGTTCGCCGCCGGCGAGCGCATTGACATCCAGCGGCTTTCCGATGCCCTGGAGACGGATCCTGCCGAAATCGAAAAAGCCGCCGACGCGTTGGCGGACGACTATTCCTTCCAGCGCCGGGGCATCCGGATCCTGAAGCTGGAGAAGGGCTACCAGATGGTGTCCTCCGGCGAGATGGCCGACTTCGTGACCAAGGCCCTGGAGACCCGGAAGCCTCCCAAGCTTTCCTCCTCCCAGCTGGAGACCCTGACCATCATTGCCTACTACCAGCCGGCCACCAAGGCCATGGTGGAGCAAATCCGGGGTGTGGACAGCGCCTATTCCGTGGCGGCCCTGCTGAACAAGAAGCTCATCGAGGAGGCCGGACGCCTGAACGTTCCCGGCCGTCCCATTCAATACAAAACGACCCCGGATTTCCTGCGTACCTTTGGGTTAAGCTCTCTGGAGGAGCTGCCGCCCATCGACAAGATCTCTTTCGGCGAGCCCATCGAGCTGCCGGAAGAGAAGCAAACGGAGGGCGCATAAATGGGCTGGCTGATCGCGCTGGCGGTGCTGGTGCTGCTGGCCTCCCTGCCGTTGGGAGTCAGCGTGAAGTACGATTCCGGCGGTCCGCTGGTCAGGCTCCTGGCAGGCCCCGGAAAGCTGACCCTGTACCCCAGGCCAAAGAAGAAACCGAAACCGGAGAAGAAAACCTCGGAAAAGCCTGCAGAACCTGAGAAGCCAAAACAGGAAGAACCCAAACCGCCCCAGCCGCCGAAGGAGGAAGCCCCCAAGCCCCAGGAAAAAGGCGGGAGCTTGCTGGACTTCCTGCCCCTGGTGAAGACGGCCCTGGATTTGCTGGGAGACTTCCGCCGGAAGCTGCGGGTGAGGAACCTGGAGCTGAAGCTGATTCTGGCGGGAAACGACCCCTGCGACCTGGCGGTAAACTATGGCCGGGCCAACGTGGCCATGGGGAACCTGCTCCCGCAGCTGGAGCGGCTGTTTGTCATCAAAAAACGGGATATCCAGGTGGAGTGTGACTTTACCGCTTCGGAGACCCTGGTAATTGCCCGGCTGGATGTGACCATCACCCTGGGACGGCTGCTGTCCCTGGGGGTTTGGTACGGACTGCGGGCGCTGAAAGAATTTCTGACAATCAAGAAGAAAAGAAAAGGCGGTGCTGTTACATGAGCGAAAAGCTACCCAATATGCTGGAAACAACCATTCAGAAGATCCGTGAGATGGTGGATGTGAATTCCGTCATCGGCCAGCCCATCAACACCCCGGACGGCGTGACCATTATCCCCGTCAGCCGGGTCAGCGTGGGCTTTGGCGGCGGCGGTTCCGACTTTGCCACCAACAAGTCCGGCTCCGGCATGCCCTTCGGCGGCGGTGTCGGCGGCGGCGTAAAGGTGACGCCCATGTGCTTCCTGATTGTGAAGGACGGCAATGTGCGGATGATGTCTATCCCGGAACCTGCCAGCTCCACCGCGGACCGCATCGTGGAAATGGTCCCGGATACGCTGGAAAAGCTCCAATCCTACCTAGACGCGAAGAAGGAAACGAAATAAGGGAAAAGAGTTGAAAGTGGAAAGTGGAAAGTTGAAAGTTAGTGGTATTTCCTTCGGAAATGATTGAAATAAGTCGCGAAGCGACACCGAAACCTTCAACTCTCAACTCTCAACTTTCAACTCGGGATAATCTTCCCGTTTCCGGGCAGAATAGCTTTGGGTGAGGAATGTGAAACGAATGATCGCCGGAACGGCGGCTGCGTTGCTGGCCGCCGTTTTGTTTTTGCCCTTGCGGGTTTCGGCAGTCTGCGCAAAGCGGGCGTATGTGCTGGATGCGGTCAGCGGCAGGGTGTTGTATGAAAAGAACCCCAATGAACGCAGTCTGATCGCCAGCACCACCAAGATTATGACTGCCTTGGTTGTCTGCGAGCAGTGCAACGTTTTGGACCGGATGCGGATCCCCAAGGAGGCGGTGGGTATTGAGGGTTCCTCCATGTATCTGCAGGAGGGAGAGGTGCTGACTCTCCAGGAGCTGCTCTATGGACTGATGCTGTCCTCCGGAAACGACGCCGCCGTGGCGCTGGCTATCTACTGCGGCGGCACGGTGGAGGGTTTCGCGGAGCTGATGAACGACAAGGCCCGGAACTTAGGTCTCACTGGAACCCACTTTGAAAACCCCAATGGCTTGGACAGTCCGGGCCACTACTCCACAGCCCGGGATCTGGCGGTGCTGGCGGCCTACGCCATGGAGAATCCCATCTTCTATAAGACTGTCTCCGCCAAGAACGTCCGGGCAGGGGAGCGGTATTTGACCAACCACAATAAACTTCTGTGGCGGGTGGAGGGTGCCGACGGGGTGAAGACCGGTTTTACCAAAGCAGCGGGCCGGATTCTGGTGTCCAGCGCCACAAGGGACGGACGCCGGATCATTGCCGTGACCATCGACGATCCCGACGACTGGAACGATCACGCCGCCTTCCTGGAGGAGGGTTTCTCCCGGTTCCAGGTTCAGCGGGTGGTCTGTGCCGGGGACTGTGTGGGCACCCTGGAGGTGGCAGGCGGCGAGAACCAGCGGGTACAGGTCCTGGCGGCGAAGGACTTTGACTACGCCCTGGCACCGGAGGAACGGCCCCAATTGGCATTGCCCGGGCCTGGCTTCGTCTATGCGCCTGCTGTGGAAGGGGCAGAAGCGGGGTTCGTCTACGTTCTTATTGAAGGAAAAGCGGTAGGCAAGATTCCCGTGGTCTACGGTGCCACCATCGAGCAGACACCGGAATCGGAGGAAAAAAGCCTCTGGGACAAGCTGATGGAGAAATGCAAAATAACGATTCCCCAGGGAAGCTGACTATTCTCTGTTGGAATGATAAATGATCGTTTATCTGCATACCCACAGTAGGGGAGGGTCATTGACCCTCCCGCTGCGTAACGAAACAGAGCGTGAAATAGGTTGCTTCCAGTGCTGGTTTTCACAAAAAGCGACAGGTTTGACCGCTCAAAAACTTTCAGCTAGCGGGAGGGTCAATGACCCTCCCCTACAGTGGATGCTGCTGTAAACGATCATTTACAGTGCTGCGTGAATGATTTGGAGGAAACAACCATGCGAGAACGTCTACAGAAGATTCTTTCCGCCCGTGGGGTGGCCTCCAGGCGGCGGGGGGAGGAGCTGATTCAGGCGGGGAAGGTGACGGTGAACGGCGTCACTGCCAGCCTTGGCGACACCGCTGACCCGGACACCGACGACATCCGGGTCGGCGGCCAGCCTCTGCCCAAGCAGGATAACTATGTGTACATCTTACTGAATAAGCCCCGGGGCTATGTCACCACCCTGTCCGACGAAAAGGGCCGTCCCAACGCGGCCCAGCTGGTGGCGGACTGCGGCCAGCGGGCCTATCCCGTGGGCCGTCTGGACATGGACTCTGAGGGCCTGCTGCTGTTTACCAATGACGGCGCTTTTGCCAACGCTATGATGCACCCAAAGCAGGAGGTCGAAAAAACCTATGAGCTTTGGGTGACAGGTTACGCCCCCGGCGGGGAAAAGAAGCTGGCAAAGCCCATCACGCTGGACGGCTACACCATCCGCCCGCCGAAGGTCAAACTCCTGAAAGCGGAAGGGGAGAAAGCGAAATTCCTTGTCACTATCCACGAAGGCCGCAACCGCCAGATCCGCCGCATGTGCGAAAAAGCTGGCATGCGCTGCACCAGACTGCGCCGCGTCAAAGAAGGAAGCCTTTCTTTGGGCGACCTTCCATTGGGAAAATGGCGCTTTCTGACGGAAGCGGAAGTGCGGAAAATGTGCGGGGAGAACTGAGCATGGGGCATGGGATGTCTCGGTAAATGATCGTTTATCTGCGCAACCCAAGGCTCTCCCTTTGGGAGAGCTGGCACGCCGAAGGCGTGACTGAGAGGGGATACGAAGGCCCTCTCCGACCCGGCATTCGCCGGGCCACCTCTCCCATAGGGAGAGGCTTTGGTGCGATAAACGATCATTTACTACATCATCCCGCACTCCGCACGCGCCGTGCACCCTGCCGAAAAATTTGCATTCTACTGAGGTTTCTCTTGCAAAATCCGACGTCTTTTGGTACTATAGTTCCTGCGGCAGGAGACAAACTGCGCCGCACAGGAGAAAGCTATGAGCAACGATATTTTAACGATTTTGCAGGAAAAGGAATCCACCTTTTCCAAAGGACAGAAACGTATTGCCCGATATATTACCGAATCTTATGATAAGGCCGCCTTCATGACCGCCGCCATCCTGGGCAGGACTGTTGGGGTGTCGGAGTCCACGGTGGTTCGGTTCGCCGTGGACCTGGGCTTCGATGGTTATCCCACCATGCAGAAGGCCATGCAGGAGATGGTGCTAAACCGCCTGACCTCCGTCCAGCGCATCGAGGTGGCCAATAACCGCCTGGGGGATCAGGATGTGGTGTCCATGGTACTCCACTCCGATATGGAAAAGCTGCGTCAGACCGGGGAGGCCCTGGACCGGAAGGAATTTCAGGCGGCCGTGAACGCCATCCTGAAGGCAAAACGGGTCTATATCCTGGGCGTCCGCTCTGTTGCGCCCCTGGCAAATTTCCTGGGTTACTACTTAAATTATATGTTCAACAATGTCCATGTGGTTTCCGGTGTGGGCGCGGGAGAGATGTTCGAGAAGATCGTGGGCGTGAATCAGGAGGACGTGGTCATTGCCTTCTCCTTCCCCCGGTATTCCTCCTCCACCACCAAAGGGGCCAAGTACTGCCGCTCCACCGGAGCAACCGTCATCGGCATCACCGACAGCGCCCTGTCCCCGCTGGGTGTCAACAGCGACCATGTGCTGATCTGCAAGAGCGACATGGTTTCCCTGGTGGATTCCCTGGTGGCGCCCTTGAGCGTGGTCAATGCCCTGATCGTGGCCATTGCCGCCAAACGGGAGAAGGAGCTATCCCGGACCTTCGCCACCCTGGAGCGGATCTGGGACGAATATGACGTCTATGAAAAGCGGAGCGAGAAATGAACGAGTTTGACGGAATTGTCATCGGCGGCGGCCCGGCGGGGATGTTTGCCGCCATCACCGCCGCCCAGAGAGGACAGCGCGTCTGCCTGCTGGAGCGGAATGACCGGCTGGGCCGGAAGCTGCTGATCACCGGCAAGGGCCGCTGCAATGTGACCAATGACTGCTCCGCCCAGGAGGTGCTGCAGAATGTGCCCCGGAACAGCCGTTTCCTCTACAGCGCTATGACCGCCTTCCCACCGGAGAAGACCAAGGCTTTTTTTGAGGAACACGGCTGCCCGCTGAAAACCGAGCGGGGCAGCCGGGTGTTTCCTGTCAGCGACCAGTCGAAATCTATTCTGGAGTGCCTCCAGCGGGAGCTTCGCCGCCTGGGTGTCACAGTGAAAACGGACCGTGCGGCGCATATTCTGACCCGGGAGGGGAAAGTTACCGCTGTGCAGACCCAGCAGGGGATTCTCCCGGCCAAATGGGTGATTCTTGCCACCGGCGGCGTGTCCTATCCCGCCACCGGCTCCACCGGGGACGGCTATGCTATGGCGTCGGAATTGGGCCATACCATTGTCCCGGCGGAAGGAAGCCTGGTGCCTCTGGAAACCGCCGGACCCGACTGTCCGGATATGCAGGGCCTTTCCCTAAGAAATGTGGGGGTCAAGCTGCTGAGCGCCAAAGGGAAGATACTCTATAAGGACTTTGGAGAGCTGCTGTTTACTCACTTCGGTGTCTCCGGCCCCACGGTGCTGTCCGCCAGCTGCCACCTGAAGGGGGAGGGATGCCGTCTCATTCTTGATCTGAAGCCCGCCCTGGAGGAAGGCAAGCTGGATGACCGGATTCTGCGGGATCTGGACAAGTATCAGAACCGGGCCATGGAGAACGCCCTGACGGACCTGCTGCCCCGATCCATGATTCCTGTGGTGCTGCGCCGCCTGGATATCGACCCGAATTTGCAGGCCAATTCCCTGACCAAGCAGAAACGCCGCGCCCTGGTGGAGCTTCTCAAAGCCTTTCCGGTGGAGATCACGGGAAAACGCCCGGTATCGGAAGCCATCATCACCAGCGGCGGCATCAAGGTCTCCGAAATGGATCCCAAAACCATGGGATCGAAAAAGGCCTCCGGGCTGTACTTTGCCGGAGAGATTATCGACTGCGACGCATACACCGGGGGCTTCAACCTGCAGATCGCCTGGGCCACCGCCTACGCCGCCGGAAACGCCGTTTCGCAGTCCTGTTCTGTAGGGGAGGGTCACTGACCCTCCCCTACAGGCAGAGGGAGAATCGGGAAAAACAAGCATTGACAAATCC
>CAMGIN010000025.1 GCA_946056135.1 uncultured bacterium | reverse complement strand
AAGAGGATCTACGGAGTTTGAAAGGAGGCGGCTCACGGCTTCCGCAACCTTTCTGCTATTAAGATACTTTTTGGTTTTGAACATCGAATAAAGGAATTGAAAACAAAAAGCGACGAAATTGTGAACGGATAAAAATGTCAGTCAAACAGCGGCATACTGTAGATCCAGCCGGAGATCGGCGTTCTGACAAAGATGATGACGAGCAGCGGAATCGCAATGGAGATCCCCAAGCTGGCCCATTCCTTTACTCTGGAGGTTTCGCCTCCCCCATCTGCAGTCCACGTTTTATGGAAGCAGGCCCACGCGATGATATACCCAAGAAACGCGCCCAGGGTGTTCATGATCAGATCATCCACATCGGTTGCCCGATAGCAAAACAATTGAAGGATCTCAATCCCAAGGGAGGTCAGGAAGCCCGCAGCCACGGTGGTTTTCCACGTCCTGCATTTCCGCCAAAGAACGGGAAGCAGAAATCCAAAGGGCAGAAACATCACTGCGTTCAGCCCCAGCTGAAGGAAGAAACGCAGATTCTTTTCATCTGCGAAAGGAATCCAATTGACGGTGGGATCCCAGGTGATATACCGAACCGCCGGAATTCCCACCCGGTCAAACATCACGCACAGGTAAAGCGTAAAGAGACTGGCCCACAGGAACCGGCTGCGGCTGAGGTTTTTGCAGTAAGCCAGAAACAGCCATGTAAGGGGCAGCGCGATAACCGCGCCGCTCATAATGTCGATAATCAGATAGATCATAGTGTCTTTCTCCTTCCCCCGGCTGCTCCCTGCCCGATCCGGCAGGCTCACGCACCGGGGAAGATCAGCGTCACCTTGAACAGGTCGCCGTCCACCAGCAATTGCAACTGCCCTTTCTGCAGCTCCATCAGGCTCTTGGCAATGTTCAGGCCCAGGCCGCTGCCCTCGGTGTTCCGGGAGTCGTCGCCCCGGACGAAGCGCTCCATCAGCTCGTCGGCGTCGATGTTCAGCTCGTCCCGGGAGATGTTCTTGATGGAGATAACCACCTTGCCCTCCAGGCGCATCAGATCAATGTACAGCCGGGTTCCGGGCATGGCGTATTTCACCGCGTTGCTTAAAAGGTTGCTCATGACCCGCCAGACCAGACGTCCGTCGGCCATCATGGGAATGCTTTCCTCGGTGTGCCGGAAGACAGGGAGCAATTGGACCTTGTCCAGCTTGTCCGCGAATTCTCCCAGGGCTTGGTTCACGGATTCTACAGCGTCCAGCTTGGTGATGTCCACCGTCATGTTGCCGGTGCTGGCCTTGCTCATTTCCATCAGGTCGTCGATGAGCTTTTTCAGCCGTAGGGACTGCCGGGACAGAACCTCCAGGTACTGCTCCTGCTCCGCCTCGGTGTGGGGCTTCTGCAGCAGGTCCACATAGTTGATGATAGAGGTCAGGGGCGTTTTGATGTCATGGGAGACGTTGGTGATCAGCTCTGTCTTCATCCGCTCGGATTTCAGCTGCTTCTGGGCAGCCACCACGGCCACGTCCGCCAGATCGTTCAGATCATGGGCGAACTCATCAAAGCTGCCGATGAGCAGCTTGTCGTTGACCTTGGTGTCCAGATCACCCTTGCTCATGCGCTTTGTGCTTTCCAGCAGAACCCCGAAGGCGTGGGCAGCGTAGAGAATAATGCCCAGAGTGAACGGAATACCGAACAGCACCAGGACAGCGCTGGAGAAGCTGGCGGAGAGGGCAAGAACGAAGATCATAACGCAGCCCACCAGCAGCCACTGCCAGGTCAGGGGCAGCAGGGAGAAGAAGCGGTGGATCCAATTTCCGATTTTGCGGAAGATGCCCCGGATCAAGCAGCCCAGCCAGGTTATCCCCCGAACAAACAGATGCCACAGCTTTTTGATCCCCCGGCCCAGAGCGGGGAAGAACCGGACAGACAGAAATTTTTCCAGCCAGATGGCAAATCGAACGCACAGCCGGAGGATATGGCCGCAGAGGGTGTTGCGCCACCAGTAGCCGCCAGGAGTCTTGATCTGCGCTACAAAGGCAAAGCAGAAACCCACAAACAGCAGGCTGGCGCAGAAACCCGCCGCCACAGCGAAGACGCAGCCTGTCTGGATGCTCTGCCGCAGCAGGTATTCAGTTCCCTCCACACCCAGGACGGCAATTCCCGCAATTCCGCCGATGGTCAGTGCCAGGTACAGGTCCAGGGGCAGACAATTCAGGCCACCTGCGTGGATTTCATCGCACTTGGGCTTGCGGCCCGCGGCACAGCACAGGTACACCGCCGCAATGGCGAACAGCAGCAGGCTGACACCCAGAATCAGGAACAGGTCATTGCGGAAGGACCGGACAATCCGTAAGACGGTAAACTCGGATTCATTTCGCATGGCGCCGGGAGCCATGTAGATCTCCACAGTATATTCCGGCATGGGCGTGTAGACATACTCCGCGTACATGGTCTCCTGGGCTTCGCTGTCATAGTAATCCGTACGGTTGATGGAGAATTCCGTCAGAGGCTTGCCGTTAATCAGCACAGGCTCCGTGCCAGCGGCAGTGGCCTCCGGAAGGGTTTCCGGGATGGTTTCGGGAACCGTGGGAGCAGTGGTAGCAGGAGGTTCTGTAGGGGCTGCGGTTGGCGCTTGTGTGGCCTCCTCCCCGTTCTCCCCGTCAATTTCGTCTGAGGCATTCTCTTCGGGAGCAGCGGAAGCGGAGGAAGCGACGGTTTCTTCTGTCCAGGTTTCCTCCTCATCCCAGTCTTCTTCGGACCATTCCTCAGAATCTGCCTGGTCGTCCGCTTCTTCAGGAGCAGTTTCTGCTTGTGTCTCCTGGGCAACAGTCTCCTCGGGGAACATCTCGTAGGGGACTGCCTCATTCTGCCAGGGAGCAGAAGACCGGAAGACCAGATTGCCGTTTGCGTTGGCATAGACGGTGCCTACGCCATCGGGATCCAGAGCATCACACAATGTGTTCCCATCACCATCCCGGAGGGTAATTCCGGCGACAGTACTGGGTTCGGAGGAAATCCCATCCAGGGTATAATCGGACTGGAAGATCAGGAAACCATCCCGGTCATAATACAAACAGCCGATACTGGGATCTCCGCCGGCCTGGTGAAAGTCCTCTCCCGCTTCATTCAGAAGAATAACTTCACTGACAGCCGTGAGCTCAGAGATCCGGGGAGCAGTAAAGAGCAGACAGCCGTTGTCAGTTAAGGAAAGGGTCCCGATGCCCTCTGGGAGGGATGCTTCGTAAAGCACTTCGCCATTGACATCCTGGAAGCAGATGTAAGAAACCGTCAGCAGCTCCTCCCCATTCCGATCCCAGGGATCAAAGGAACGGAATACTACCTGGCCGTCTTGATTGAGGAACAGAAATCCGATTGCATCGCCGACGGCGGATTCGCTGCTGTTTTCCGTAGAGAAGGTGACTACAGAAACCGCAGCGCCCTCGTCCGGAATGGCGTCATAGATCTCATACGCGCCATCAAGCATACCCCCGGCGCTCTCCAGAACATAGGGCTCTTCCGGGACCTTCTCAGACTCCGGCGTCAGGGACACCAGATACATGTACTGCCCGCTGGGCTGGAAAGCGTACACCGTGGCGTTTTGCTTCACTCCCTCATTATAGCTGTCCAGCACATTGCCCTCGGCATCCAGTACTGCGTAGCCGTAGTAGTCAGGATTGTAGGAATCGTTGAACCAGTAAGCAGTGTAACGGTTCCTTACCATATCCTCCGGGCAGTTGCCCAAATCCCGGCTGGCGCAGCGCAGGGCAAGGATGTTGGCGTAGGCCTCTCCATCGCTGCGGACTTCTTCCTCCACAACCTGATCCACAGTCTTGTTGTACAGATCCATCTGCGTCAGCACCAGGATTCCCCCGGCGCTGCCCACAGCGCCCAGCAGCGTCACCGCGCACACCAGGACCGCAAGAAATTTGAACGCGATATGATTCTTCATTTGCTGTCCCCCTCCATCTTATAGCCCTGGCCCCAGACAACCTTTAAGTACCGGGGTTCCGAGGGATTGATTTCTATTTTTTCCCGCAGGTGGCGGATATGGACTGCCACAGCCCCTTCACTGCCCAGGGCTGCCTCCTGCCAGACGGATTCATAGAGGACCTTGGTGGAAAAGACCTTGCCTGGGTTTGCCATCAGCAGGTGCAATATTGCGTACTCCGTAGGGGTCAGGGAGACTGCCTCTCCCTCTACGGTGACAGATTTGGTGCGGTCATCCAGGGTAATGCCGCCGATGGTAATATTGCCGGAGGAGGGTTCCGGACAACTGCCCAGGGTGGCATAGCGCCGCAGCTGGGAACGGACTCTGGCCAGCACCTCCACTGGCACAAAGGGCTTGGTGATGTAGTCATCCGCACCTACGTTCAGACCCAGAACCTTATCCTCTGTTTCGGACTTGGCGGTGAGCAGAATGATGGGGGCATTGGAAAATTCCCGAATCTTTGCCGTGGCAGTAATGCCGTCCATGACGGGCATCATAATATCCAGCAAAATCAGGTGAATGTCATTGTTCTTTACGATATCCAGCGCTTCCTTCCCGGTGAAGGCTTCGTAAAGATGATAGCCTTCGGGCGTCAGATAGATCTTCAGGGCGTTGACGATATCCGGCTGATCGTCACAAATCAGGATGTTGTACATGACAAATCCCCCTCTTTCTCTGTCGTTTGATTTTATTATACCATCAAAAATCTTAAGAGGAAAGAGGGGGATTCTTAATTTGCAATTAAGTTTATGAATGAAGATTCCATCTTGCCATTTCCGGTGCCAGACGGTATAATATTGCCAATATCTATCCCAAGGAGCTGTAGATGCATGGTGAATTTTCTGATTGATTTTTTTCAGGGTGCGCTGTTTAAGCGCATCTGCACTGCTGTGGTGCTGGTAGTCATCGGAATTCTGGCGATCCGGGCGGTGATAAACATTGTAAACCGGGCACTGGAAAAGTCACGGCTGGAAAAAGCCGCCCACAGCCTCATCACGTCCCTGACGAAGGCGGCACTGTATATTCTGCTGGGCCTGATTGCGGCCTCAACCCTGGGTATTGATGTCACCAGCATCGTGGCCCTGGCCAGTGTGCTGACCCTGGCAGTTTCTCTGGCGCTGCAGAATATGGTGTCCAACATCATTGGCGGTTTTATCATCCTGTACACCCACCCTTTCCATTCCGGCGACTATGTGGACATTGCGGACCAGTCCGGTACCGTCCAGGAAATCAATATGACCTATACCACTCTGGCTACCCCGGACAACAAGCTGGTGTCCATCCCCAACAGCGCTGTGGTGGCGGCCCAGATCGTTAACTATTCCTCCGCCGGAACCCGCCGGGTGGAAGTGAATGTGTCCGCCTCCTATGACGCGCCGACCCAGAAGGTCATCGATGCCCTGGCCCTGGCAGGAACCGTGGACAATGTACTGCTGGACCCCGCCCCCCGCGCGGTAATCCTCGATTACGGCGAAAGTGCCATCGCGTACAGCCTCCGGGTCTGGGTGAAGGCGGAGGACTATTGGGATGTCTACTTTCTTGTGATCCAGCGGGTCAAGGACATCTTCGACGAGCAGGGAATTGAGATGACCTATCCCCACCTAAATGTACACCTGGACAAGTAGAGAGTGGAGTGTGGAGTATGAAGTTATAGAAGGCGCAGCAGGAACATCCGCCGGGCTGTCAAAGGAAAGAGACATCGGCAGACGGTTGGATGCTGCCAGGTCATTCCTTCTGAGCATAACTCCACACTCCTAACTCCACACTTCTACAGCACTGCCAGCAGGGCCAGGATGGCAATCCCCGGAATGCCCAGGAAGCCGGCGATCAGGACGGTGGCCGCGTTGATGGGGAAATAGATCCCGGTGAATGCGGAGATGGCATTCAGCATCCACAAGCAGAAAAAGCCGCAGGCGGAGTGGATTCCCAGCTTAAAAAACCATTTCATCGGGATCAGCATCAGACGAACCAACACCAGGGTCAGCAAAGCGGGGATCAGCAGCGTTACAAATGCTTCCATAAAATTCCTCCGAATAGAGCGGCCGGGTCCGGTTATACTATCCTTGGACAGCGAGGGAACGGGATCCAAACGTGACGACGATTGTAAGCACCGTATTCCTTGCTTGTCAAGGGTGTCAACGCAGGCGCGGCGGTTTGACGCGAACAGCAGGGGAGAAGGGAACGGCTCACCTGCGTACATTTTGCCACAGGAATCGAAAGAATAAACGAAAAACCAGGGCGGCGGCTCTGGTTTTTCGTTTTCCGGAAAGCAGCCGCGGAGCAAAATCGGTTCCGTTGGGCTATCCATCCACAATATCCTGTGTCCTGACAAAAACAGCGGTCCATTTTTTGCAAAATTCTCCTTGGATCTGCCGTTGTCCATAGCGGGAAGCTGTGCTATAATGTCTTTAATTAGCGAAATTTGCGAGGAATGTCCCATGATTACGGAATCTCTCAAGCTTTCCCAGAATGATGTGCGAAAGCTCCTGAGCGCCGCCAGCCCGGATGCGGCGCTGCTATACATATACCTGAAAAGCGGCAACCGGCCCCAGGACGCGGAAACGGACCTGAACCTGAATTCCTCCCGGCTCAGCTGCGCCGGAGCCACCTTACGGCAGCTGGGGCTGATAGCAGACGAACGGCCCAGCCAGATCGCCCCCGGAGAGCGGCCCAGCTATTCGGAAAAGGATGTGCTGACCGCCATGGATACCGATAGTTCCTTCCGCAGTCTCTACGGCGAGGTCCAGCGGCTGCTGGGAAGAAGCCTGAACACTGAGGAACTGAAAATTCTGTTAGGCTTTGTCCGGTATTTAGGGCTCCCTACAGATGTGATCTCCGTGCTGGTTTGCTACTGCAAGGACCGGGCCCGCCAGAGAGGCAGCCTGCGCAATCCTTCTCTGCGGACCATCGAGAAGGAGGCTTATGCCTGGGCAGAGCAGGGCATCGACACCGTGGAGGAGGCGGCTGCCTTCATCCAGGCCCAGAATGTCCGCAACTCCCGACTCCACCGGCTGATGAATATTCTGCAGATCCACGGCCGCAGCCTGACGGCTGCGGAGGAGCGCTATGCCCAGAGCTGGCTGGATATGGGCATGGAGGAAGAGCTGATCTCCATGGCCTACGAACGGACCTGCCTCAATACCGGCGGACTGAACTGGGCCTATATGAACAAGATCCTGCAGCGGTGGAACGAACAGGGCTTCCGCACCGCAGAGGAGGTCCGCAATGGGGATCGGAAAAGCAGCGTTCCCTCGGGCGCCTCCGGTCAACTTGGCCAGGCGGAATTGGAAGCCATTCAACGAGTTTTGCGGGAGGGATAATCCATGGCATACAGCACGGAAGTCGTGCAGCGCGCCCGGGTGCGGCTGGCACAGGCGAAGGAAGACCGGGAATCCGAAAACCGGCAGCATCTGGCCGAAGCCTATACCCGGGTTCCCCGGATCAAGGAGATCGACATGCAGCTGCGGCGCACCATGGCCCAGGCCGCCCAGGCGGCGTTCCTGCAGGGCAGCGATGGAAGAGAGCTGATGGAGCAGATCCGGGAGGAAAACCTGGGCCTGCAGGAAGAACGAGCCAGGTTGGCGGAAGAGAATTTTGAAGAAGGCTTTTTGGACGAGACACCCATCTGTGATAAATGCGGCGGCAGCGGATATGTAGGCTCTACCATGTGTGAGTGCCTGCGGGAACTGTGCCGCCAGGAACAGAAGAAGGAGGTCTCCATCCTGTCCGGAAGCAAGGAGAGCTTCAACCAATTCCGGTTGGACTATTACCCGGACCGGGTTGATCCCCAGTACGGAGCCAGCCCCCGGACCATCATGGAACGGAATTTCCAGAATTGCCGCCGCTATGCCGCAACCTTTAACCTGAATGCAGGGAATCTGCTGTTTGTGGGCGGTACAGGCCTGGGCAAAACCTTCCTATCTGCCTGCATCGCCAGAACCGTGGCAGACCGGGGCTACAGCGTAGTCTACGAGACCGCAGCCCATCTGTTCGGCAAGCTGGAGAAGGCCAGATTCAATCCTACCGAGGAGTCCCGCCGGGAAGCGGAGAAATTTACTGTCTGCGACCTGTTGATCGTGGATGACCTGGGTACTGAGATGCCCGGCCAGTTCGTCACTGCGTCGCTGTACAGTCTGCTCAATGACCGGATGCTTGCCGGAAAGCCCATGGTGGTGTCCACCAACCTGAATGTGGACGAGGTGAGCCGCCGCTATACCCCCCAGATTGCCTCCCGGCTTTATGGCGGCTTCCAGCGGCTGACCTTTGTGGGTGAGGACATTCGTGTGCTGAAAAATAGGGGATTCTGATGAAAACTGGTATTTTATTTGATCTGGACGGCACCCTGCTGGACACTCTTGAGGATCTGCGGGACGCGACCAACTACGCCCTGTGTATTCACGGCTATCCCATCAGAAGTCTGGAGGAGGTCCGTCGCTTTGTGGGCAACGGCGCGGAAAATCTGATCCGCCGTGCTGTGCCCGCCGGTGCATCGGAAGCAGACGTACAGAAGGTGTTGGCCACATTCCGGCCCTATTACAACACCCACTGCCGGGTCAAGACCAAGCCTTATGATGGCATTCCCGAAGCGCTGCGCATCCTGGCGGCGGATCATCCCATCGCCATTGTCTCCAACAAGCCGGACAGTGCGGTGCAGCCCCTGTGCGAAGATTATTTCCCCGGGATTTTCGCTCTGGGAGAGACGGCGGACTGCCCCAGAAAACCTGCCCCGGATATGGTATTCAAAGCCATGCAAGCCATCCATGCGGAGCAATGCATCTACGTCGGCGACAGCGAGGTGGACGTACTGACGGCGAAAAGCGCAAGAGTCCCATGCCTCAGCGTCCTCTGGGGCTTTCGGTGCCGGGCGGACATGGAAGAAGCTGGCGGGGAGCATTTCTGCGAGAAACCGGAAGACCTGGTGAAGGCAATTGCTGACATCGAACGCAGGTGAAGCTAATTTCATTCTGAATTAAAACGGAGTAAGACTATGGCAAACGAATTCTACGCCCTTATGGGGCGGATGCGCTATATCACCCGCTGGGGCCTGATGCGCAACACCTTTTCCGAAAATATCTCCGAGCACAGCCACCAGGTGGCGGTATTCGCTCATGCCCTGGCCCTGATCCGCCGGGACATCCTGCATCTGCCTACTCCGGATCCGGATCGCTGCGCCGTGGCGGCGCTGTACCACGATGCCTCTGAGATTCTGACCGGAGATCTGCCCACCCCCATCAAGTATTACAACCCCGACATCAAGCAGGCCTACAAGCAGGTGGAACACATCGCGGGAAACCGGCTGCTGGATATGCTGCCAACCGAGCTTCGGGCCAGCTACGAGCATGACATTCTGGAAGACGACGAGGAAGTCCTGCCCTTCGTGAAAGCCGCAGACAAGCTCTCCGCCCACATTAAGTGTCTGGAGGAGCAGAAAGCGGGCAACACGGAGTTTGACAGTGCCGCCCGGCAGACATGGGACGCTATGAAAGCTATGAACCGCCCGGAGCTGGACTGGTTCCTGGGCAACTGCCTGGAGGCGTTCACACTGAATCTGGATCAGCTGTAGCCCTTGACGGAAAAATGAAAATGTGCTATGATACCAAATAGCCACCTGCCGTTGTGGTGGAATCGGTAGACACAGGGGACTTAAAATCCCCCGGTAGCGATACTGTACGGGTTCGAGTCCCGTCAACGGCACCAGAAAAGGCACCCCTTTCGGGGTGCCTTTTCTGGTGCCGTTGACGGGACTCGAAAGGACGGCCTGGGCGAAGCCCAGGCAAAAAAGTGTCCGGTGGACTTATTTTTAGTCCGTGGGAGAGTCCTTCGGTTTCAGAACGCATCCCGTAAGGGATGTGGGCTGAAATCGAAAACAAATTCAGGGAGCAGGAAGTACAACGGTATCATATCTATAGCGTACACAACACACAAGAAAGCAAATACTCAAACCGGATATCTGCTGTTTTTGTCACGCAAAACCACAATGGTATTTTTTACTTTCTTGCGTTCTCTGCGAAGCGGTCGATTCGCTCACAGAACCATTCTGCGGCAATATATCTCCACTTCACCCGAACAATTACCGGTTTCCATTCGCCGCATTCTTCACATAAATCAGGTTTCCTGGAAATGATGTACTTTCTGGGAGGATCCTTTGTACCCATGATCTTGTTCCAGCAATCCAGACAGAATTCCGCCATTATTATCACCCCGCTTTATGATAGCATAACTGCATTGCATTTGCAATGCATACTTTCAGGGTGCACCGACGTAAACTATATGCAATACATATGTATTGCGAGGTAAGGCGTATGGGCAGCTTTAAGATTCCTTCCACACCACCAACGACTAACAAAACAATCCGTTTTCCAAACGATGTGGTGGAAGCTGTGGAGAAGGCAATTCAAGGGAGGAATTGTACTTTTTCCGCATTTGTAATTGCCGCAGTTCGTGCAGCGTTGGAAGACATCAATCAGAAGGATGAATAGCGCAACGCTGCTGTGCTGAAATATCTAAAGTGTACACAACACACAAAAGAGGCTGCCCCACTGCGTTAGTGAGACAGCCTCTTTTTAACGAAATAAATCCCTTGCTGGATTTGTGGAATGTGCTTCGCGAGTGAAATGTAGCTTCGCCATGTGAAATGCCTATGGGTACGTGGATTTATTTCATTTCACTTGATGCGTCAGCATCAAATTTCACAATAAACGAAGGTTATTATTTTACATGTACCCGGTGGGCAATCGATTATCCCGTAAATAAACCCAGATTAATTTCAGCCCGAAGGTGCGAACTGTGGGCTGAAATCAATCTGGGTCGTAGAATATCCTCGTCCGCAAGCCTATGCGTTCTCCAAACCAGAGCGCATAGGCTTCCGAATCATCGATACCGCCGGCTGTCAAGCATTATCTCTTTTTGAACTTTCCATACTTTTTCCTGGGGAACAGGATGATAATCAGTGCGACAGCAGCGCCGATCAGAACCAGAATGCCCAGAAGAAACACGATCCACCAGGGTAATGCCGTTTCTCCTCTGGGCTCTCCCTCTGTTTTGCTCAGGCGGCATTCCTGACAGGTATAGGTTACGGTGGAATCTTCATTCTCTTTCCCGTCGTCCCAAACATGGGGGGACTTCTCCAGGATCTCACCGCATTCGCACACCTTCCAGTGATCGGTTTCGTCCGTCTGCCAAGCTTCCCCTGCCTCGTGTACATGTTCCAGAACCGACGCTATCTCAAAATGACACACCGTACAAAGCTGTGGTTCGGTTTCTGTCGCTTCCGGACCGGGGATATGCTCCTGATGCTCCCCCTCCTCGCCGCAGACTGAACAGAGAAACCAGTGGCCGGTTTCGTCCGCCAGCCAGTTTCCGTCGAAGGAATGGACGTTGGCGTTCCGATAGCCGCATATATTGCAGTCCGGATCGCAGGCATTATCATAAATGTGATCTTCAAAATCCCCCTGCATTTCGCATCCGGGGCAGGCATGCCAGTGGCCGCTTTCATCCCAGGTCCATTCCGTCTGATAATCGTGTACATGACCCCGCTTCGCCGTCATCACATAACCGCATTTCAGGCAGACCTGCGCTTTCTCCTCTGTAGCGGCAGGTCCGGGTATGTGCTTCTCAAAATTGACCTTTTCGCCGCAGACCCTGCAGGTGTACCAGTGGCCGGAAGCGTTTTTGGAATAGACCTTGAGATATTGATGACCAGCGTCTCTGACCGCACCGCATATGTTGCAGTCCGGATCGCAGTCATTGTCATAGGTATGGGTCGTCTTCATTGGGATCGCTTCCAGGAGGACCATATCACAGCCGGAGCAGAGATATCCCCGTACGCCCTCTGCGCTACAGGTCGGCTCTAAAATGACTGTCCCGGAATCCCAGCTATGTACGCCGGATTCCACCTTGCCGCAGGCAGCGCAGGTCTGTGTGTGGGTCACTTCATCACCGTCCCAGTCGCTGAAGACGTGATCCCGCTTGGGGACTGCCTCCGTTTTGGTCGCGCCGCAGGAACATTCGAATGCCTCCTGTCCTTCAGATGTGCAGGTGGGCTCCACGGCCCATCCCTTGGAACTCCATTGGTGGGCAGAGGACTCTTCCAGACCGCAGTTGGAACAGACCTGCTTATGGTTGCTTCCGTCCACATTCTGCAGGCTGAAGCTGTGCCCAGTTGGCGGGATCTCAACGGTTTGGGAATAGCCGCATACCGCGCAGGAGACGGTCTTGGAACCGGCGGCAGTACAGGCCGCCTCTGTTACAATATGCTCCTCCAACGCATGAGTGGCGGTCTCCGTGGTGCCGCAGAGTGTACAGGTCCTGGAATGGGAATCCCCCGCAGGGCTCCAAGGGCCGAAGGAATGGGCGCAGCTTTCCCCCGTCTCAGAAGGAGGACTGTCCGTACCCTGCTCTGCTTCCGCAGCCAGTGCCGGCAGGGAAAGGGCGAAGATCAGGATCAGGAAAATCAACGAACTGTAAATCTTTCTCATAATACGCTCCTCCAAAGGGTATCCTTTTTCTATACGCAGCCTAAAATCTGCAAATATGTCATCCCCATTATAGAGTTTATAACTCTAAAAGTCAATAGAGTTTATAACTCTAAAAGTCAATAGAGTTTTTAACTCTATGGTATGCTGGCCATGAGGTGAGCATATGAACTACGCTGAACGGATCCGCGCACTGCGGGAAGACCATGACAAGACGCAGAGCGAAATCGCAGGCTTGCTGAAGGTTGGACAACGGACCTATTGTGACTACGAGCATGGGAAAACCAGGATCCCCGTGGAAAGCTTGATCCTTCTTGCCGAATTCTATGATGTCAGTATGGATTATATCTGCGGTGTCAGTGATATCCGTGTTCCGTACCCGAAGAAGTAACGATTTGTGCTGCAAGACTGCGGTTTATACCAGGGCATCTGTGGATAAAAAGGTTCTTGTATTTCTTAACATCGGCGGTTCAATTTTTCCCATTTTCTGATATGCTTCTTTTACGAAAGAACTGCATAAATGGCAATTTGCAAAACTATTGAAAAATCCTCCGTATGATCTATGCCATACGGAGGATTTCCTGGTTTACCGACACCGCCCTATCGGAGGGCGTTTGTTGCTTAAGGAGAAAGGAAGATTTATTCTACAAAGTCCTTCCGCATTGGTGTGAAAATATCCAGCAAGATCCCCGCTTCCAGGCAGGTGCAGCCGTGGGGGACGCTGTCGGTTTTCAGCATGGTGTCTCCCTTGCGGACAGTATGGGTTTCGCCGTCAATGGTGAAGGAGAAGACACCATCCACCACATAAGTAATCTGGGTGTGGGGATGACTGTGGATGGGGCCCACCGCGCCTGTTTCGAAGGTGTTTTCTACGCACATCAGATCCTCATTGTAGGCAAGGATCCGCCGGGTGACGCCGTTTCCGCCGCTCTGGGCCGCTGCCTCCTGATGGAATGCCCAGCGTTGGTCTTTTTGAATCATACCAGTTCCTCCAGGGTCTTCCGGACAGCGCCGGGACCTGCCAGCAGCTTCTTCAGATCCTCCGTCACCTTCTGGGCCAGTCCGGCTTCATACAGGTCTACGCCGAACAGAGCCTTGTTGGCCAGAATGGGATGGAGCACTTCCTCCGTGGCTGTCTCCGGTTTGCCCAGGGTCACAGAAGCCAGCTGGGTCTGCAGAGTCTCCAGCATGGGGTCGCTGCTGCAAGAGAAGGGCTGACCGTCATCGCCCACCGCCAGCAGATACCGCAGCCATCCCGCCAGAGCCAGGGGAATGTAGTTCAGCTGGGCAGCATCCTTATCCGGCGCGGCTAGATAGCTCTTGATGGTCTCGCCGAAGCGGATGGGAATCTTCTGGCTGGTGTCCGTGGCGATACGCTGGGGCATGTCCGGGATAAACGGGTTGGGCAGGCGCTGGGTGACCACTTCCTCCAGGAAGTCCCGGGGGCTGAGAATCTTGGGATCCACCACCACGGGCAATCCTTCCTGATAGCCGATGCCTTCCACCAGCTTCACCAGCTCCTTGTCCCGCATTTCCGCCGCGATGGAGTCGTAGCCCAGCAGGCAGCCGTAAACCGCCAGAGCGGTATGCAGGGGATTCAGGCAGGTGGTAACCTTCATGGTCTCGGTGTCGTTGACGGTCTTCCGGTCCGTCAGGTAGACGCCAGCCTTTTCCAGCGGAGGCCGCCCGTTAGGGAACCGGTCCTCCACCACCAGATACTGGGGCTGCTCTGCGTTGACGAAGGGGGCGATGAAGGTATTCTTGGAGGTGATGATGGGAGCCATATTTTCAATGCCCAGCCCGATCAGGGCCTCCTGCACTACCTTGGCGGGCCGGGGCGTGATCTTATCGATCATGGACCAGGGGAAGGAAACCTTAGTCTCGTCGGAAACCCAGGCGGCAAAGTCCCCGGTGACGAAGCCCTTCTCCAGCCACTTCTCCACCACGGTCATGACGGAGGCCCGGAGCTTCTCGCCGTTGTGGGAGCAGTTGTCCATGCTGACCACCGCCAGAGGCACGCCGCCGGCCTGGAAGCGCTCGTACAGCAGAGATGTCACGATGGACATGGCATGGCTGCACCGGGCCGGACCGTTTTCGAAATCCGCCTGTACGAAGGGGAAGAAGTTTCCATGGATATCCTTCAGTGCGTAACCCTTCTCGGTGATGGTGAAGCTGATCATCTGCAGGCTGGGGCTGCGGAACACCCGCTTCAGCTCCTCCATATCGCCGGGATAGGCGTTGGAGGCCCGCAGGCCTTTGGCGATGGAAGCCACGATCTCCTTCTTCATAGAGCCGTCGGGCATGAGGCTCACCAGCAGAGTCATGGAGTCGTAGGGAACGTAGATCTGATCGATGATGTCGTAGTCAAAGGTATCCGCGGCGATGATGCCGCCCTCTACCAGGCCCTGATTCAGAAGGTCCTGCTGCAGCTTGGCGATAAAGCCGCGGAAGATGTTGCCCGCGCCAAAATGGACCCATGTGGGAGCCGTTTCTGTGCTCTTACTCATTTTCTTCCAGTCAAATTCCGGCAGCTTGACCTCAGCGGCCTTCCAGTCAGCGGAGGACGCGAAGCAGGAAGCGTTCATTTTCATGATTCCTTATCTCCTTTCATAAATACACTGAACAGAATCGTGGTCAGAAGCAGCACTGTCACCACCACCACGACGCCCATTCCGGCCTGAATACTAGCCTGTTCCGCCACCATGCCCACCACAGCAGGGGTGATGATCCCACCGACGCTGCCGGTGAAGATCATGGTGCTGACCCCAAGGTCATTGCCCTTGATACTCTGGGTGCCCAGGGCCAGGGCGGTGGTATAAATGGTAGCCATAAACAGGCCAACGCCCATGATGCCGATGACGATGGGGGGCTGGCTGCGGCTGAAGAACACCAGCAGGAAGAAGCACAGCAGACCCACGCCGTCCACTACCAGGAGGATCTTCCGGGAGACCTTGCCCACAATGGCTGCGCCGATCATCCGTCCGATGAACATAACCACCCACAGCAGACTGCTCATGAGCTGGGATACCTCCGCACTGAGGACACCGGTGTCCTTGAAGTAGGTCACCAGCCAGTTGACGATGGCATACTCGGTAGAGATGTAGAAGAACAGAATAGCAGCGCCCAGCCAGAAGCTCTTGTTTTTCAGGAAGCTGCGGTCCACCGTTTTGATGCTGCCGGTGATGTGCTCCGCAGGCAGCGTCATTTTGCAGTACACCGCCACCTGGATCATGCAGAGGACGGTAATCCCCGCAGTCATGAGCCGCCAGCCGTTGTCATTTGCCCGGGTGCAGGCGATCAGTGCCAGAGGGGACAGCACCGCACCCACCGCAAAAGCACCGTGGAGCAGATTGTAGCCGATGGCCGACTTCTTCCCCGGCAGGGTAGACATCATGGTGTTGGAGAAATTGGTGTTGCCGCCTCTGGCCACGCCGATCATCAGGCAGATTAGCGGCAGCAGCGCGGCACCGCCGACACCGAAGGTCACCAGCAGATACCCGACGGCCATCCACATAGCAGTCAGCAGCACGGTTTTTCTGCGGCCAATATAGGTAGGCAGATATCCGGTAATGAAAATCGCCGCCAGATTGCCCCAGCTGGGCAGGGACAGCAGCAGTCCCGCCCGGGCGTAGCTGATACCATACAGCTCCCGAAGGAAGGGCATCAGATTTCCCATGAGCATGGAGGACGCGCCGCTGACACCGAACACGAACAGCGTGGCGGCAATCAGCCGGTTTTCCTGTTTGGATTGAGAAAGTTGTTTCATAACGATAAAGACCTATCCTTTTTTCAAAAAGAAGGGCCTGCGGCCGGAAAAAGCAGCAGGCCCTTGACGTTACGTCATCCTCCGATCGGGGAATATCCGCCCAGCAGCTGGGGCAGCAGCAGGGAAATCTGGGGGATAAACGTGATGAGCAGCAGGGTGATAATCATGCAGATGTAGAACGGAAGCGTGGCCTTGACCACTTTTTCCATGGGAGTCTTGCCAACGGCGGAGCCGATGAACAGAACCGCGCCAACAGGCGGGGTCAGCAGGCCGATGCCGCAGTTCAGAACCACGATGATACCAAACTGAATGGGATCGATGCCGATGGACTGGGCGATGGGCAGCAGAATGGGAGTAGCGATCAGAATGATGGGAGCCATATCCATGATGCAGCCCAGAACCAGCAGGATCAGGTTCAGCAGCAGGGCAATGATGATCGGGTTATCGCTGATGCTGGTGATGGCGTTGGCAGCCAGATCCGGCACATGCAGCATGGTCAGGCAGTTGCCGAAGACGGAGGAAGTGGCAATCAGGATCAGCACGATGGACAAGGTCTCCACGCAGGAATCCAGAGCCTTCCACACGCCCTTCCAGTTCAGGCCCTTATAGATGAACACAGAGACCAGCAGGGAGTAGATAACGGCGATAGCGGCGGACTCGGTAGCCGTGAACATACCGCCGACAACGCCCACAACCACAATCAGGATAGCTGCCAGGGCCCAGAAGGAGGTCAGTAGCTGCTTGAAGAAAGTGACCAGGTTAAACTTCTCGCCCTTGGGATAGTTTCGCTTGACGGAGATAATGTAGGAGCCGATCATCAGGGAGACGGCCAGAACGCCCGCAGGCAGGTAACCCGCCAGGAACAGGCTGCCCACGGAGATACCGCCTGCCGTGGTGGCGTAAATGACCATGTTGTGGCTGGGCGGCACCAGCAGGCCCTCACAGGAGGAGGTGATGGTAACGGCAGTGGAGAAGTCCGCGTCGTAGCCCTCGTCCACCATCATGGGGATCAGCAGGGAGCCCAGGGAAGCGGTGTCAGCGGAAGCGGAGCCGGAAATGCCGCCGAAGAAGTAGGAGGCCACGATATTGACCTGGGCCAGACCGCCCCGCATCCAGCCGACGCAGGAGTTGGCCAGGGCGATGAGTTTTTCGGAGATACCGCCGGTGCCCATCAGCACGCCCATGGTGATGAAAAAGGGGACAGCCATCAGGGAGAAGGAGCTGATGCCCTTGACCATCAGGCGGCACACATCCATCAGGGACTTATCCTGCACAAGCAGGCACAGCACGGAGGACAGGCCCACAGCATAAGCAATGGGGAACCGCAGGAAGATCATGACAGCGAAGCTGCCCAGAAGGACGGTAATCGCGAGGGTTTGCGTATCCATTATGCCTGAACCTCCTTAACAAAGAATTTCTTGATGTTGTTGTACAGGGCCTCGATTTCGAATACGATCATGGCAAAGCCCGCCAGCGGGATGGGCAGGTACTGCCAGAACTTGGACAGCTTGGGCAGAGAAACATAGAAGCCCCGGCTGCCAAGGGTGGTGGCATACTGGGTGCCGATAACCAGCATGATGAAGCCGAAGATCAGGACCGCCACATCGGCCACCACGTCCAGGACCATGACCACCTTCTTAGGCAGGAAGCGGTCCAGAGCGGTCATGCGGATGTGGGAGCCGGTACGGATGGACAGGGCCGCGGACAGCACCGCCATGTAGCTCATCAGGGTCAGAACGATTTCTTCGGACCAGGCGGGATCGTCCAGGAAGAACACGATGTCCCGCAGGAACTTGCCGCCCACCGTGATACCGCCGATCAGACGGCCTGCCACGGCATAGGAGGTGATCAGAATGTCCGCAATCAGCAGCAGCTTGCAGATCACCATAACGACCTTGTAGACCACGTCATAGACAGGGCGTACACGGTCCAGGGTAACGAAAATTTTTGGCATGGTTTACCTCCCGTTGATTTTCTTTCCACATATGGGAAGTGAGGGTGCGGGATAGTTACCCTGCACCCTCTACAGTTTTACTGTTTATAGGCTTGGAAGATGGAATCAGCCAGCCAGATCCAGGATCTGCTGATACAGATCGGGATGGGCAGCGGAGGAGGTGCTGATGATTTCGGAGCAGGCAGCGGCCCACTCGGACTTGTCGGTGACCTCGACCACGTTGCAGCCGTCTGCCTTCAGCTGATCGAGGACCTTGTTCTCCTCACCCTCGGACAGCTCGGCGTTGAAGGCCTGGGTCAGCTTGCCGGCCTCGATGAGGACCTGCTGCTGAGCGGGGGTCAGCTTCGCCCAAGCGGTGTCGGTAATGACGCACTGGATAGCGCCCAGAGTGTGGCCGTCCAGAATCAGGTTGTTGGCAACTTCGGGGAAGGCGTTGGACTTGTAGTTGGCAATGGGCTGCTCAGCGCCGTCAACAACGCCGGTCTGCAGAGCAGAGTACAGCTCGCCGAAGGAAACAACCGTGGGAGAAGCACCCAGGCCCTTGACCATGCCGTTCATAACGGGGTCATTGGACACACGCAGCTTCATGCCGGCCAGGTCGGCCATGCCGGTGACGGGCTTGACGGTGAAGAAGTGACGGAAGCCTTCCTCGCCATAGAACAGGCCACGCAGGGGGATGCCGATTTCCTGGGGCTCGTTCAGGAACTCAGCGGCCATGTCGGAGTTGGCGAAGGCCCAGAAGTGCGCGCGGTCCTGGAAGGTGTAGGGGATGGACAGCAGGGTGGCCTTGGTGCAGCCGTAGTTGGACAGCGCGAAAGCGGAGATACGGGACATGTCGATGGAGTCGGAGCCGCCGATCATGGCGTCCAGAACGTCGTTCTCAGAACCCAGAACACCGGAAGCCTGGATGTCGATGGTGATGGAGCCGCCGGACAGGGTCTCAACCTGCTCCTTGAAGTAGGAAGCGGTCTGGCCCACGATGGTATCCAGAGGGTTGACTTCGGCGTAAACCAGGGTCACCTTGGGATCCGCGGAAACGTCGCCGGCAGCGGCAGTCTCACCCTCGGCAGCAGCAGGGGCCTCAGTCTTGGTGTCGGTCTTGGTTTCACCGGAGCCGCCGCAGGCAGCCAGGCTCAGGACCATGACCAGCGCAAGGATCATGCACAGAAGCTTTTTCATGTTTTTTCCTCCTATTTCCGGCTTAAAGCCGTTTTTGATTCGGCAGTACCTGCCAAGATACCTGCCTTTCAAAACCCATTGTAGCATGCACTAATTTTAAATACAATAGCATTCAAAATTTGTACTATTTATTCAAAAAATTGAACATTCGCCTTTATGAAATCTTAACAATTCCCTTTTCAATATTTTGGATAAAACGCCAATGTGGTTATCGGCTTTAGTAAGCAAGGCCAAAAATCAGAGTGAAAAAATGCACAAACGTCGTCATCGGCGCACCCGAGTGCGACTCACACTGTCATTGCGAGGAGCGCAGCGACGTGGCAATCCGTTTCCCCTTTGCACAGGCCGATTTTACGGAAACGCTCAAAAATATTGACATTTAGGGGAACGGATTGCCACGTCGCTGCGCTCCTCGCAATGACAGTGGTAGACGGAACTCTGGCACATAAAATCGAAATGCATATCACGCTTATTAAACCCGATAACCACAAACGCCAAATACCGCCCCGGTATCTCCGAAGCGGTATCTTATAAACACATTGTGATTCGGATGGATTCTGCCTTTTCTGTGGTCAGCTTTCCCGGATCCTTGCAATGCGTGTCCGGATTTCCTCAGGGTAACTGTCGTACATCGGCTGAACCGCCTGGCGAAATTTCTCCCGCTCCCCGTCGCTGAGCTGTGTCACCTGGCAGCCGTAGCTTCGGACCAGGGCCTCTGAAGTCTGCTCCTGCTCCTTCCAGAGCCTGCGCTCATACAGGGCAGATTCCCGGGCGCAGTTTTGAACGATCTGCACATAGTCTTCATCGATCTGAGCGATCTTGTCCAGGGCAACGGTGCTCATGATCTGAAGCTCCGGCAGCCGACAACGGGCATCCAGCAGGATGTAGGGCGCGGCTTCAAAATGGCCGGTGGTCTCATAGCTGGGCCAATTGTTTTCCGCTCCGTCGATCTTGGAGGTCTGCAGGGCAGAGTACACATCTCCGTAAGGGATCTGCACCGGTACAGCCCCCAGCAGCTCCACCAGGCGGCTCATAAATTCCGACTCCTGTACCCGGATGGTCAAACCGGACAGATCCTCCAATGAAGTGACCTTCTGACGGGTGTAGAAGCTTCTGGCGCCGGCATCAAACCAGCTCAGACCAACGACCCCTGCCTTGCGGATTCCGGTCATACATTCCGCGCCGATCTCCCCGTCCAGGACCCGCCACATGTGGTCCGCGTCATCATACAGGTACGGAAGCTGAAGCACTTCCATCTCCGGCAGCACCTCCGCCAGGGTGCCAACGGATACCCGCATCATATCGATGCCGCCGAACTGCACCTGTTCAATCACGCTGGATTCTCCGCCCAGCTCTCCGTTGGGGAAAACCCGGATCAGGATCCGGCCGTGGGTCCGCTCCTCCACCAGTTGCGCAAAGTATTCTGCTGCAAGAGTGGTGGGGTAATCCTCTGTCTGATTGTCCGCATAGCGCAATATCAGCTCCGGTGTCTGCTGCTCTGACTGCTGCCTGCCGCAGCCGAAAAGCAGTGCGGTCATCAGCAGAAAGAGGGAAAGCCATCGTCTCATACGCCGCCATCCTCCCTGCCGCTGCCGCGGCGGTATTCCGTGGGAGTCAGGCCGGTTTTCTTCTTGAAGGCCCGGGCAAAATAATTCGGACTTTCATATCCCACCATGCCAGCCACCTCCGCTGTGGAGCGATAGGGATCCCGGAGCAGTTCCTTGGCGGCGTTCATCCGCAGCTCCGTCAGATAGTCCAGAAAATTCACGCCGAAGGACCGTTTGAACAGCACGGAAAAATAGGAGGAATTGATTTGCAGAATCTCACTGACAGAGTCCAGGGAGATATCACAGAGCATGTAATTGTGCTGCAAGTATGTTTTGACCTTCGCCATGAGCAGCGGCATCTTCTCCCCGTCTTCCTCCGTCTCCAGCCGGGATACAGACGGCACCATAGCCTCCAGCTGCCGCTGGGTCTGGAGCTGGTCGATGGCACAGCGGACAGCCCGCGCAACCTCCTCCGGATCCACCGGCTTCAGCACAAAGTCGGATGCCCCCAGCTTCACCGCCTCCCTGGCATAGGTGAACAGGCTGTAGGCTGTGACAAAAATCACCTTGCAGTCTGGGCGCTGGGCCAGGATCTGCTTTGCCGCAGCGATGCCGTCGAGGCCGGGCATTTCAATATCCATCAGCAGAATGTCCGCCCCCCACAGAATGGCTCGGTCCACTGCCTGGCGTCCGTTTTCCGCCATGGATAGGTGTACCTCCTCGGGAAAATGCCTGTCTACAATCTCCGCCAGGATCTCCCGCTCGAAGGCCTCGTCATCCGCGATCAACAGTCTCACCATCCGGATCCTCCTCTTCTTGTGTCAGTACTACCAGCGGCAGGCGAAGGACCGCTTCAGTCCCCGTACCCTGCCTGGATTGAATGTCCAAACCGCATTCCCCGCCCAGGAGCCGCAGACGGGCCGCCACATTGTAGACGCCGATATGCTCCCCAGTGGTAGGCGGATTGCGCAGGGCATTGCGCAACCGGTCCAGATCCTCCGCCGACATGCCAACACCATTGTCTGCCACCGTGATCCTCAGCATCGCTCCCTCCGTCCCAATGGTGATATCCACACAGCCCGGCTCTTCCTTGGGGCCAAGGCCGTGCCGGAAGGCGTTCTCCACCAGCGGCTGCAGAATAAAGGAAGGCACCATCGTCTCCGTCAGATCAATTTGTGTGGAAATATTCCAGTTCATTCGGATCTTCTCGCCGAAACGCACCCGATACAAGGCATAGAATTCATCTACGATGTGAATCTCCCTGGCCAGAGGCACTTGGGAATCGTTGCTGCCCAGAACATAGCGGAACAGACGGCTGAGGGAGCCGATGAGGGAGTGGGTTTTCTTTGCGCCCTCCTGCTGGGAGGTGTACATAATCACATTCAGAGTGTTGAACAGGAAGTGCGGGTTGATCTGGCTGCGAAGCTGCTGGAGCTTTTCCCGTTCCATTAGGTTCTGCAGCTCCAGGGTTTCATTTTTCTTGCGGAACAACTCCCGTTCGATCTCGTTTTTCTCCTCCAGAAGCGTCACCTGCTGCTTCATGGAGCGCTTCATTTCATTGAAGGCCTTGGCCATATCGCCAATTTCATCCTCCAACGTCTCGTCCACATCCGGTGTGTCCAAATTGCCCTGGCTGATGGCGCGGGCGGCCTGCGCCATATCCACAACGGATTTCAGCAGGGCCATCAGGGCTGTGATCACCAGCACGCCCAGGCAGAAGCAAAGGAGCAATACCACGCTCTGAAGCCGTTTCAGCTGATCGTTGCGCCGGGTCAAAGCGGAATAGGCGCTCTGATTGTCCCGGATGGCCTGCTCCAAAAGTTCCCGGGAATACTGGCACAGATAGTTGCCGCAAGGCTCCGCCCGGCTGTAGTAGATTTCTGCCGCGCGATCCACATTCCCGGCTTCCAGCTGCGTGAGGATCTGGTCTACCGAATTTGAGAAGGTGGTATAGGTTGTACGGGCGGCATTGGCCAGAAGATACTGCTCCTCACTGACCTGGCCGATCTGGCAGCGGATCCAGTCCAGGTGATTGGCGGATTCCGTCAGTCGGTCCCGGATATCCGCGAGAAAGGCTTCCGTATCGCCATAATCCCAGCGGTAATTCTCCATGGCATCCATACAGCCCTCCACATCGCTGAGAAAACGGCTGATGGACTGGATGCTGTACATGCGCTGCTCCAGGGGATTGAGTACAGATTTTGTCTGATATCGGCTGATCCCGATCTGCAGCACCAAAGTGGCCGCAAAGGCTACCACGAACCACATGATCCGGTTCAGCAGCGTCATATGCCGGAAGGACAACCACTTCATCCGTATCGACTCCTCTTTTTCTCCCAATCCGCAGGGACAGGGGTTTAGACAAGAATAACACGAATTTTGCTATTTGGCAAGGTATGCCCCATTGCCACAGAGATTTTCCTATGCTATAATGAGCCAAAATCAAGTATGGAGGCAAAGTTTGAAACAACACAACAGTAAGCCACCGCTTAAAAAGGGCGCAACAACAGC
>CAMGIN010000024.1 GCA_946056135.1 uncultured bacterium | reverse complement strand
GAGGCATTGCGTATATTGATTATTCTACATCCTGTATTTCCTGTGCCAATCGTACGCCCACCTGTACGCCATGCACAAATCCATTCCGTTCATGATCCCGGCAGAGGGTGCAGACAGGGTTAATAATCCAGTCCATTTCCCGCAAGGACATTCCGTTCAGCAAGCGGTACAACTCACCGAAATCCGCTTTGATCTGGTCATCGTCTATACGGTTCACATCGCCGTAAGCCTCATAGAGCATTGACAGGACAGATTCGCCATCTCCCAGATTCAGCTTGTGGGATGCCATGTAGGTTTCCAGTGCACGGAAGTAATCTTCCATGTTCATACATAGATCAGCTCCTCTCGGACGATTTCCTCTGCCCTGTTCCGGATGTTATTCATGGCACCAACCCAAGCCATCGGGTCGCTTGCTTTCAAGGCTTCCGTGATTCCATCGGCGGCTTTCATCTGATCAATGATTCGTTCCAGCCTGTCCTGCGCCTGCTCATTCAGGTCAGCAAGGTATGTCCACAGCTTGCCGGACAGAAGGAGGCTGTTATAGCGAATCGGCTGGTATTCCCTCAGATAGTCCCGGTGCATCCGCCCCCACTTGCCAATGGGACGGGATTCTTCCGGCAGTTCCAGATCAGGAATGAAATAATCGCCCACTCGAATGTATTGAATTTCCATAGTCATGCCTCCTTTACTTCGGTACTGTTATGATACCGAAGGATCGGGATGCAGTCGAATGTGCCGCCTTGCAAAGTTTATTACATTGATGTAACAAACTTGAAAATTTTACGACTTTATTACATGTCAGCAGCCATCAATACAGCGTTCAAGCCCGGCAAGTGTCAATCACCTGCCGGGCCTGTCCATATTTAGTTCAGCACCGCATTCCAGTGGATTTTCACGCTTCTACCATAGTACGCGGACAAAATCATGCCGTTTGTCCTCCATAGAAAGTTTCCTTGCGCATTATCCCTTATTCATGATATGGGCCACCAAGCGCAGATTCCGTTCGATGAGAACATTGCGGGCCTCCAGGTCTCCCTTCTGCGCCAGATCCAGATAATACCGTTCTTCTTCCTCGGTCAGGGGCCTGGGAAAGCTTCCTGAGGACAGCTGAAGCGCATACAGTAAGCTGCTGAGCATCAGCCAGGCAGCAGCTAACATGACCATCACCTCCATCTTACGTTATTCGTCACTGCTCGTCCGTATGCGTGAGGAAGGTGGGCATGTGGTTGGCCCTCTGATAATGATTCCATTACGTCTATTGCATATAAAGAATGCCTGTATTACTTCGAACCGAAACACGGGATGGAAAATGATTTTATTTTCCCAGGAAGCCTTTTGGATAGGCTGAATTCTTCTGATCGTGAAGAAATAGAGAAAAGAGTGATTCGGCATTGTCTTTTGGGGGAGAGTCGATTCTTTTCTGCGTTGGATTCTATCCGTTTGTTTCATCTGGAAACAGAGTTCAACGGACAGGCGTTAAAGAATATGGATACCGAGGCAAGAGCAGAATTATTTCGAATACTATATCTAAAAACCCATAAGACAATTTATCTTTTCAATTTAATTCAGTTGGTACCAGGCAGCGCTTCTGCATTTCGTTGTATCGCCAGATTATTTAGAGAAACAAACTGGGGAGAGGAAGTGCTGGAGGAAGAGGAATATATACGGATTTTCCGCGCACTAAAATCGATTGTTGAAGTCAGAGGTCCAGACAGACACAACAATGTAAACATGATAGAAAAACATTTTGGAAAATGCGCATATTTAAAGATGAAGATGCTTGGCCTTGAGGAAGTCGAAAAAATAAAGGATATAGGAGAGTGGAGCTATTCGGGATGCGATAAAGCGCTGGCCTTTTGGAATGCGTATGAATGGAGGCTGCTTTTCTTGAAGACCGAAGAATATGGGTACATTAAGGAAATAGTTAGAGAATCGATTAACAAATCGTGGATTCTACTCCATCAGAATATTCTGATCCCTTATTTTTCAGCCTGCAATACCTCCTGAAGATGATCCAGGATAAACCGTTGGGCTTCCTCGGAATAGTAGACCGCCTGATAGGTTCCGTACTGTCCTTCCCGGAGCTTGGAAGACAAGCCGATTCTCTCCCCCATAGCCGTAGGAAGGCGTTTGGATTTTCCATCTGCGTCTGCCTGTTTCGACATAAAACCTTTCTTAATTAACCAACTGGTAATCGTCGTTGTCTTCAAACGTTTCCGGTCCGGATCGTTAATCGCATTCATAACGAGCTCCACAAACTGCGTAATCCGGATTGGCTCCTGTGACGGATTCACACGCCGCAGTTCTTCATCCGTGATAAAAAAGTCTATTTGGGGAGTGCTCACAACCTTGCCGCCGTTGGCAATAACCTGATCCAAAATCCCGGACACATAGAAAAAGCATCTTGCAAGCCGGACATTGTTCAGCACGGAGTCCTCGGGGACCTCCTGATCTGAAATTGGATCTATCCCCTGCGCCAGTTTCTCCATATACATCTTCGCCCGCTGCATAATCTCCAGTTCTGTCATTTCTTTCGCCCCACCTTTCTCGTGTGAATGTTCTTTACGATTTCAGCATTACTTTCCTTTTCCGCAGCAGTTCTTGTATTTTCTGCCGCTTCCGCATGGGCAAGGGCCATTGCGGGAAGGAGCGCCGGCAATGGTCAGCTTTGGCTTCTCCGGCTGTTCTTCAAAAAAGGACAGCTGATCCTCCGGCGCAAGCCGCTGCTGAAGCTGCAAGCCTCGGGGTGACTGGGCAAACAGCTCGTCCAGTGTATTGCCCCTGTTGGCGTGCTTGTGGGTATGGTTGTTCAGATTCTGATACAATGCGGCAAATTCTTCCAAGTCCCAATTCTTATGGTTCGTCACACCATCCCCCTTCATGAGGTTCAGAACTTCCTGAAGCGGTGCGTCAATGACGATGACGCTCTGAATGCAGTCGCAATACTCTTCCGCGCTTGCTGGCAGGGAGGATGTAAGTTTGCGCAAGTATCGTATCATCGCGCTGCGCTGCGGCGTTTCCGGGAAGTAGGTACTGTCTGCGAATTGCAGGAATTCCGCTTTGGGGAGGATTTTCAGCGGTTTCCCCTTCTGGGCACGGCGCAGTTCCCGGATGTCCTTCTCCGGGTCTTCCACGAACAGATAATCCGAAACGATTTCGCAGTTTTTCATGGCTTCTTCCGGTGTTATCTGTAGATTCCCCACGCTGTCAATGACGGCAAAATCGTTGTCTTCACTCTGGTCAATGAAGAAGGCCGTCATAAGGAAGGACGGAACATCCACTTTTTTATTCTGGCTGTTGTAAAGGCCATACAATTCATCCAGAGAGATCAGCCCATACAGATTCGCCGCAGCGTCCATATATAGGTGGATGAGGCTGATTTCCTCCCGACTTAACGGAATCTGCGCATACAGCTTATCAATTTCTTCCTGTGTGAGCGAATCAGGAATATCGTCCTCATCCTCATCTTCTTCGTATTCTTCCCACTCCGGGTACTGTTCCGGCGATTCCCCCACACTTCGGATCACCAGAGGCATTTTCGTGTCCTCCTCCAATTCCCGCAGTACCTTGCACTGGAAGCGCCACTCCTCACCGAAATCAAACACATACTTAAACTGGCTGCCCTTTTTCAGATTCAGTTTTTCCAGCTTTCTGCCTTTTGTCAGCCGTTCAGACCCATCCATCTTCATGGAGTAATAGGCATCATACTGGCTCCATGTTTTGTTATCCATGAAAAAGGCGTGGGCATGATCGTCCACAAATTCAAAGGCCTCCAGAATTGCTTCATGGAGCCGATAAAGCGTTGCGCTTTTGGATATTTGAATATGCCGGTAACAGCCTGTACCCACAGATACGCTGATCACATAGCTTCCCATCGTCTCTATCCTTTCTCTACTCCAGCAAAAAATCAATCGCATTCACAATCAGGATTCCGTCCTGTTCCTGCTGCAAGCCCGTATCCATGCAGACCACTATTTTTTCATAGTTATCAGGAATTCTTTGAAGCGGCAACAGCTCCCGCTCCCTTGTTTCCGGGGCATTCATGGCTTCCGTGACCTGAATATACTTTTTATCATCTGCCTTTGTGGCAATGAAATCAACTTCCTTTTTGTCGATCTTTCCGATGGCCACATCGTAGCCCCGGCGGAGCAGCTCAAAGTAAATGATATTTTCCAGAATGTGCCCGGTATCTCCCTCCCGGTAGCCCAGCAGGTAATTCCGCAGACCCGTATCCACGATATAATACTTGCCGAGGGTTTTCAGATATTCCTTGCCCTTGATGTCAAACCGCTTGATTTCATAGAAGATATAGGACTCCTTCAGCGCTTCGATATAGGCCTGAATGGTATGGGTTGCAGGCTTGGCCTTTCGGTTTCCTTCCTCCAGCAGTCCCTCGCTGACGAGGGTATTGCCGATGGAGGTTGCGGAGACGCTGTTGCCAATGTTGTCCGCAAGGAACATCATCAGCTTGCGAAGCAGGAGCGAATCCGTAATGGTGCGCTGTCCCTTTCGCTTTTCCCGCTCCAGAATGTCCCGGACAACCACAGCGGAATAGATGCCCTCCAATGCTGCACTCACCCTGTCCAGCTCTAATCCCACGTCTGCCAGCATGGGCATTCCGCCGAATTGGGCATAGGCCTCATAAAGCTCCTTCGGGTCGCATACTTCCCCGTCCGCATCCGTTATCCGCTTCTTCATCTGTCCGGTGATTGCCTTGCGTTCCGATACGGTGTATCCGTGGAAATCCAGAAATTCCCGGAAGGACAGAGGGAGCACCTTGATCTCCACATACCGCCCGGCGAGATAAGTGGAAAGCTCCGAGGACAGTAGGTGTGCATTGGAACCGGTGATATAGATGTCACAGTCAAAATCCACCCGGAAGGAATTCACCGCGTTTTCCCAGCCGTCAATCCGCTGTACTTCGTCAAAGAACAAGTACATTCTCTTTCCGGGAATGACCTGTTCGCAGACAAACCTATACAGGTCTTTCGCGGTCATCTCCGCGAACCGCATGGATTCAAAATTCATTTCCACGATCTGCTTGTCCGCGATACCGCTGCTGCGCAAATGCTCCGCCATCAACTTCATCAGGCAGGACTTTCCGCAGCGGCGGATACCGGTAATGACCTTAATCATTTCTGTATCTTGAAACGCCTTGAGCTGCCGCAGATAGATGTCACGGTTTTTCAGGCTCTTTTGCATAGGTGCCACCGCCTTTCACAACTATCATAGCACAACCATTTTGCACCGTCAAGTTTGTTACATCGATGTAATAAACTTGTTATTTTTTCTTTTTTGTTACATCGCAGAAAGTTGCAGCACATCCTGTCGAGAAAGTTCTAACATTCCGTTCCAGAAAATGCGCGCTTTTTTACCGCAGCAGATAAATTCCAAATATCCAGACTTCTTCCAGAAAAACTCTCCGCGCACATTATCCCTTATTCATGATATGGGCCACCAATCGCAGATTCCGTTCAATGAGAACATTGCGGGCCTCCAGATCTCCCTTCTGTGCCAGATCCAGATAATACCGTTCTTCTTCTTCGGTCAGAGGCCGTGGGAAACTTCCTGAGGACAGCTGCAGCGCATACAGTAAGCTGCTGAGCATCAACCAAGCAGCAGCTAACATGACCATCACCTCCATCTTACGTTATTCGCCGCTGCTCGTCCGTATGCGTGAAGAAGATAGGTATGCAGTTGATCCTATGGTTTTGTGCAGAACAAATCGTCGATACTCTGAAAACCATGCCGTATTTGCGCACTCAGGTGGCAAATACGCTGTAGAACCGGGCCGCAGCTACACAGACGTAATGGGAAATCCCGCCAAGCACTTAAACGTTTTCGCGAATTGCGATCTAAGCTTTTTCGTAAAAATGGCAAAATTGGTTTTGGAGATTTCTATTATTTTCGGTCATTTCGGGCAGAAATCTGAGTGTACACACCGTCAATCCACATGTTTCATGCTAAAAAATACTTTCCTACCGTTTTTCTTTGTGAAAAAATGATAAAATGAATTATAGCGCTTGCATTTATTACCATTTTCCGCTATTCTAATACTATACACAGCTGAGATTGGCAGCTTAATCGTTATCGCGAACAGCATTAAAAAGCAAGGAGGGTATGTTCATGAAATACGGACATTTTGATGACGCACGACGGGAGTATGTGATCTCCACCCCCGCTACACCGCTGCCATGGATCAACTATCTAGGCAGTGAAGATTTTCTCGGAATGATCTCCAATACCGGCGGCGGCTACTGCTTCTACCGGGATGCCAAACTGCAGCGCCTGCTGCGTTACCGCTATAACGCGGTTCCGGGCGACAACGGTGGTCGGTTCTATTATATCAAGGAAGCCGGCCAAGAAGCCTGGAACCCCGGATTCCTCCCTACCAAAACAAAGCTTGACCGCTATGAGTGCCGCCATGGCATGGGCTATACCGTTCTTGACAGCGCTAAGGATGGCCTGGAAGCAAAGATAACCTTCTTCGTTCCCGTTGGTGAGAACTGTGAGCTTCACGACCTGGTTCTGACCAACAAAACCGAGCAGACCAAAACCGTTCACATCTGGGGTGTTATGGAGTGGTGCCTGTGGAACGCGGTAGACGACAGCACCAACTATCAACGCAATCTCAACATCGCCGAATCCGAAGTGGAGGATGGCGTGATCTACCACAAGACCGAGTACCGGGAGCGCCGGGACCACTACGCCTACTATGGTGTGAATGTGCCCACAGTGGGCTACGATACTGACCGGAACACCTTCCTGGGCCACATGGGTGACTGGAGTGATCCCCAACTGGTCCGGGAAGAGCGCAGCGCTTCCTCCCAAATCACCGGCTGGTATCCCATCGGCTGCCACCATTTGCAGATCATCCTGGCGCCTGGAGCGCAGTACCGGGCTACCTTCCTGCTGGGCTACGAAAAAAATCCCCGGAACCAGAAGTTCCTGTCCCCCGGCGTCATCCGCAAGGACACTGCCCACCGGGTATGCGGCAAATTTGCCTCCGCAGAAGCTGTGGACGAAGCCTTTGCGGCACTGGGCCGCTACTGGGATGGCCTGTTGGGAAATTATCAGCTTCGGTCTGATAATGAAAAGCTCAACCGCATGGTGAATATCTGGCATCAATACCAGTGCATGGTAACCTTCAATATGAGCCGTTCTGCCTCCTACTATGAGACCGGTACCGGACGGGGCATGGGCTTCCGGGATTCCTGCCAGGATCTGTACGGCTTCATGCACATCATCCCCGACCGGGCCAGAGAGCGGATCATCGACATTGCTTCCATTCAATTCGCCGACGGCTCCACCTACCACCAATACCAGCCTCTGACCAAACGGGGCAACAACGACATCGGCGGCGGCTTCAACGACGACCCCCTGTGGCTGGTGGGTGCGGTCTGCGCTTATGTCAAGGAAACCGGAGATTTTTCCATCCTGGAACATCCCACTCCCTTCGACAACGTTCCCGGCACAGAAGTCCCGCTGCTGGAGCATGTCCGCCGCAGCGTGAATTTCACCCGGACCCATCTGGGCCCCCATAAGCTGCCCCTGATTGGCCGGGCAGACTGGAATGACTGTCTGAACCTGAACTGCTTCTCGGAGGAGCCTGGTGAGAGCTTCCAGACCTTCGGCCCCAGCGAAGGCCCCGTGGCGGAATCTGTGTTTATCGGCGGCATGTTTGTCAAGTACGGCGGTGAGTACGCGGCACTGTGTGACCGGATTGGCCTGACGGAAGAGGCCGTCCAAATACGCGATGCCGTCAAAGAAATGGAAACAGCCATCCTTCGGGATGGCTGGGATGGAGAATGGTTCCTCCGTGCCTATGATGCCAACGGAGATAAGGTGGGCAGCCATGAATGCAGGGAGGGACAGATTTTCATCGAGCCCCAGGGTTTCTGTACCCTGGCCGGTATCGGCAAAGAGACCGGTGAAGGCCTGAAGGCCATGGAATCCACCCGGAAGTATCTGCTGGGTGAATACGGCGTAGAACTGCTCTCTCCGTGCTATACAGAGTACCATGTGGAGCTGGGCGAGATATCCTCCTATCCTCCCGGATTTAAAGAAAACGGCGCTGTGTTCTGCCACAATAACCCCTGGATCGTCTGCGCGGAGGCTGTGCTGGGCCGGGGCGACCAGGCGTTTGACATTTACCGGCGGATTTGTCCTGCTTACCTGGAAGAGAAAAGTGAGGTCCACGAGACGGAGCCCTACTGTTATTCTCAGATGGTGACTGGTCGAGCCTCCGGCAATCCGGGCCACGCCAAGAACAGCTGGCTCACCGGCACTGCCTCCTGGACATTCCTCTCCATCAGCCAGTCCATTTTGGGTATCTATCCCGACTACGACGGACTGCGAATCGAGCCCTGCATCCCGTCGGATTGGCAAGAGTACACCGTTATCCGTAGATTCCGAGGGACAGAGTACGCCATCCATGTCCATCGCACCGGCGAGAAATCCCTCACCGTGGACGGCACACCCATCCGTGGAAGCCTCGTTCCCCTGTCCCAAAAGGAACATGTTTCGGTGGAGGTTACGCTGTAATTCCGCGCCTGGCCAACAGCTTTCTCCCGACTGTTTATCACCGGTATAAAGGGTCATTCACAGCGGAAGTCAAATACTGTTCAAGAATCAGCTGTGCGGCAGACTGGATTTCTGGCCTGCCTCCCATGCCTCTTTTGGTATGGAAACGCCACCTATTTCAGCAGAAATAGGTGGCGTTTTTGGTTTTATTGCTGCAGAGGCAGGACCCGAACCTACGGTCTGTGGTTATGAGGAAGTAGCTTCGGGAATCCGTTTCTGCGGATAATTGTTCTTGATCGGTCCTCCATGCAAAAGAGAACTTACAGGAGGTTGTCATACTGATATTCAATTAAAAACTTTAATTCGTAAGAATTGAAGTTTTTAATATGAAGATCATTATGAGACGGGTTTCTGTGATTTTCTTTCCTGAAAATCACAGAAACGGCAGCGTCGCCAGACGATGCCTATTTGATTAAAATTTATGATTTTAATCAAATAATAGTATCAGATCCCCATTTCCTGCTTTACTTCCGCGAAACAACGGACAGCAAAATCCAGGTCCTCCCGGGTGTGTCCAGCGGAAATCTGAGTACGAATCCGATCCTTGCCCTTGGGGACCACAGGGTAGCAGAAAGCCACAACGTAGACACCTTTCTGGAGCATCCGCCGCGCAAATTCATGGGCGACCTTGGGATCATAGAGCATCACCGGGACGATGGGGTGTTCGCCGGGAAGCAGATCAAAGCCCAGCTTCTCCATCTCCTGCCGGAAATAACGGGCATTTTCATGGACCTTGTCCCGCAGGGCAGTGGATTCTTCCAGAAGCTCAATGGTACGAATGGAAGCTGCACAGATGGCAGGAGCCAGAGTGTTGCTGAACAGGTAAGGACGGCTGCGCTGCCGCAGCAGATCAACAATGGGCTGCCGGGCTGCGGTAAAGCCGCCGGAAGCGCCGCCCAGGGCTTTGCCGAAGGTACCGGTGATGATATCCACCCGGCCCATGCAGCCGCAGAATTCGGCGGTGCCCCTGCCGTGCTGGCCCATAAAGCCCACACTGTGACTGTCGTCCACCATAACCAGCGCATCGAATTCCTCAGCCAGATCGCAGATACCCTGGAGGTTGGCGATGTAGCCGTCCATGGAGAAGACGCCGTCGGTGGCAATCAGGAGCTTTTCACATCCGCTTTTCCGGGCATCCTCCAGACAGCGGCGCAGGTCTTCCATATCGTTGTTCTTGTAGCGGTACCGTTTTGCCTTGCACAGGCGGATCCCATCAATGATGGAGGCGTGGTTCAGTTCATCGGAAATCACCGCGTCGTTAACCCCCAGCAGAGTTTCAAAAAGGCCGCCGTTGGCGTCGAAGCAGGAGGAATACAGAATTGCGTCATCCATGCCGCAGAAGCCGGAAATCTTCTTTTCCAGATCCTTGTGAATCTGCTGGGTTCCACAGATGAAGCGGACAGAGGACAGGCCAAAGCCCCACTGATCATAGCTTGCCTTGGCAGCTTCGATCAACTCAGGACGGTTGGAAAGCCCCAGGTAGTTGTTGGCGCACATGTTCACAACAGACGATGCGGCGGTGGTATCAATGCGGGAACGCTGGGGCGTGGTGATGATACGCTCTTCCCGCCAGGTACCGGCCTGACGGATGGCATCCAGCTCCGCGGAGAATGCATTCAGTGCAGATTTCATGTTCAATCCTCCCGTTTGGCAGTCCAGTCCAGCACAACCTTGCCGGAGCGGCCGGAGTTCATGGCTTCAAAGCCTTTTTCAAATTCCGTGTAATGATAGCGGTGCGTGATGATGGGGCTGATATCCAGGCCGCCCTGAACCATGTAGCTCATCTGGTGCCAGTTGTCCAGACGCCGGCCATAGATGCCCTGCAGGGTCAGGCCCTTGGTGATGATGGTGTTCATATTCATGGGAACCGGCTTGTTGCTGATACCAAGCAATGCGATCTTGCCGCCGTTGCGCATGGAGTTGATCATCTGGCTCAGAGCAGCACCGTTTCCAGACATTTCCAGGCCAACGTCAAAGCCCTCCGTGAGGCCCTGCTCCTTCATGATCTGCGGCAGGTCTTCTCTTGCGGTATTCACAGCGGCATCCACGCCCATCTTGCGGGCCAATTCCAGACGGTAGTCGTTTACATCCGTAATGATGACCCGGCGAGCACCGGCATACCGGACGATGGCGGCGGCAATGATCCCGATGGGCCCTGCTCCGGTGATCAGGACGTCTTCGCCGATGACGGGGAACATCAGGGCTGTGTGGGTGGCGTTGCCAAAGGCATCAAAGAAGGCTACCACATCCTCAGGAAGACTGGGCTCTATCAGGATTACATTCTCCTGGGGAATACACACATATTCAGCAAATGCACCATCCCGGTCCACACCGACGCTGACCGTATCCCGGCACCACTGGATATTGCCGTTGTGGCAATTGCGGCAGTGATGGCAGGTGATGTGGCCTTCTCCGGAAACCCGCTGGCCAACCGTCAGGCCTGTGACACCGGAGCCCAGGGCAGCGATTTCACCCACATACTCATGGCCAATGGTCATGGGCGGACGGATGTGCCCACAGCCCAAGGGTCCCAGTTATAAATGTGGACATCTGTGCCGCAGATGGCGGTTTTGTGAACCTTGATCAGGACTTCGCCGGGACCTGGCTGAGGGACCGGAACTTTCCACAATTCCAGACCGGGTCCGGCATTTGGCTTGGCAATAGCATCCATGTATTGCTGCATGTTACTTCTCCTCCATTTCATTTCCGAGTAGTGGGTCTGGTCATTACCATGGCAATGGCCATACCCACGAGGGCACCTGAGAATTTTCCTCCCAGCAGCGGGAGGATCAGATCCGGCTGCGTTCCGGCAGCGAAGCCCATGTGCGCGGCAAAGGCAGAGGCTCCGCAGACCAGGAAAGCGCCGCACAGCACTTTTCCGCGGCTGTCCATATCCGGGACCATGACCAGGGCGGGCATGACCGTGATGGTCCCCATAATGATGCCGGTGGTGCTGCTGTCATTAAGGCCCGTTTTGCTGCCGATCCAACGGAAGGGCCGCTGCAAGCCCCTCCGGAGCAATTCCGCCAGGGGAAGGCTGCCAAGCATGACAATGGCGATGGAACCTACGATTGTCAGGGCTTCCTCGAGGGAGGCAAGGCCAGGCAGCAAGTTCACACCCGCAATGTGCTGGACGGCGGCCAACGTCAGCCCGATGGTGGCGATGATCTGGATCAGATTGGCAAACCGGGAAAAAATCCGGATGATGGTCCCGGGGAATCGGATCAGCCCAAAGAGAAGAAATCCGGACAGCAGGAAAATGGGCAGGCACTGGTATAGGATGCTGCCAAACGCCAGTCCCTGCAGCAGTCCACCTGTCACAAGTCCCACCGGCAGGGAGATCAGACCCGCCAGCAGTCCTTTCAGAAACAGGGGACGGTCTGATTCCGGGAGAACGCTCATTCCCACGGGAATGGTGAATACCAAGGTGCAGCCGAACATAGCGGAGGCGATGATGCCGGAAAACCGTCCGATCTCCGGATCCAACGCCAGATCCATGGCCAGCTGATAGCCGCCCATGTCGATGGCCAGCACGCAGCCAAACATGGCTGGGTCGATCCCCACGGCGGTAAAGGCCGGTTTGATAGCAGCCCCCAGCCAGGAGGACAGCACCGGGGCAAGGCAGATGATGCCGGTCATGGAAAGAGCCATGGAGCCCATCAGGAGGAATCCCTCGTCGAACTTCTGCCCGAAACCGAACCGATTTCCCAATATCTTGTCGATGCCGCCCAGCAGCGCTCCGGCGGCGATCAAAAGCATCAGCAGCTTGCTCATACAATTCCTTTTCGCATAACCGACGTAATATCGGCAACGGTTCTGGGGATGGCGGCGGAGAGGTTTTCACAGCCGGTTTCCGTGACCAGGCAGTTGTCCTCCACCCGGAAGCCAATCCCCCATTCCTCGTGGTAGATGCCCACATCCACGCAGAAGACCATATTGGGAGCGATGATCTCCGGTGTCGCAATGGCGTCGTGGCAATCATAGCCAATGTGATGCGCGCCGCCGTGCCACATGTAGGTTCCCACATCAGCCACATCCTTCAGCACGCCGGCGTCCTTCAAAAGCTGGGCGTTATAGCTGCGGATGGTGGCGTCCACATCCTTCATTTTCATTCCCGGACGGATGATGGAGAACATGTGGTTGGAGGTTTGCAGAGCGCATTCGTAGAGCAGCTTCTGACGGTCGGTGAATCTACCATTGCAGGGGAAGCCCCGGGAAACGTCGGTAATCAGGTTGTCATACTGGGCGCCCACATCGTTGAGGATCATGTCTCCGTCCTTGGCCTGACCGGTATAGGAATCGTAATGAATGAAGAAATTATTGGCGCCTGCGGAAATGATGGAGGCGAAGCCGGGGCCCTCCGGGCCGAACTGTCCGATGGCCCGGTCAAATTCCGCCTTGTACTGGTATTCATACATACCGGGCTTTGAAGCCTTCATCATTGCCAGAATGCCCGCGCCGGTGATTTTTTCCGCCTCCCGCAGTGCGGCAATTTCACAGGGCTGCTTGATGGTACGCAGGGAACGGAGGATGGGATTGGCATTTCGCAGCTGTAAGTAGGGATACTCTTTCCCGACCATGGCAGCAACGCCGTGAGCTGCTGTGTCGATGTCGTCGGGGGCGTAACGGAACAGGTCCAGATACAGCGCTTCATAGCCGCCGGAGACTGCCAGAGCCTGCAGATCGGGCAGGAACCGGCTTTCAGGCCGGATATCAGAAATACCGGAAATGTCCGATGCTTCCCTGGCGGTCAGCCGCCGTCCGGTCCAGCGCTCCGCCATCGCGTCAGAGGGCAGGAGATACAGCCGTTCGGTAACGGAGGCGGAACCGTCCTTGCAGATCACCAGTACGGAATTTTTCTGCTGAATGCCGGTCAGGTACACAAAATTCCTTTGCGCGAAGAAGGGATAAAACGCATCGGCGGTTTTGCGGATCTCTCTGCCGGAAAGCAGCACGGCAACAGAGCCCGGTTTCATGGCAGCGGCAAAGCGCTGACGGTTGCCGATGAAAAAAGATTTGTCCATAAAAAGCACTCCTATCGAAGAAAAATTGTTACACGGGAAGCTCCGCGCGGATTTCACGGCCCATTTCCACAGGTACCGTAACTTCGCTGAACGCAATACCGCATTGTTCGCGGATGCGGGCAGGAAGCGGCTGCCTGTCCACCAGAATGCTCTGGTATTCCCCGGGAAAGCGGGCCGTCCACTGAAGCGTATCGCCGGACAGGTTCTGCAGCACAGAGGCACTGCGGCCCCTGTGGGTTAGGGTAATCCGGTTTTGTCCGATTTCCTGCTCCTCGAGAGTCACGCAGCCAATGTCCGCCGGAAGCCGGGACAGTGTTGCCAAGGTCCGGCCCGGAACGTTGGGGGTGACGCCCATGAGCCCTTCCACCACATGCTGCAGGAAGGTAAAGGAAATTTCCGGGTAGTCGCCATTGGGGCCCTGAGCGGCAATTTCGTGGGGCAGCTCCTTCACGGAGAGGATGTATTGCATCCACTTCCAGGCCTCCGCGTTCCGGTCGTAGAGGAAAAACAGCTCCGGGAGGTAGGTATAGGACTCGATGTTGGTCGGAGCCTGTGGAGAGCCGATGCCGCTGCCCAGCTTTTCCCGGATGAAATCCAGGTAGGCGTCGTTCCGTCTTCCCGGACGGGTGATCCGCTTCAGCGGCATGAACCAGCTGGTTTCCTTGCCAAAATCGTTGTATTTGGTGATCCCATCTGTGGACAGGGCCCGGACGAAGTGGCCTTGGGGATCCTCCGGCAGGACGCTCCAGTCGTCGTTGAAGTAGTCCTTCAGCGCCGCCGACTGCAAAATGCCCGTCAGATGGGAGAAGACTTCCTCTCCCTGAAAAGAGATAACCTGGTTCTCCCGGCTGAAGCCGATTGTCTCCAGAAAAGACAGGATCTTTGTCCCGTTCAGCATAATCCAGTAATACTCCCATTTCTTCCCCGGATCCGTCAGATAGAGCGCAAGCTGATCCGGGTAGATGAGAAAACACTGCCCGGCACAAATCCGATAGGTTCGATCCGCCAGCCGGAAATAACCGTTGCCCTCTTTCACGAAATGCAGCAGGTAATGCTCGGTCAATTTGGGACTTGGGAGCTTTCTGCAATAGGGAACCTGATGACCACACTCCGCCAGAACAAGCTCCGAAGCGTAGTCCAGCTGAAAGAATTGGATATAGCGCTCATACCCAAGATTTCCAACAAAAATCTCTTTCTGTTCTTATTCCATAAATTGTTCCTCCTCATGAAAATCAGAACCAGCCAGCTGTCTTTATGATACCGAAAAGAGAAGTCTGCAACAAGGTTTTTCTTTCGATACCTAAAAAATCTCCATATTCACCTAATAATCGTCACAGAGAAGTCCATATTTTATTCACATTATTTCGTTGCAGAATACGACAATGCGAAAAGATTCGTCAAAAGTTTTGTGAGAATTCAACAATTTATACATCTGGTTTTTTACCTTGCTTTTCAGGATTCGAGCTTTTGTCCATGTTTGTATAACACGGCTTCGTTGTGTTTGGAGATATCTTTTTGCTATACTGAAAACAACGAAGCAGCCAATCCACCGCTCAAGGATGCTGTTTCAAAAAAACGAAATCAAAAAATTGGAGGAAACAGTCATGAAGCAAATGAAAAAAGTCTTGTGTGCGGCTCTGGCATTGCTGATCGATTCCTTTGTGGCGAAAGCCGATACCCCTGACTATCGGGAGGGTATGGACTTTACGGATGTTCAGCCGGCTTTGGATTGTCTGATAACCCAGGTAGCCCAAGCGCTCACTGCGCAGAAGCCAGGCTTTCTCATTGAATTCCGGCAGAACTATATCAGCCCGAACATGAGAAAATATGGCAACATGTTCCGGGTTTCGGACTGCCCCAACTCCGCCCTGCGCAACCGTATTGGTATTGCCGCACCGATGCTCTGCGGAATTCTGGATACGTCCCTGCGCGCTCTGCGGGATGAACCGGGATTTTGGTGGATGACCTATCGTGCGGCCTGGAAGCAAAATGTAAAAAGTGCGTTGCTCCCGGGTGTGATATTCGGCGCGGCCATGTCTGCGGTTTTCTTTTCTCTGTACTTTACGGATCTGCATACCATGAGCGATTCGGCAATCATTTTTTCCATTATTGGGATTCTGCTTTTTATCAGTATGATTCTGCTGGTTCTGGTGCAGATTCCCCTGATGCAGCTAACCTTTTTTCAGATGGTGCGAAACGCTCTGATGGTGTTTATTCGCCTCACCGGAAAGACGCTGCTGGCCTCGCTCTTAATTGCTGTGTATTACATCCTTGCCACTGGTTTTTTCCCCAGTTCCCTCTTGCCGCTGATGATCTTAAACACCTGGTTCCCAGTTCTGCTCAGCTTGATGCTGTTGTATAAAGATCTGGATGCCATTTTCCAAATCGAATCCAGAAAGAGTGCCCAGTGATCGCCCAAGGTCGCTTCGTGAATCAATTCAAAACAGCATCTGTCAGAAAAGTGTGAAAACGATAAAACAGTTCGCAAAAATTCAACGAAAAGCACAGTAGAATGGGGCTGTCTCAAAATGATTTTCAAAAATCATGAGAGACAGCCCTCTCTTCGTATATAGCTGTGGAGATATTTCTTAATTTGCTCAAATTCTGAATGACTTCCCCTGCAATTACCAATCCGGCAACCGCGGGTACAACGGCGTTGCTTCCCGGAATATCCCGGCGGTCTGTACAGTGCCGTTTCGTTCCCGGAGGACAGATGCAGTGCGTTCAGCAACTGATAGCCATATCTTCTATGGGCTTCCGGGGTAGTTCCTTTGAATAGACCACCTTCATACTATTTCTCGATAAAATGGTGTTAACCATTTTATCCTGCGATGGAATCGCAGGTCGCCGGTGGCGACGAGAAATGTATGGACTACGTTTTTTCGCGGCGATGTCGCTGACCGCTTAACAGCGGTCTCATAAAACAGTATTTAACCGTTTTATGAAAAACTAGTATCAAATGGGCAATCTCCCCCGCTTACGAAGTTCCCGCCGCATAGCCCGCGCCAGAGGGTCAACCGGGGTCTGGTAGATATCCGCAATTCGGATCGCAGCCATCGCCTGAGTGGTGAGGGTACAGCCTAAAAACCCTCCCTAAATCCTCCTACGGTGCCTATTCGTAATCGAAGGACTTTAAGAAGTCCCTCGCTCGGGCAGTGACAGGATGGGCGAAAAAGGCTTTCGGGTTATCAGACTGCTCCACGACCTTTCCGTTTTCGATGAACAGAATCCGGTCGGCAATGGCACGGGCGAAGTTCATTTCGTGGGTGACAATAACCATGGTGCTGCCCGCCCGGGCAAGGGACAGAACCACATCCAGCACCTCCCGCACCATTTCCGGGTCCAGCGCTGCGGTGATCTCGTCCAGCAGCAAAATCTCCGGGTGCATACACAGCGCCCGGACGATGGCGACCCGCTGTTTCTGACCGCCGGAGAGCTGCCGGGGATAGTCGTCCTTCCGGTCGGCAAGGCCCACCTTTTGCAGCAGCTTCAGCGCCTCTGCTTCCACCTCGGCCCGGGGGCGCTTCTGCACCTTCATGGGCGCCAGCAGAATGTTTTTCAGAATGGTTTTGTGGGGGAACAGCTCATAGCTCTGGAATACCATACCGATCTTCTGCCGCATTTTCGTGATGGAGGTATTGTCCCGCAAAACCTTCTCGCCGTCCAGCAGAATTTCGCCGCCCTGAATTGGCTCCAGACCGTTTAGGCAGCGCAGCAGGGTGCTTTTTCCGCAGCCGGAGGGGCCGATAATGACCACCACCTCGCCCTTATGGACATCCAGATTAAAATCCTCAAAAATCGCATGCTCGCCAAAAGCTTTTCGCAGATGCCGCACGCTGAGCAGTACATTCTCCACGGCTATGACCACCTTTTCTCTAAATACCCCGCCAGACGGCTGATGGGCCAGCAAATCAGGAAATACAGCAAAAATACCACCGCAAAAACCCCGAAGGCGGCGTTGGGGGCAACCCGCCGGTTGGCCTCAATGATCTGCTGGGCCACCTTCAGCACCTCCACGATGCCGATCATCACCACCAGGCTGGTGGTTTTCACCATCCGGGTAATCAGGTTGATGGACAACGGGATAATCCGCCGGACGGTCTGGGGCAGAATGACGGAGACGTACACCTGAAGGGGGTTCATGCCCAGCGCCTGAGCGCTTTCGTGCTGGATTGCGGGGATGCTTTGCAGCGCACCCCGAACGAGGTCGCCCATTTCCGTCGTGCCCCAGAAGCTGAACACAAGGATTGCCGCCGTTTCCGCATTCAGATTCCAGCCAAAGACCCGGGTGGTACCAAAATACACCACAAACAGCAGCACCATTTGGGGCATAATTCGGACGATTTCCAGGTAAATCCGGAAAACCGCCTTCAGAAGCTTCCTTTTTGCCGTCATCAGCATTCCCACGGCAATCCCCAGCACAATGCTGATGGCAACGGAAATCAAGCTTATGCGCACTGCCACCCACAGGCCGCCCAGCAGCCGCAGAAAATTCGTGCCCTTGAACAGCACCTCAATTCCCAAACTCGGCATAGCGCAGCCTCCTTTCAAGCCAGCTTCCCAGAATGGACACCGGCAGTAGCATGACAAGATAGAAGATGACGAGCAATGTCAGGCATTCGATGGTTTTGGCGTACATTCCGATCAAATCCTTGGCGGTGAACATGAGATCCATCAGACTGATGGTGGAAAACACGCTGGTTTCCTTCAACAGGAAAATCAGATTCGCCAGCAGTCCGGGAACGCTGGAGGTCACTGCCTGGGGCAGGATCACATATCCAAACACTTGAACCGGGTTCATGCCAAGGCTCTGGGCGCTTTCTGTCTGGATAGGGGCGATGTTTTCCAGTCCGCTGCGAAATGTCTCTGCCATGTAGGCACCGCCCAGCAGCCCCAGTCCCAGACTACCGACAACCTCCGCCGAAATGCGGATGCCGATTTTGGGCAGGGCAAAGTACAGGAAAAACAGCTGCACCAACAATGGCGTATTGCGAAACAGCGCAATATAGGCGCCGACAATCCGGCGCAGTACCGGAATTTTCAGATGCACCACTACCGCGCAGGCAATGCCCAGTGCCAGTGCCAGCAGCACGCCCTGCCAGCCGATTTTCAAGGTCAGCAGCAGTGCCTCCCAGTACCGGGGAAGGTAGGCTTTCATAACCGCAAAATCCATAGGCTTCCTCCGGCTTAAGATTGCTTTCTATGGTCGATCTTCCGGGCGGCGAGATTGCCCAGTCCTTGCAGCAGCTGCACAATCGCCACGATAAACACCAGCGTTACCAGCATGACGCCGGTATCATAGCGGTAGTAGCCGTAACGGATGGCAATATCACCCAAACCGCCGCCGCCAATGACGCCCGCCATGGCGGAGTAGCCCAGCACGGTCCCGAGCACGATGGTAGCCCCCACCAGCAGGGATGTCCTCGCCTCTCCAATCAGCACCTTGGTAACAATGGTCCCGGTTTTCGCGCCCATGCTCAGCGCCGCCTCGATGACCCCGGCTGGAACTTCCTTCAAGGAGGACTCCACCATCCGCCCGATGAAGGGCGCGGCTGCCAGCGTCAGAGGGACGATGGTGGCCGTGGAGCCGTAAGTCTTTCCCACGATGGCCTTTGTCAGCGGCATCACCAGAATCAGAAGGATCAGGAAGGGAATGCTCCGGGTAATATTGATAATCACATTCAGAATTCGGTAAACTGCCCGGTTCGGCGCGATTCCCGTTTCATCGGTCAGGGTTAGGGCGATGCCCAGCGGCAGACCGATGAGATACCCGAAAAACGTAGAGACGAGGGTCATATAGCAGGTGTCCCAGATACCCTCCAGCAGCATGTGAATCATGGTTTCATCCAGCATAGCTTTCTTCCTCCTCGTCCGCAATCAATAGCAGCCGCTTCGCCGCCCGGGATTTGGGATGGTCAAAAATCTCGACAACGCTGCCTTCTTCCTGTACGCTGCCGCCGTCCAGCACCGCCACCCGGGTGGCAACTTGCTGAATCACCCGCATTTCGTGGGTGATGACCACGATGGTAATGCCCAGGGAATCCCGGATGGTTTTCAGCAGACGCAGAATGGTCTGGGTGGTCTCCGGGTCAAGGGCGCTGGTGGCTTCGTCACACAGCAGAATATCCGGCTCGTTGGCCAGCACCCGGGCAATGGCCACCCGCTGCTTCTGCCCGCCGGAGAGCTGGGAAGGATAGGCTTTTGCCTTCTCTGCCAATCCCACCTTTTCCAGCAGCGCCAGCGCTTTTTCCCGCCGCTCCTTTTTGGGAATGCCCCGGATTTCCAGGGGGAAGCAGACGTTTTCCAGCACCGTCTGCTGCTCCAGCAGGTTAAAGTGCTGAAAGATCATGCCGATTTTCTGCCTGCGCAGCCGAAGCTGCTCTTTGTTCAGAGCCAGCAGGCTTTCGCCGTTCAACAGAACGTCCCCGCTGTCCGGCCGCTCCAGCAGGTTCATACATCGCACCAGCGTGCTTTTTCCCGCACCGGACAGCCCGATGACACCAAAAATTTCCCCTTTTCCAATGGACAGGGATACTCCCTTCAGCGCTTCCACGCTGCCGTTTTTTGCGGAGAAGGTTTTATAAAGATTTCGGATTTCTAGATAGGTTTCCGCCATATTCTCACCCCTTGTTCTATGTAGCGAAGGTGGGCAGCCGCGAAACACGGCTGCCCGCTGTTCAATCAATCTTCGAAGGGAACCACCGCACCGTCGTAGGTGTCGGTAATGAACTGCTTAATCGCGTCGGACTTCAGGACTGCGGCCAGCGCCTGAATGCCCTCATTGTTCTCATTGCCTGCCTTCACCACCAGCACGTTCACATAGGTCTTCGCCGCAGTGGAGGCACTGGTTTCGTAGGCGACGGCATCATGGGCAACGGAGAAGCCCGCTTCCAGCGCATAGTTGCCATTGAGCACCACGAAAGCCACCTCGTCCTTAACACGGGAAACCTGCGCCGCTTCCAGCTCCTGAATCTTCACGTTGTGGGGGTTGGCCACAATGTCCTTCACCGTTGCCTTCAGACCCGCATCCTCCTTCAGGGTCAGAATGCCGTTGTCCTGCAGGAGCAGCAGCGCCCGGGCTTCGTTGGTGGTGTCGTTGGGCACCGCGATCACGTCGCCGTCGGCAATGTCGCTGAGGGAGGATTTGGTGCCCGGATAGATGCCGAAGGGCTCATAGTGAATGCCAGCCACGGAAACCAGCTGGGTTCCGTTTTCCTCATTGAAGTTGTCTAAGTAAGGAACATGCTGGAAGTAGTTGACGTCGATTTCACCGCTGTCCACCACCAGATTCGGCTGCACATAGTCTTCAAACTCGATGACCTTCAGGGTCCAGCCGTCCTTGGCAAGAATCTTGGCGGCCTCCGCCAGAATTTCCGCATGGGGCGTGGGGGAGGCAGCAACGGTAATGGTGCCCTTCTCCACGACCTCCGGGGCGGCTTCCGCAGCAGTGGCGACTACGCCGCCCTCAACCACCAGCGTATCCTCATAGTCCTTGCCGTAGGTGTCCAGCAGAGTAGCTTCATAATCTGCGTGGAAGAAGTTTTCGTTGCCCAAGGCCTTGATTTCGTCGTTCAGCCAGTTCAGCAGGGTGGTGTTGCCCTTGGTGACGGCGGGGGCGATGGTGTCCGCGCTGCCCAGAGAGGGAATGCCCACGGTGTAGCCGGGATTCTCGATGGCGAAGGCGATGACCTCGGTGTTGTCATTGGCCCAGGCCACGCCGTTTCCGTTTTCAAAGGCGGTCTTGGCTTCCGCGTAGGCGTCGTACTTTTGCAGCTTAATCTCGGGGTTGTTCTTTTCTAAGTAGGTCTCAGCGGTGGTGCCGGAGATTACGATGACCTGATCGTCAGCGCCTAGACCATCCAGAGAGGTGATGACCCGGCTGTCCGGGGAAACAACACCCAGCGCCACGTTCATGTAGGGCAGAGCGAAATCCACCTCCTGCGCCCGCTCGGGGGTGACAGTGAAGTTGGCGAGGATAATGTCCACCTTGCCGGTCTGAAGATATTCAATCCGGTTGGCGGCCTCGGTGGAGACGTAATTGATCTTCACACCCAGATCCTGTCCAATCCGGTTGCCGAAGTACACGTCATAGCCCTGATACTGCCCATTCTCGTCCACATAGCCGAAGGGGCTCTTGTCGGAGAAGACGCCGATGTTGATGGTGCCGCTGGACTTGATTTCCTCCAGCGTCCGGAAGGTGCCCTTGGTGTCCACGGCGGCAACTTCGTCCTTTTTCGCGCCGCAGCCGGCAAGCAGGGAGGCGGCCACGGTCAGGCTCAGAAATACGGCTCCGATTTTCTTGATAAGCTTTTTCATAGGTAGTTACCTCTTTTTCATCATAAATTCAGGGAATCCAAGCACGAAAAAAGCCGGGGCTTACATTAGCTCCCGGGCAAATGGCGTTATGATATCCCTTTTGAAGAATCATGTTTCAGGTGCCGCAATACGCATACGAATGCACCCCGCCATACGGATATGCCCGGGAGATACACATTCGACAACAACTGTTCACAGCATGGAAATTCTTTTCAAACATTGCATTCCGCTCCTTTCTGATTGGTGGCTCAGATTCGATGGTCAGAGTATACACCCACTTTCCTAGTTCTTCAATAGGTATTAAGAAAAATTTTCCTATGAATCCACTAGAGTAGTTCTGTAAATGTAAAAGGACGTTTGCGCTATTTGCGGCCTCCGCATATCACAGGACGGGCAAGCCGCAGGTATATCACAAAAACGTTGCATCACAATGCCGAATAATCCAAGACTTCGCAAAAGGCTTTTGGGGTTTCGGACTTCTCTCATTTTTATGTAATGTGTCGCTAATTGTTTAGAACTAAAAAAGTGGTTTTGTAGGAATTATTTTGGGATAACCTATTGACAAATCCTTCCGGTCAGGCTATAATCCCTATAAACCAACTTGTTCGATTGGTGTTGAAAGAAAGGAGCACAAACCGGCATGAAGAACTACTTCCTTGAGCTTCTGCGAAGCAACTTCCGGTTTGGACGAATGTGTAATTCCCGGACTGCTGTTATGGCCGGGTGCTGTGCTGCGCCCATGGTTCCGCTTTCCTGAGGGAACCTCTTTCGCCATAGCCGGTCCGGGAGTATGTTTGCATTCCCGGGCTTTTTTGTATGCATTTTAACTATAATATAATGAAAGAGGTAACGATTATGTCTAACTATAAATTTGAAACCCTGCAGCTCCACGTTGGCCAGGAGCAGGCCGATCCCGCCACCGATTCCCGGGCCGTGCCCATTTACCAGACCACGTCCTACGTCTTCAAAAACTCCGCCCACGCCGCCGCCCGGTTCGGCCTGGCGGACGCCGGCAACATCTACGGCCGCCTGACCAACTCCACCCAGGACGTGCTGGAGAAGCGCATCGCGGCCCTGGAGGGCGGTGTCGCCGCTCTGGCAACCGCCTCCGGCGCGGCAGCGATTACTTACACCATCGAGGCGCTGGCACAGAAGGGCGACCACATTGTGGCCCAGAAGACTATCTACGGCGGCAGCTACAACCTGCTGGCCCATACCCTGCCCCAGTACGGCATCACCGCCACCTTCGTCAACGCCCACGACCTGGCCGAGGTGGAGGCCGCCATTCAGCCCAATACCAAGGCCGTCTATCTGGAAACCCTGGGTAACCCCAACTCCGACATTCCCGATATCGACGCTATTGCCGCCATCGCCCACAAGCACGGTCTGCCCCTGGTCATCGACAACACCTTCGGCACTCCCTATCTGATCCGGCCCATCGAGCACGGCGCGGACATTGTCGTCCACTCCGCCACCAAGTTCATCGGCGGCCACGGCACCACTTTGGGCGGCATCATCGTGGATTCCGGCAAGTTTGACTGGAAGGCCAGCGGAAAGTACGCCCCCATCGCGGAACCCAATCCCAGCTATCACGGCGTGTCCTTCGTAGATGCCGCAGGCCCCGCCGCCTTCGTCACCTACATTCGTGCCATCCTGCTGCGGGACACCGGCGCGACGATCTCCCCCTTCAACGCCTTCCTGCTGCTGCAAGGCGTGGAGACCCTGTCCCTGCGGCTTGACCGCCACGCTGAGAACACGAAAAAAGTCG
>CAMGIN010000023.1 GCA_946056135.1 uncultured bacterium | reverse complement strand
CGCCTCGCCCCAGCGGCCTGCGGGGGTCTTGCCAATGATAAACTGATCAAAGGGATGGCGGCTGCCGTCGGGCTGCTTTTCCCGCAGAGGCGCGGTCTGCTGGGTGGCGATATAGCCGGGGCCGATGCCGTTGCACTGGATATTGGCGCCGCCGAATTCGGAGCAGATGTTCTTGGTCAGCATCTTCAGGCCGCCCTTGGCTGCGGCGTAACCGGCTACGGTTTCCCGGCCCAGCTCGCTCATCATGGAGCAGACGTTGATGATCTTGCCGTGGCCCTTTTCCAGCATGCCGGGCAGAACGGCCTTGGCGCAGATGAAGGGGGCGTTCAGGTCCACATCCACCACTTCCCGGAAATCCGCAACGCTCATTTCCAGCATGGGGATACGCTTGATAATACCCGCGTTGTTGACAAGAATGTCGATGATGCCGTGCTCCTCCCGGATCTTGGCAACCAGCGCGTTCATCTCATCCTCACTGGTGACGTTTGCCACATAGCCGTAGGCGGTGATGCCCTCGGCGGCGTAGTTTGCTTCGCCACGGACACGGCTTTTCTCACTGGTGCAGTTAAAGCAGACGGTAGCGCCGGCCTGAGCCAGACCCTTGCCGATGGCAAAACCGATGGAGTGGGCGCCGCCGGTAACCAGGGCGACCTTACCTGTCAGATCAAACATATTCATACAGAAGCATCCTCCTTAGAAAGTAATAATTCGGTATAACACATCAGGAACGGCGCCAGACCCTTGGCGTCGTTTTCTACGACCGGCTCGGAGATATAGTATTCGTAGCTGCCGTCCCGGCGGCGGTTGTTCTCCGGGCCCAGGCCTGCTACCAGGCAGATGCCGCCAAGATTCAGCTTGCCGTTGGTCTCCGTCAGGTAGCGGTCGCAGATGCTCTGGAAAATGCCTTCGCCCACGGGAGCGTAGGACTTGTCCAGGATTCCCAGCCGGGCGCCCTTCAGGTAGAAGTAGGCCACCATGGCGGAGCCGGAGGTCTCGGGGTAGTTGCCCTCCCGGCCTACCTGATTGGGCACCTGCCAGAGCATGCCGCTGTCTTTATCAATATAAGGCAGCAGGTTTTCAGCAAGCTCCTGGGCGATGGAGACCATATCCTTACGGAAGTCCTCATTGCCGGGGAGAATCTCCGCGGTGACATCAATCAGGGCCGCGCTGAACCAACCCAGGCTCCGCAGCCAGGGGTTCTGGGAGCAGCCGTCGGGACCGGCCCAGAAAGCGGCGCCGCTGGCGTCGTAACCGTGACGGTACAGCCCTGTGGCGGGATCGTACATGTGTTCCCGGACATTGCGGAACTGCCGGTGAATGTCGGCGTATTCCTGGCCGCCGTCCATTTCGGAGGTGTACTTGGTGTAGAACACCTGGGCCATGTACAGTCCGTCCAGCCAGACCTGGTTGGGGTAGATGGCCTTGTGCCAGAAGTTCCCCTCGGTCGTCCGGGGCTGGCGCTGGAGCTGGCCGTAGAGAGTCTCGATGGCCTTGCGATACTTTTCCTTGCCGCTCATGCGGTAGACATCGAACAACACCCGGCCTTCGCAGATGTTGTCCAGGTTGTAGTCTTCTTCTTTGAAGCCCCGAAGGCTGCCGTCCTCGAAGACGTAGTAGTCCAGGAAATTCTCCGCGAAGTCATAATACTTCTGATCGCCGGTGATCTTGTGCAGGTTCAGCAGGGCGATCATCATGCAGCCGTCGATGTAGTTCCAACCGTTGATCTTGCCCTGGTGGATCTTCTCGATGTTCCACAGGGGCTTGTCCGGGGTGGATTCCCGCATAATCCGGTCTACATAGCGTTCAATGGTATTCATTCGTCGGTCACCTCATCCACATTGACGGTAATCAGCCGGTCGCCGTCCTGGCCGGACATGGTCACGTTTTTCAGGGAGACCTTCCGGACGCAGTTGAAGTACAGGCCCCGCTTGCATTCATTTTCGATGTAGTCCATCATGGCGGGACGGCCGGTGGAAGCGTCCTCCTTGAAGGTGAAGTTCACGTTCTCGATGGTCACGCTACCGATGGGCTGTTCCGTCAGGCCGTAGAAGTAGCCCGCAGCCCACTCGCAGTCGGTGCAGTCCATGTCCCGGAACAGGAAGGAGCCCAGGTAGGGTGTGGTATCGTCCACAGGGTGCGGCTCCTTGCTCCAGACGATCTCCTCGTGTCCGTCGGGATCGCAGAAGTAGTACATGTTCATGACCAGGGGCGCCATGACGTTGTCCATCTTGATGTTGGAGAATTCCACGCCGTCGATGACCGCGTATTTGCCCCGGCCCCGGCGGGTCTTGATCCGCAGTCCCCGGTCAGTGTGCTTGAAGTAGCACTGGCTGACGGTCAGGTCCTTCACGCCGCCGGACATCTCGCTGCCCAGAACCATAGCGCCATGGGCGTATTCCATCAGACAGTTGCGCACCAGATGGTTGGTGGCAGGGGTCTGGTATTTCATGCCCATGTACATCTTGCCGGACTTGATAGCGATGGCGTCATCGCCCACCGAGAACCGCACGCCGATATAGCGCACGTCGTCGCAGGATTCGGGGTCGGTGCCGTCGGTGTTTGGACTGTCCTTGGGGGCTTCTACCGCGATGTTATAGAAGTACACATGCTTGGAGAAGAAGGGGTGGAAATTCCAGCAGGCGGAATTTCTTCCCAGAATGCCATGGAAGCAGATGTTCTCGCACTGATTGAAGAAGACCAGCTTGGGGCGTCCGATCTTGCGCTGCTTTACATTGTTCCACCAGGTGGAGTTGACAGCGTTGCCGTCGAGGATGCCCTGACCCACGATGGCGATGTCCTCGGCAAAGTGGGCGCTGATAAAGCTCTGGCGGCAGGGGAAGGGGTTTCCCTCCCAGGAGCTGACCTGAATCTCTTTCCCGGAAGCGGCGTCGTGAATCTCGCCGGGGAGCAGGGGATAATGCTCTTCGCAGGTATCGGCCAGCAGGATGGCGTTTTCCTTCAGCTCCAGGGTCATGTGGGATTTCAGCACCAGGGGACGCACATAGTAGGTTCCGGCGGGAACCAGCACTCTGCCGCCCTTGGGGCACAGGTGGATGGCGCTCTGGATGGCGTCCGTGTCATCGGTGACGCCGTCGCCCACCGCGCCGAAATCCCGGACACTGACGCAGCCGGTTTCGGTCAGGGTGGTGAAGCTTAGGCAATCCTCGCCGATGGTCACTAGATACTCCGTTCCGGGGCACAGGTCGAACAGGGAAAAAACATTGGTGCGCACGCCCTTTAGGGCGGGCGCACCATTCACTGTTACGTCAAAGGCTTCTTCCGCATAATACGGGGATGTGTTTTCCAGTTCGAAACAGGCGGAAACGGAGGAAACATACAGAATGTGAAACTTCATGTCCGATTCCTCACAGTTTGTTTTCGTTGGTGTGCGTATTGGTTATTGGGCGGCTTTCACCGGCTCCTCGTCCGTGATGACCATTTCGGTCTCGGCGTCGAACAGATAGGTGCTTTCCACAGGGATGGAGAACACGATATCGGAGTCCGTCGCGGGGGTGTCGTGGGGATTGACCTTCAGGATGGCATTTTTGCTGCCGATGTTGACATAGACGTTGGTGTTGTCGCCCAGCATTTCTGTCAGCTCCACATTGGCCTGCAGAACATAGGCATTCTCTTGCTCGCCCAGCACCGCGGCTTCGGGACGGAAGCCAAACTGGATATCCTTGCCCTCATAGGCCTTGGCGTGGCTGCCCAGATTCTTGGTGATGTCCAGCTTCTTGCCGCCGATCTCCACGCAGCCATTGTGCACCTTGCAGCGGATGAAGTTCATGGGAGGCTCACCGATGAAGCCTGCCACGAAGAGGTTGACGGGCTTGAAGTACAGCTCATAGGGGGTGCCAACCTGCTGGATCCGACCGTCTCTCATGATAACGATTCGGTCAGCCAGGGTCATGGCCTCAGTCTGGTCGTGGGTGACGTAGATGGTGGTGGCACCGGTCTGACGGTGGATCTGAGCGATTTCAGCACGCATGGTAACACGCTGCTTGGCGTCCAGGTTACTCAGGGGCTCGTCCATCAGGAAGATGCCTACCTTCCGGATGATGGCCCGGCCTACGGCTACACGCTGCCGCTGGCCGCCGGACAGAGCCCGGGGCATACGGTCGAGATAGTCGGTCAGACCGAGGATGCCTGCCACATGTTTGACCTTCTCGTCGATGACCTCGTCATCAACGCCCTGAAGGGTCAGGCCAAAGGCCAGGTTGTCATATACGGACATCTGGGGGTACAGCGCGTAGCTCTGGAAGACCATGGCGATCTCCCGGTCACGGGGGCTCTTGTCGTTGGCATATTCCCCGTTAATCAGGAGCTCACCCTTACTGATATCCTCCAGACCGGCGATCATACGCAGGGTCGTGGATTTGCCGCAGCCGGAAGATCCTACGAAAACAATGAATTCACCCTTTTCGATCTCAAGGTTGAAGTCATGCACCGCATGAAAGCCGTTCGGATAAATCTTATTTATTCCTTTCAGCGTCAAATAAGCCATATTCCGATACTCCTTTAAAACAAGTCGATAATCTATGGGGTTCCTTGGGAAAAGGCCCGAACCAGAGTTGGAAGCTTATTCGGTCTCAGCCTGGCCTTTCTTTGTGCGTGCATTCACTGCCTGTTTGGCATCGGAGAGGATGTTTTTCACGAAAAGCTTGATACCAACGAACAGCATGTCAAACGCCATACAAAACACGCCGAATAGTATGGGCTCCACGCCAAGGGGGACGGTGTCTGTGTTTCCGGTGAGTGCGGTGATTACGTAGTTGATCCCGTTGTACAGAAAGAATACGCAAAGGATAATCACCATGGAATAGATCAGGTTTAGGAAGAAGCTGCCCATTCCCTTCTTGGGAAACATCAGCCACACGTCATTTTCCCCAGGCGTTTTTTCAATAAAGCGGATCACGTTGTTGACCAGCAGATCCGTTACGATGCCCAGCACGACTCCCAGAATGAACAGCATATCGATCAGACTGGAAATATAGGTGCCAAGTCCCCATAGGAAGAAGAAGCATACCGCCCCGGCAAACCAGGCCTTGATAAACAGAATCTTTACGGTCTGGGAAACATGGATCCGGGATTTGGAGCGGTACTTGTTCAGCTCCTCTTTGGAGTACTCCGGTGTTTCCTCGGAATCCGCATTCACCAGGGCGTCTACTGCATCGCTTTTTAGTTCGTAATTGTTTTCCGCACGGGTCTTATCCGTGCCTTTTGCATTTTTATCCATTGTACTTGTTGCGCCAGAGGGAGAGTCACTCTTCAATCTCAATCTGACCCATGGAGCCGTTGTCCTCGACGGTGATGGAGGTGTTGATCTTCTTCAGCAGCTTGCTGTAGACGGGCAGCAGAACCACCAGAATTGCCGTGATGACCATCATCACAATATGGGTGTTGAGCATATTGTAAGCGTTGGCAATGTAGATGGTGGTGTCGTTCAGCACGATGGGGCTTTCCGCACGGGTCAGGGCTGCGTAGATGGCATTCATGTAGTGATTGTCACAGAAGAGGATAATGGCGAACATGATAAACATCAGGACGACCATCGGAATGTTTGCTTTCTTGCGGCGGGGGAACGCATTCATCATGCACACCAGAGTCAGCAGGGAGAACAGCATGATGCAGAACTGGGAAAGTCCCATGCCGGTGCCCTGGATCTTCGCGGTGGTATCCGACATATCCGTCAGGTTGAGGGAGTACACCAGGAAGGACAGAAGCATCATCAGAAGCGGAATGTTCTGAGGGTTCCGCTTGAGGCCAACCAGGAATTTCCGGAAGGATTCCTTGATTCTGGCGCCGAAGCTAGGGGAAGTTTTTGTTTTCGCGCTCATGCTTACGCCTCCATTCTGATGGCATTGGTGGTTTCCTTGTCAAAGAAATGCTTCTTTGTAATGGAAATCGACACGATATCGTCTGCCTTGTAGTCGCACCAGCCGTTCAGCTTACAGGTGATCCGTTCGCCCTGACCTTGCTGGCCGATATGGCCGTGGACCAGGGTATTCATGCCCAGGTTCTCGTTGGTCTGGACCTTCATAGCGAAGTCCGTACCGACGGCGGTATCCTCAGGACGGAAGCCAAGGACGATCTCCTTGCCGATATAGGGGGCAAGGGTCTTCTTCTCGGCAGGGGTCAAGGCCAGGGTGAAATGCTTGGCAACCAGCTTGTCGGCCTCGACCCGGGCGTCCAGGAAGTTCATGGGCGGCAGGCCGATAAAGCTTGCGACGAACAGGTTGGCGGGGGAATCGTACAGCTCCAGAGGGGTGCCGATCTGCTGCACATGACCCATGGACATACAGACGATCCGGTCTGCCAGTGTCAGAGCCTCGGTCTGGTCGTGGGTAACATAGAGCATGGTGGCGTTCAGGCGCTTGTGCAGAAGCAGGATCTCTCTTCTGGTGGCGCTTCTCAGTTTTGCGTCCAGGTTACTCAGGGGCTCGTCAAACAGGAACAGCTGAGGGTTCCGGACGATGGAACGGCCCATGGCGACACGCTGACGCTGACCGCCGGAGAGCTGGGCGGGCTTCTTGTTGAGCTGCTCTGTCAGGCCCAGGACCTCAGCGGCCGCCAGGACCTTCTTGTGGATCACATTGGGATCTTCCTTGCGCAGCGTCAGAGAGAAAGCCATGTTCTCGTAAATGGTCATATGGCCGTACAGGGCGTAGTTCTGGAAAACCATGGCAATGTCGCGGTCCTTGGCGGGGGCGTCGGTAACGTCCTTGCCGTTCAGCAGCATCTTGCCCCGGGTGATATCTTCCAGACCAGCCACCATTCGCAAAGTGGTGGACTTTCCGCAGCCGGAGGGTCCGACCAGGACGATAAGCTCTCCGTCTTTCACGTCGAGATTAAAGTCGTATACGGCCTGAACGTTGTTGTCATAGACTTTTTCTAAATGCTGTAAGCTCAGTTCTGCCATAACAATCTACCTCTCATGCGGTTTTTCCTATGGAACGCATATATTCAGCCAGAGTCTTGTTGTTGCGATTGCTGATTACCGCAGCGGCAATGCAGCAAATCGCGGACACTGCCAGACACACGATCGCATAGACATACTTTCCATCGCCCATTGCGGGAACTTCCATACCGTTCACAGCGACCAGAGCGGAATGGGCCTTGGCAGGCAGATAGAATATACGGACGATTTGCATCACGCCGATGACGATCAGCATACCGGTATAGCCGGTCCTGCGGTTCTTCACCCCTTCGGATGCCAGGAACGCAGACAGCAGGAAAAGAAGATTATAGACGATGGAAGCGCCGATCACCCAGTTGTAGTAGTAAGAACCCACATCCAGCTGGTAGACAGCCACAAAATACAGCGCATCCAGAACAATGGCCAGAAGGATCAGATTGGAGGACAGGGAATCCTTGGTATAGCGCATACGGTCTTTCTTGATGAGCAGTTCTTCCTGAGTCATACTGCTGCCTCCTTCCCTTCGGCGATGAGCTGTGCCTCACCGCGCATCAAGCTGACTTTCCAAACCGTGTTGCCGATCAGGGCAACCACAGACAAGATTGCGACAAGGGCTACGAAATAGTGCAGATCCAGCCAGAAGGTGGACTTAATATAGGTTTTGCCCCACTGCTCCGCAAAGGCCTTCAGAGCCTCAAAGTCCACGGTGGTCAGGTACTGGGTCTTAAAAGCGGAGATCTGAACATGGGACCAGATGGTGACGCCCAGTGTGGCCGCGCTGTACAGACCCACAGCAACGTAGTTGCCGATGTAATACTTTCTGCGGACCTGGGTGTTGGTAATCATGAGCAGGCAGGCCAGCAGGATCAGAACCACGCTCAGATTGACGAACAATTTGTTGAAATTCTGCATATCATAGTAGATAATCGAGCCGGGAACAAAGGTCTGCGTCAGATCATTGGGGTTCATCATGGTGGGGTACAGACTGTCATAGATGTCCGTCATGATGCCCAGCGCGTACAGAAAGGAAATGGCGGCTGCGATTATGGAAAACAGACATGCAAATTTTTGAAAGCGCAACTGTTTTTTATACATAATGACCTCCCCGTTGAGGGCAGCTCCGAATCCGCTCCGAACCCGGAGTGCTGCAAATCAACTGATTTGGAAAAGGTATTCCGCTTTTGCCGCGGCTGATGGTATTCAGAGCAGCCGCGGCTTGCTCGGTAAAATTAGCCGTTGAGGGTATCGTAGTAAGCGGTCAGACGCTCCCAAGCCATCTGCTTCAGCTGCAGATACTGGTTGCCGCCCATGGAGTCGGAAACCGTCTTGACAGCCTCGGCGGCGGAGCCCATGCCTTCCTCGGTGTAGCCGGAGGCAATGATGGAGACGAAGGAGTTGGCGTCGCCCTTGGAGGAGCTGAACTTGGTCTTCAGGTCGGTGAAGCTGTTGATCATATCGTTCTCAACCGTGGTGGTGGGCAGAACGGTGGGAATGGAGGTGTACCAGGCGTTGTCGGTCAGAGCCAGCTCCACGTGCTTGATGGTACCCAGAGCAATGGCGTTGGAGATGTAGCCTGCGCCTTCCTTGCCGGCACCGCTGGTGCACTGGTACTCGAAGGCCTGGCTCTTGGCGAAGGACAGGGTGGAGCCCAGGTACATACGGGCGTAGTTGGTGTAGTTGCCGGAGGCCTTCTCCCACAGCTCGGCGTAGGTGGCATCGGCGATGACGGGCATCTCGGTGCCGTTGAAGTTGAAGGTCACATAGCTGCCGTCGGCATTGGTCTTGATGAAGGCATCAGGACCGTAGGACATCAGGATCTGGCCCTCGGGGCTGAATGCGTAGTCAATGAGCTTCAGGCAGGCGTTCAGCTTGTCCTGATCGTTGCCCACACCGGCCACGGAGATGCCCCAGCCGTCGGTTTTCACGGAGCGCCAGGACTCGGTGAACCGCATGTAAACACCGTCGGAGGAGGAGCCGTCATACCAGCGGGCCACGGGAACCATGGCAGCCATGTACTTCTCGCCCTCGTCCTGCTGCAGCTTGGTCTCATTGTAAACAGTCTGGGTCTGGTTGTAGTCGTAGTGCATGAAGCCCAGGTCATTTTCCAGATAGGTAGCGGTGGATTCAGCGGAGCAGTCAATGAAAGCCTTGGAGATCAGGCCTTCCTTGGCCATGGCGTTCATTCTCTCCAGAGCCTCGTAGGTTGTCTGCTCCATACGGGAGTCATGCAGCTTGCCGTCGTTGCCGACGTACAGGTAATCCTGACGGGATTCCAGACCGCGGACGCCGAACAGAACACCGGCGAACCGGAACATATCGACACGGCGCTGGTTGTTGTCATCCTCACGGGAGAACAGGCCCTGAACAGAGTCGGTGCCATTGAGGGTCTGGGCGTTGGAAACCATGCAGCGCAGCAGGGCTACCAGCTCGTCGGCATCCCAGGCGGCGTTCTGGCCCACGAACAGGTTGGAACGCTCGGTGCCGTAGTAGCCATTGTAGGCTTCGTCAATGTAAGTACGCAACATGTTGACGGCAGTAACGCCATCGATCTTACCGGCCTCGTTCATCTTGGCGACGATGTTGCCGGCGGTGTCGTAATCCTTGGTAACGGTCTCGGTGCTGGTGCCGTCCAGAGTGACGACATCAACGGTGATCTTGCCGGAGGTGGGCATGTAGGGCTCATAAACGGCGGCGGCCAGGGTGCCGCTCTTTTCGGCGGTGAACTCGCCTTCACCGTCCAGCAGCTTCTGGACCCAGTCGGTACGCATCAGGGGCATACGCTCGATGTCGTTGACACCGTCGAAGTAGGGGGAGAAGTAGATGGCGCCGGTGGTGGTGTTGCCGGTGATGGACAGACGGACGATGGGGTTGGCCTCCAGGTAGGCCTTGAAGTTGGGCATCATATCCAGGTAGTCAGCCAGGTTGACGATGCTGCCGTTCTCGCCATACTCAGACAGGAGGACGGCGGTGCCGCTGACCAGGTCCACTTCGTTCAGACGGTCTTTCCAGTACTCAAATTCCTTGGCAGCGCTGTTGCCCTGGTACTTGTTCTCGAAGACCATACCCAGACGGTTCTGAACCTCGACCCAGGTGGGCTTCAGGTCGCCGGCCTGGTAGGTCACGCCGTCGGCCAGGGTGATGCCTTCACCGGCGGTCTCCGCGTCGAAGAACAGGCCGGTCTTACCGCTGTTGTAGCCGGTGGCCATGCGCAGGATGGTGCCCTTGGCAAAGCTCAGGTCGGCGGCGGCGGTGGTCTCAACGGGAGCGGCTTCGCCGGCTGCCGCGGTAGGAGCGGGGGCAGCGGTCTGCGGGACTTCCAGCTTTTTGCCGCAGCCCGCGAAGCACAGGGTAATCAGGCAGACAGCAAGAACAGCGGCGATGATACGCGATACATTCTTCATTGTTATTCTCCTTTTCCTTTTGCGATGTAATAATATAATTAACCGGATCAGATCGGCAATTATACGGTGGGGATCATTCCTTCACGCCGCCGACGTTGACGCCCTTGGCAAAGTACTTCTGAATAAAGGGGTAGATGATCAGAATGGGTACGATGGAGCAGACGATCAGGGCGTAAATGACGGAATCGGACGAGTAGACCTCGTTCCAGCCAGCCATGGCTTCGGGGTCGGTGTACTGCTCCAGCTTCAGACGGATGAACACCTGCAGGGGATGCTCGTTAGAGTTGGAGATCATCTGCCGCGCCCAGAAGTAGCCGTTCCAGCGGGAGATCGCGAAGAACAGGGCCACGGTGGCGATGGTGGACTTGGACATGGGAATGAAGACCTTGGTCAGAACCTGGAACTCGGAGGCACCGTCCACGATGGCGGCTTCCTCAATGTCGGAGGGAACGCCTTCGAAGGAGTTACGCAGCAGGATGATGTTCATGGCGGCCATGCCCATGGCAATAACCACCAGCCACTTATCGTCCATAATACCCATGGCATTGAACACTTCCTTGGTGCTCAAATAGTTCAGGTACTGGGGCACGATACCGGCGGAGAACCACATGGTAAAGACCAGGAAGAAGTTGAAGAACCGGCGGAACAGCAGACGCCGCTTGGACAGGGCGTAGGCACCCAGGATGGACACCAGCATGGCCCAGATGGTGCCGTAGACCGTCAGGAACAGGGTGTTGGCGTAGGCGTTCCAGAACATGTTGTCGTTGAACATCCGGGAGAAGGCTTCAAACTGGATGTCCTTGGGGAACAGGACGATTTCACTGTAGTCCACAGCGTGCTGGCCGCTGATGGCGGCGGAGATGGCGTACAGGAACGGGTACAGGCAGCACAGTGCAAACATGGTCAGCAGGGTATAGCTGATGACCTTAAAGATCAGTTCAGAGATTTCAAGCTTTCTTTTCACTTAAGATCCCTCCTTAGTATAGCGACACATCCGATGCCTTGCGGGAGATCGTGTTGGCACCGATAACCAGAAGCATACTGATCACGTTGCTCATCATTTCTGCCGCGGAGGCCAGACCCTGGGCGGAAGAGGAGCCCATGCCGTAGCGCTGTGCGAAGGTGGAAACCACGTCTGCGGTCACATAGGTATTGGGATTGTACAGCAGCAGGACTTTCTCGTAGCCGATGGACAGCAGGGAGCCGATCCGGGTGATCAGCATGATGACCACGGTGGACAGGATGCTGGGGATGACCACATAGCGCATCTGGGCCATCTTATTGGCACCGTCGATCTGGGCAGCTTCATAGCTGGTGGGGGAGATGGCGATGATGGCGGCGAAGAACACGATGCTGTCATAGCCGGCGGTCTCCCAGATGCCGCTGATCTGATAAATTCCGCGGAAGAAGCTGGGGTTGTTCAGCAGACCGGCGTTGGCCACTTCCTTGGAGATCAGGCCCAGGGAGCAGAGCCCTTGGGACAGGATGCCCATGTTGGAGGTCAGGGAGCCCTGCTTGACCAGCATGGTGACCAGAGAGGTCATAACGACGGTGGAGATGAACTTGGGCAGGTAGGTCAGCACCTGGTAGGCGCTTCTTAAGATGTTGGACTTGATTTCGTTGAAGAACAGTGCCAGGATGATCGGCACAGGGAAGCCGAAGACCAGGCCATAGAAGCTCAGCAGGAAGGTATTGCGAAGTGCTCTCCAGAATTCGGTGGAAAGACCGTCGCCGCTGAACAGCAGACGCTTGAAGTAGGAGAAGCCGGAGAAGAACTGCTCGGACACCGGTTTCACCTGATCGGAGACCTTGAAGCAGCGCAGCAGCTCATACATGGGGAAGTATCTCCAGAACAGGAACACCAGGATCATGGGTATGAGCATAACATACAGGCGCCAATCCTTCAGCACCGTACGCACTACGTTTCGCCAGTAGTGCTTCTCCACATCGTCACGTACGACCTGCTCGGGGTCAGTACGGTAGGAGTTTGAGGATTTGTCATAAATGAGAAAATCCCCAGCCATCGGATTTTTCAAAACTGTTCTCTCCCTTCAACTGGTTTGCTCGCTTTGCGTGCGAAGCAAATAATGTTTTTGGTCTTCGAAAAGACCCTCTATTCGACGGACAACCCATATGACGAACAGCGTGAACAGATCAGACAGAACATCCGTCGTAATAAAGCCCAGACAAGCTGCAGCGGGGTGCCCGAACAGAGCGGCGAATCCTGCGCGCCCCAGCTGCATCAGCAACTGCACACAAAGTGCAAATACGAGGGTAAGGAAGCTATCTTTGCGGATCCGCTCCTTACCAAAGATCTTAAACATCACCAGCGCAAGCATGGAAAGCAGATTGCCCGCGCCGTAGATCACGAAGTGCTGCCAGGTGCCTCCCGACAGCGCGGTGAACAGCACGCCACCCAGCACCGCGTGAATCGCCGCATAACCGCTCCAGCGCATCATCACAAGTGCCACGATCGCAGCTACGGGAGATACCACATACAGCTGGTCGGGGAACCACCTGGAGGACGCAAAATAGATGAGGCTCTGGGATACCGCCAGTATGATCGCAAGGATGGTCAGATCGATGGACCGATATTGGCGGAAGGAGATTTGTTGATTCATAGACTTACCTTGGAAAAAATGAAATAGAATCTTGTATTTACCCCTGGGGGTATGCTATCATAGGGACGAATTTTGAATATAGGAGGCTCTTGCGCCATGACACACCCCATTTCCGTAACTCCACAGGATGACCTGCAGGCCGTCTTCGATGGCGCTGAAGAAAACAGCGTCATCCAGTTATCCGAGGGCGTTTACCGCCAGAAAGCTGTCATCCGGGTCCCCGGCCTGACCGTGATCGGGGCGGGAGCAGGGAAAACCACGCTGATTTATGACGATTACGCGAAAAAGACGGATGAACTGGGAAGAGAATATAATACATTCCGAACCTATACCCTGGCGGTCTGTGCCGATCATGTGACGCTGAAGGATCTGTCGGTGGTCAACGACGCGCTGCACCCGGAGCGTAAGGGTCAGGAAGTGGCCCTTTCTGTGCTGGGAAGCGGATTTCGGATGGAGGACTGCGTCCTCACTTCCACCCAGGACACGCTGTTCGTTGGGCCGCTGCCGCCGGACCTCATCGAGCGTTACGATGGCTTCCTGCGCGATGAACTTCGCCGGGGCGGCCGGATGACCCAGAGCTTTTCCCACTGCCGGATCGAAGGCACCGTGGACTTCATTTTCGGCTGCGGAGAAGCGCTGTTTGACAGCTGTGAGATCTGTTCTTTGCAGGATGCGCGGGATTTGGGCTATGTTGCTGCCCCTGCCCACACCTTGGAACAGACCGAAGGACTGCTGTTCCGGAATTGTACCTTTACTTACGAGCCCGGTGTCACCCCCGGCAGCATTTTCCTTGCCCGGCCCTGGCGGGATTACGGCCTGGCTCGGTTTGAAAACTGCCGCTATGACCGGCACATCGATCCTAAGGGGTTTGACAAATGGAACGATACCCGCCGGGATCTGACGGCCCGGTTTCAGGAGGTCCCACCCGTTCCGGGAAGAGTCTCCTGGGTTAACCGGAAATAATCATACTATATAATAGTAGGATTACAGCAGCTTCTCTGTGGGAATGCCGTCCATATCATCGAAGTCCTGGTTTTCGCCGCACATACCCCAGATGAAGGTGTAGTTGGCGGTGCCGACACCGGAGTGAATGGACCAGCTGGGGGAGATTACGGCCTCTTCGTTGTGCATTACGATGTGCCGGGTCTCCTGACCCTGGCCCATCATGTGGAACACTGCCTGATCGGGGGCGATGTCAAAGTAGAAGTAGACCTCCATGCGGCGCTCGTGGGTGTGGCTGGGCATGGTGTTCCAGACGTTGCCGGGGAGCAGAGCGGTCATGCCCATGCTCAGCTGGCAGCTCTCGCAGACAGCGGGGTGGATGTACTGCCGCAGAATCCGCTCGTTGACGGTCTCCTGAGCGCCCAGGTGGTTGTATCTGGCCTTGTCCATGGGAATCAGGACAGTGGGGCAGGTGCGGTGGGCGGGGCAGGAGTTGATGTAGAACTTGGCGGGATTCGCCTTGTCCACGGACTTGAAGACCAGCTCCTTGGTGCCCATACCGACGTAGATGCCGTCCCGGTGCTTCACGGGGTACTCCACACCGTCCAGCACCAGGATGCCGTCGCCGCCGATGTTGATGGCGCCCAGCTCCCGGCGGGCCAGGAAGTAGGGAGCGGCCAGCTCCTTGCAGCTCTCCAGCACCAGGTCCTCATCCACGGGCATGATACCGCCGGCGATGATGCGGTCCTGATGGGAATAGGTCAGATTGATGGCATCCTTCTGAAAGATGCCGGAAATGTGGTAGTGCCGGCGAAGCTCAGCGGTGTCATAGCGCTTGGAATCGTCCGGATGGTTGGCATAGCGAACATCAAAATTCATGTAAAACACTCTCCCATATCATGAAATTTGCGGCGGCGGCATGGTATCTGTGCGCTGCGGTGATTTGGGCCGGAGCGGCCTGTTTGCCGGAAACGAGATCAAAAATCCATGCCGCACACTGGTTTATGGGCAAAATATACCAATTCCCCATTTACCAAACTATTATATCTTGGCGTTTTGCTTATATCCATATCATTTCCGACACAACTTATTCACAAAACGGACAAAAACAACAAAACCGGACCTTCCATTTCTGGAAAGCCCGGTTATTTTGCCTGAATTGGAAAATGCTGGAAAGGGGACCGGCTTACAGTTCCTGGCCCCGGCTGTCCACCTCCGTCCGGCCGGGATCGGTGGCATGGGCCTCGTCGTGCTTTTTGGCAAAATTGGTGGGGGAGCAGCCGTAGTATTTCTTGAACACACGGGAGAAATACAGGGCATCTTCATAGCCGCACATCTGGGAGATTTCGGTGATGGTATAGTCATTAGTCCACATGGCGGTCAGCAGCCGTTCGGCGCTCTTCATCCGCAGGTTGGTCATGTATTCCAGCGGCGACATACCCACTTCCTTTTTGAAAAGCTTGCGCAGATAGTCATAGTTGAAGGGCATGGATCGGATGACCTCATCCAGGGCATAGTCGTGGTGGGAGAAGTTCCGGGCGATGCTGGTGCGCAGCCGCTCCACCGGTTCGGAGTATTCCACGTTGTTTTGGAACACCACGATATAGCTGGTGATCAGATCTCCCAGGGCGGACAGCACCAGCTCCCGCATCTTAATGTCCGACATGTAGTAGAATTTTGCCTGGGCGAAGGCCGCTTTCAGGCTCTGGACATCGTCACCGCTGATGCGGAAGGCGGACTTACCGGTGAAGGACGGTTCCGCCATGGTCATGTGGATGTTGGTGAAGCCCTCGGCACTGGAGTTGGCATGGACTTCCCTGGGAGGAATGATGACCACCTCTCCAGCCTAGTAGTTCATAATGGAGCCGTTTTGAAACTGGAAGGAGCCCTGGCCGCTGGTGCAGTAAACCAGCTCCCAGTGCTCATGGGTGTGCCAGCGGACGTCAAAGGTTTTGGGATGTTCTCCCACAAATAATATGGTATTCATGCGTTTCCTCCATCATCCCGGATTTTGATGCCGATTTCCCCAAAGAAGCGGACCATGGCGTTCAGCCAGCCGGTCACGTCCCAGCTGATTTCAGGAACGCCGTAGGTGGGGTAAGCCATTTCATCCGCCGTGGACAGGCCGTGCTGCCCGTGGCGGTAAATGTGCATGGAAAAATCCACTCCATTTTCTTCCAGTGCCTGGGCCAGCACCAGGCTGTTGCGAACCGGGACAGAATTGTCGTCCCGGGTGTGCCATAAAAAAACCGGCGGCATATCCGGCCTGACCAGCCGGTCCAGAGACAGTCTTTGCCGAAGGGCTTGCTCACCGGCGGATATGTTTTCGAAGCTTTCCTCGTGGGTTCTTCCCCAGGAGACGGCTACCGGATAGCACAGTCCCAGTCCGTCAGGCCGGAGCAGCTGCGCCGGGCCGATGTCCGCCGTTTCCGGACAGTCGAACATCGTTCCCAGGGTGCCGCACAGGTGGCCGCCGGCAGAGAAGCCAATGGCGATGACCATGTGCGGATCCGCTTCGAAGCAGGCGGCGTTCTCCCGGATATAGCGCATGGCCATGGCAGCTTCCCGCAGAGCCACCGGGAAGCTGCTGGGGGCACAGGAGTAGTCCAGTACAAAGGGGACATAGCCTCTGGCCAGGAACCGCAGGGCTACTGGCTCCGCCTCCCGGGGAGAGGTCCAGCGGTAGGCACCGCCGGGCAGGATCAGCACGGCGGGTCTGCGGCGGCTGGGGCTGACCTTTTCACAGGTTGTCGTCCGCCAGACGCGAAGCTGTCCGCCTGACGCGCCTTCCGGACGGGGCAGAGAGAAGATTTGGTAGAGATCCACAACATTGGTATCCATTATCCATTGCTCCTTTGGATCCGGTTTCGACATTTTTTTCCGTCGCTTCCCATGCTTTTTCCTGCGGCTGCGGACTATACATGGATTTATTGCGGTATTTGCACTTTTTTAATGTATTATATATTTTTTTCCGGCGTTCGTCAATACGGCCTCCGGTTTTTGTCCGTTTTTGACAGGCAGGGCTATGTTTTTTCCATTGCATCCGGAAATTGAACTGTTATAATTCAAAAGACGGGAGGGATCCGCAATGGAAAAGAACATCAAAATTGCCTATATCGGCGGCGGCTCCAAGCAGTGGGCAAGGGTGTTTATGTCTGACCTGGCGGTTGCCGAGGGATTGTCCGGAGAGATTGCGCTGTACGACATCGACCTGGAGGCAGCCCAGCGCAACGCCGCCATCGGCAGCCGAATCAACCGGGATCCCGCCGCGAAATCCATTTTTCAATACAGTGTCTGCCCCAGGCTGGAGGATGCCCTGGAGAATGCGGACTTTGTTATCATCTCTATCCTCCCCGGCACCTTCCGGGAAATGCGCAGCGATGTCCATGCCCCGGAAAGCTATGGCATTTACCAGTCGGTAGGGGACACCGTGGGCCCCGGCGGCATTCTGCGGGCCATGCGCACAGTTCCCATCTATGAGGAGTTCGCCGGTCAGATCCGGGACATCTGCCCCAATGCCTGGGTGCTGAACCTGACCAATCCCATGAGCATCTGCGTCAAAACCCTTTACGACGTATTTCCTGGGATCAAAGCCTTCGGCTGCTGCCATGAGGTGTTCCATGCCCAGGAATTCCTGACAAAGATGCTGCTGGAGACCCGGGGCATTTCCGTCCGCCGGAACGAGATTTACACCGATGCCAGCGGTGTCAATCATTTTACCTGGATCACCGAGGCGAAGTATCAGAACATTGATCTGCTCTCTCTGCTGCCGGAATTCATGGACCGGTTCTATGAGGAGGGCTACTATGAGTGCGGGGAAGACCGCTTTGCCTTCCGCACCGATCCTTTTGCCTATGGAAACAAGGTGAAGTTGGACCTGTACCGCAGATACGGCGCCCTGGCTGCCGCAGGGGACCGGCACCTGGCGGAATTCCTGCCCAACGGGTGGTATCTGAAGGATCCCCAGACTGTCCGGGACTGGCAGTTCGGCCTGACCACCGTGGACTTCCGGGAAAAGCAGCAGGCGGACCGGATCGCGGAGACCATCGCTTTCGCCGAAGGTGCGAAGCCTTTCCCGGTTCGGAAGTCTACAGAGGAAGCCGCGGACCTGATGAAAGCGTTGCTGGGCTTCAAAACCCTGGTGACCAATGTGAACCTGCCCAACCAGGGCCAGATGCCCCAGATGCCCCTGGGCAGCATTGTGGAAACCAACTGTGTCTTCTCCCATGACCAGATCAAGCCGGTGGTGTCCGGAAAGCTGCCCACAGCGGTGGCCAATCTGGTCTACAGAAACTGTGTCAACATCGATACCACCTATGAGGGCATCAAAGAGCGAAATCTTTCCACAATTTTCGCGGCCTTCGTCAATCAGCCACTGTGCGGCAGCCTGACCCTAGAGCAAAGCAAGGCTCTGTTCCGGGATATGTGCCGCAATACCAGGGCCTATCTGGATCCCTGGTTCGATCTGGACGGCTGGTTCGCTGAATAAACCAACCCATTTTCTCCTTACACGGAAATCCGGGCTCGCTTCCCATCTGGGAACGGACCCGGATTTTCGTCTGCATGGAAGAAAAAAGCTTGGAAACATCCCTGCTTTGTGATATCCTATTATCAGACTATACACAAAAAAGGGAGGGAAACACAATGGCAACAACACCCCGGTTTATTCGCAATCCCGGCGGACCGACGCTGGGCGTCACCTCGGCGCCGGTTCTGGAAGTGGATGGGCTATCCTTTAAGGATCTGGAGCGCACGGGAACACTGCTGCCCTATGAGGACTGGCGTCTGCCGCCGGAGGAGCGGGCCGAAGATCTGGCTGCCCGGCTGACGGTGGAGGAAATTGCGGGGCTGATGATGTACAGCGCCCATCAGATGGTTCCGGCAGTGTCCGCAGGACCATTCGTGGGCACCTACGGCGGCAAGTCCCTGGAGGAAAGCGGCGCGGAGCCCTGGGCCCTGACAGATCAGCAGAAGAAATTCCTGGAGACGGACCATGTGCGCCATGTGCTGGCCATGGGCCTGCGGGACGCGGAGGTGGCCGCCAAGTGGAACAATGAGCTGCAGGCCTTCGCCGAGTCCCAGCCCCACGGCCTGCCGGTGAACATCAGCTCGGACCCCCGGCACGGAGCCTCCAAGGCCGGGGCGGAGTACAAGTCCGGCGGCGGCCAGACCAGCAAGTGGCCGGAGGGACTGGGCATTGCCGCCACCTTTGACCCGGAGCTGTGCCGGAGCTATGCCGAGATTCTCCGGGAGGAATACCGGGCTCTGGGCATTGCCACGGCATTGTCTCCCCAGGTGGATGTGGGCACCGATCCCCGGTGGATGCGGATTGAGGACACCTTCGGCGCCAACCCGGATCTGGTGGCGGATATGGGCCGGGCCTACTGCGATGGCCTCCAGACGGACCCGGAGGCCCCCGGGGGCTGGGGCGGGCGCAGTGTGGCGGCCATGGCGAAGCACTGGCCAGGCGGCGGCCCCTGCGAGGCGGGCCGGGATGCCCACTACGCCTACGGAAAATTCGCCGTCCACCCCGGCGGCTGTCAGACGCAGCACCTGCAACCCTTCCTGGAGGGCGCTTTTGCGCTGAACGGCCCTACGAAAAAAGCCGCTTCCATTATGCCCTACTACACAGTGACCTGGAATATGGACCCCGGTGGGGACAATGTGGGCAACAGCTACAGCCGCTATATCATCCAGGATATGCTGCGGGAAGAATATGGCTTTGACGGCGTGGTCTGCACCGACTGGGGCGTTACCGCCGATCCGGAGCCGGAGATGGATTCCTTCGGCAGCCGCTGCTACGGTGTGGAAAAAATAACCGAAGCCGAGCGGCACTTAAGAATTCTGGAAAACGGCGTGGATCAGTTCGGCGGCAACAACAACATCGTGCCCATTCTGGAGGCCTACCGGACCGGCTGTGAAAAGCATGGGGAACAGGCGATGCGCGCCCGATTTGAGTGCAGCGCGGTGCGGCTGCTGACCAATGCCTTCCGCTGCGGTCTGTTTGAGAATCCCTACCTGGACGCCGCCGAGAGCCAGGCGGTGGTGGGCAGCCCCGAGCATTGCCAAGCGGGCTTTGAGGCCCAGCTGAAATCCGTGGTTCTGGTGAAGAACAACGGCGCACTGCCGGTTCTCGGGCGGAAAAAGGTGTACATTCCCAGCCGCCGGATCGGAGAGCGGAAGACCTTCTTCCGAACCCCTATGCCGGAAACGGAGCTGCCCGGAGCGAATCGGGCGGTGGTGGAAAAGTACTTCAACTGGGCGGAATCTCCTGCGGAAGCGGACCTGGCCCTGGTGTTCATCGAAAGCCCCCTGACCAACGGCGGCTATACCAAGGAGCTGGGCTACCATCCCATCACCTTGCAGTACCGCCCCTATACGGCGGAAGCGGCTCGGGAGCATTCCATCGGACAGGGCGACTTCCGAGAGACAGAAAACCCGGACCGCGGCTACAGGGGCAAGGTGGGCACCTGCGCCAACGAGCGGGACCTGGACCTGGTGCTGGAAGCCCGGAAGGCCATGGGAGACAAGCCTGTTGTCGTGGTGGTCCGAATGCACAATCCCTGTGTGCTGTCTGAGCTGGAGAGCGCCGCCGACGCCATCGTGGTGGATTTCGGCGTCCAGCTGGAGGCTATGCTGACCATCCTCTCCGGCGGCGCGGAGCCCAGCGGCCTGCTGCCGGTGCAGCTGCCTGCGGATATGGAGACGGTGGAGCGCCACTGCGAGGACAAGCCCCTGGACATGACCCCCTACCGGGACAGCGCGGGCAACGCCTATGACTTCGGCTTCGGCCTGAATTGGAGCGGCGTCATCCGGGATGACCGGACCCGTCGGTACAGGAAAGTATAAATCCCAAGCGCCCCACGGAGCCTGCTCGCGCTGTGGGGCGCTGATGCGTTGCCTGACGCCATTGCGGCGGCGCGGTCATCAGTTATGACAAGAGACAATAGATACCGATTCCGTCGGGATAAATTTCTCCCTGCAAATGACCGTTTAGCGGGCAAGGCCCGCGGCGAATGCGTTACGCACTTTGGGTGGTAGACGAACATCCTTTGGGCCCCTCGACCGCAGGTGCAGTGCTATGGTAAATGATCGTTTATCTGCGCAGCCCAAGGCTCTCCCTTTGGGAGAGCTGGCACGCCGAAGGCGTGACTGAGAGGGGATACGAAGGCCCTCTCCGACCCAGCGTTCCGCTGGGCCACCTCTCCCATAGGGAGAGGCTTGGGCGCTCCCGCGCCTGTGGAACCATCGAATTGCTGTTGAAAGATAAACGATCATTTATAGGAAGAACTTGGGGTATGACGGAATCACAGCGAAAATAGTAAAAATTGGGTCTTTACAAAAGCGCTGGTTTCTGCTATAATCCATATTGTTCTTGGCCCGGTGGTGCAGTCGGTTAGCACGCCAGCCTGTCACGCTGGAGGTCGACGGTTCGAGTCCGTTCCGGGTCGCCAACATAAAAAACTACTCCGTTTGGAGTAGTTTTTTTGTTTTTACGGAGAAATTCGTCTGCTTGTATCTTGACAGAATAGATTTATTGTGTTAAACTTCATGCATAAGATTTAATGCATTAAATCGATTATGCAAACATGGGAGGGTACCATATGAATCTTTCTCCAATGTCTACACTTTTGGCGGCTATGGTGATCGCCCTGCTTGCCGCATTGGGCATCCGGTAATTCCGGATGAAAAAAGAAAGGATGAATGTTGAATGAAAACCAAAATACTGATTGTTACCGCAGCACTGCTGAGTTTAACGCTGATTGCCGGCTGTGCTTCCAATTCTGCACAGGAAACCACCGCTGTGGAATCCGCTCCGGAAACCGTTGCGGCAGCGCCTGAAACAACCGTTCCCGCAGAAACGGTTCCGGAAACCGAAGCCACGCAAGCGCCTGCCGAAGCTGGCGCGGACTTTGTGGTCGAAATCACGCCGGTGATTACCGAACAACAGAACCAGGTTACGGTTGCCACTGCGGATGAATTCCTGGCAGCCATTGCTCCCAATACCGAGATTCTTCTGAACGCGGAGCTGATCGATCTGAGCGAAGCGACGGGATATGGCGAGACGGATGGGGCGTATTATTATTGGAACGATGGCTATGACGGCCCCGAACTGCGGATTGCCAACGTGTCCAATCTGACCATCCGGGGCAGCGGCGAAGACCACGGTGTCAATGTGATTTCCTGCGTTCCCAGATATGCCAATGTGCTCACCTTTGAAAACTGCAGCAATATTCACACGGTGGGCTTTACCGCTGGGCACACCAAGGAGCCGGGGTATTGTATGGGCGGCGTGCTGTGCTTCCGGAACAGCCAGGACATTCTGGTGGAGGACTGCGGCCTGTTCGGCTGCGGCACCCTGGGGGTCATGGGCGAGAGCAGCAAAAATATGCAGATCGTGAACAATGAGATCTATGAATGCAGCGTGGGCGGCGTGGAGTTTACCAACTGCGATGCCGTGAATGTGGACGGCAACACCTTCCGGGATCTGGGAGGACCGGTTTTCCGGATCTATGACTGCGGCACCATCACCTGCAACGGGGAAAAGGCAGTTCCTTTTCAGTAACAAATGAAAGGAGTTTACTCCCATGGAAACGCCGAAAATTTTTGAAAGTGAGTACCGGTTCTGCTTGCTGCTGTGGGAGCATGAGCCGGTGAATTCCACGGAGCTGGTCACCCTGTGCCGGGATCAGCTGGGCTGGTCCAAGTCTACCACCTATACGGTCATTCGCAGACTGTGTGAGCGGGGTGTGATTCAAAATGAGAATGCCATGGTTTCTTCCCGAATCTCCAAGGAGGAAGCCCAGAGCGCCCGGCTGGAGGAACTGGTGGAGGAGACCTTCGAGGGCTCCATGCCCGCCTTCATCGCGGCCTTTTCCAAGAGCAGCAAGCTGACAAAAACGGAGGTCGATCAGCTCCGGGCATTGATCGACCGTTTTCAGGAGGACGGAATATGAATGCATTCTTCCAAACCATACTGACCACCAGCTTTCACGGGAGCATCGTCATTCTGGCGGTGCTGCTCCTGCGGCTGATCCTGCGCAAGGCCCCCAAGAAATACATCTGCATGCTGTGGATGCTGGCAGGACTCCGGCTTCTGATGCCCATCCCCCTGGAGAGTTCCTTCAGCCTACAGCCCCAGGACATCCAGATTACGGTTCCGGCGAGTCTTTCCACCGTGCTGATGGGCATCTGGATCGTTATGGCGGCGGTCATCGGCGTCTACAGCCTGGTATCTTACATCCGGCTGCGCCTGCGGGTGATGGATGCGGTGAAGGTTCCCGGGGGCTGGGAATCCGACAGGATTGAAACCGCCTTTGTCCTGGGCTTCATCAAGCCGAAAATCTACATCCCCACCGGCATGTCCAAGGAAACCCGCAAGCAGATCCTGGCCCACGAGCGGACCCACCTGGACAAGGGGGACCACTGGATCAAGATGATCGGCTTTCTGGCCCTGGCTTTGCACTGGTTCAATCCCCTGGCGTGGATCAGCTATGTTCTGCTGTGCAAAGATATTGAGATGGCCTGCGACGAGCGGGTGATCCAGTTCATGGAGCTGGATGAGCGGAAGGCCTATTCGTCCGCACTTCTGCGGTGCAGTACGAATCAAGTCCATTATGCGGCCTGCCCTGTGGCCTTCGGAGAGATCAGTGTGAAATACCGGATCAAGTCTATTCTGAATTACCGCAAGCCCGGCTTCTGGATCTGCCTGCTGGCAGTGATTGCCTTTGTGTTCGTGTGTGTCTGCTTGATGACCAGTCCCAAAACCGTGGTGGAGGTGCCGGTGGATGCTGATGTGCCTCTGCGGGAGATCAGCCAGGAGGATCCCGCCCAGTTTACACCTGCGGTGCTTCCGGAGATGGAGCCGAACCCGGACTGGGGCGTGGATGTGATTATGGACGTTACCTCTCCCACCGGTGGTAAGATGGTCTATGTGGTGGAGGAACGGTTCGCTGCCGCTTCGGAGACCATCACTATGAAGGACAGTATTCTGGAAAAATGGAACGGAAGCGAATGGGAGAGCGTTCCCAGCCGGTCCGGGAAGACCACGGTCTTTGACGATTTCCGGATCGGGTTCGCCCAGAGCCGGGATACAGCGGTGAACTATTTCCCGGAGGAGCTGGACTGGGAGCTGAATTACGGCCCGCTGCCCGCAGGCGATTACCGGATCTGTCAGACCATTGAGAGCGTCAGCGACTCCGCAACCTTCCACGCGGCTTTCCACATCTATCGGGAGGACCTGCCCTCCGATCAGGAAGCTGCCCTGGACCGGTGCGAAAAGGCATTGTCCAGCCTGACCGGCAGCCAATACTCGGTGCTGCTGTCGGAAACCGCTCCGGATGGGGAAATCTATCCCACCAAGCGGATTACCAAGAGCGGCAGCGGTGTTCGTGTTGACCATTACCTGGGCGATTACTGCGTGTCCAGCTGCAATTCGGAGGATATCCCTTATACTGTACAGGGCTGGGAGGAATCCTTTGGCCTGAACCAAAACCGGCAGTTCCTGTTCCCGGAAGGGCAGTCCCTGATTTCCCAGGAGGAAGTGACCTTCCGCTCCGTCTGGGCGGACTACAAGGGCACGGCCTATCAGGGAACCGATACCTTCCGGTTCTATGAGGACGGCACTCTGCAATCCGTGGACCGGCTGG
>CAMGIN010000022.1 GCA_946056135.1 uncultured bacterium | reverse complement strand
GCTGGTGGGGAGCCTGGTTCACCAGGACGCCGCCGCCTTCGCCGCCCCAGGTGGCCCGCCATGCGGACTGACGATAGTAGGAATCGGGACGCCACCAGGTGTTGATGATCCAGTTGGAGCGGCGGATCTGGCCCAGCTCACCGGACTCCACGATGGCCTTGATCTTCTGGTACAGCACGTTGGTTCTCTGATTGAACATGATGCCGAAGGAGACCTCGGGATGGGCCTTGCTGCAGTCAATCATCTTCTGAACGTCGGAGGCCCGGACACCGGCGGGCTTTTCACCGATGACGTGCATGCCATGCTCCATGGCGTAGATGGCCATCTCATGGTGCAGGTAGTGGGGAACGGTGGTAATGACGGCGTCACAGTTGCCGGAGGCGATCATGTCCTTGTAGTCCTCGTAAACGGGGATGTCGGGATATTTGGCCTTGGCAGCCTCCCGCTTGGCGGGATCGTTGTCGCAGATGGCGCCCAGAGCGCAGTGAGGGGGGATAGCGGCGGCGGGCATGCCGGCGAAAGCGGCGGTACCGGTCAGGATGTTGCAGTAAGAGCTGCCCTGTGCGCCGAAGCCAATGATACCGTAACGAATTTTGTTGTCCATGTTGCATTCTCCTTACTTAATGTACGATGTTGACTTTGGTTTATGGCTCCTGGGAGCCGGATTTCTGATTAAATCGCTTTCAGGATCTCCTGCAGGGCATTAAACTGCATGGTAAAGCCCTCGGCGCCATCCTTTGCCTTGTTGTGGGCGATGACCTTGGCGGCATCCTCGGTCTCCAGGCTCTGCAATGTGGCAAACAGAACCAGGTGGGGCTCCAGGGTCAGGAAGCCTTCGTAGCCGTCCTGCCGGATGGCCTGTTTCAGCAGCTGGGGGATCTTGCCGTCGCCGGTGCCGCACAGGACGTTCTCATTGTTGCCGTGAACCGCGTCCTTGATGTGGATGTAGACCACATGCTCCTTCAGCAGCTCCCAGCATTCCGCCGGATCCTCTCCGCACTGGACGAAGTTGGCGAAGTCGAAAGCGGCCTTGAAATGGGGACTTGCCAGCCGATCCAGAATGACCTTGCAGCGGCGGCCGATGTCGCCATAGATATCCTTTTCGTTCTCGTGGATCAGAATCACGCCGTACTTTTCCGCAACTTTTGCAAAGCCTGCCAGCTTTTCCAATACCAGATCTGTATAGCTGTCGGGATCTTCGCCCTTGGGCATCCAGAAGCTGAACATGCGGATGTACTTGCAGTCCGCCAGATTGCAGATCCGGCACAGGGTATCCAGCTGCTCCAGTTGGGTGGCGTAGGCATCCTCATCGTGAATACCGATCTTGCCGATGGGGCTGCCCAGCGAGGAAATCTTGATACCAGCGGCCTTCAGACGGGGCAGGATGCGCTCCTGGAATTCCTCTACGGAATAGTCCGCAATTCCTTTGCCGTCGGCAGCCCGGAGACAGATGTGCTCCATGCCCAGCGCCTTGACGACCTTCAGCTGAACATCCAGCTGGGGGTCGATCTCGTCGGCAAAGCCGGAGATCATGATTTTGTCAGTCATCGAATGGTTCTCCTTCCTTTTTCTTCGGATTTCACAAATTACCAATAGCGTTTTTATACATGTTGTACAAATTACTAAGGGAAAGCCCGTGGAAGAGCGCCTTTTTGTTCACATCTACTATGATAGCACAATTTTTTGCAAACTTCATTGTAAAAATTGCTTGACACATTGCAAAAATTGCTATATGCTTTTCAAAACAGGATCCGGTGGAAAAGCAGGACGGTTTGGAAGAAAAACAGGAAAGAGAGGAAAAACGTCATGGCCTCCAGGACACAGCAGTTCAATACCCGCCAGCATATGCAGCGCAATACTTATGAGATTTTTCGATACAAGGATTCGTATATGCAGGAGGTGGCGCTGCATCATCATGACTTTTATGAGCTTTATTTTTTCCTGTCCGGAAACGTCCGGTATAATGTGGAAAGCCGCAGCTATCTGCTTAATGCCGGAGACATCCTGCTGATCAATCCCCTGGAGCTGCACCAGCCGATTTTTGGAAAGGAGCAGCGCAGCTATGAACGGATCGTGCTGTGGATCAACAAGAGTTTTCTGGAGAGCCTCAGCCCGCCGGAGAATGATCTGACGGCCTGCTTTGATACCACCGCACCGGGCCATACCAATCTGCTGCGCCCGGAAAGCGCCATGCGGCAGGTACTGATCTATGAATTGGAACAGCTGATGCTGGAGACGGAGTCTCAGGAATATTGCAGCGAATACTTCGCGGTGAGCTATCTTGTGCAGATACTGATCCAGCTGAACCGTCAGTCGAAACAGCAGAACAAAGAGGCAGAAGCCAAAGTAGCTTCAGATTCGTTGGTGTACCTGGTTCTTAATTACATCAATACCCATTACAGCGAGGATCTGACGCTGGATTTTCTTGCCAATCAATTTTTTATCAGTAAATACCACCTGTCTCGGGAGTTCGGGCGGCTGGTGGGCACTTCGGTGCACCGATATATTGTCCAGAAGCGGCTGATTATGGCCAAGCAGATGATGCAGGAGGGCAAGCCGTCGTCGGAGGTTTACCAGCACTGCGGTTTCGGAGACTATTCCAATTTCTACCGTGCTTTCAAAGCGGAATACCAGATAACCCCCAGGGAATTTGCTGCCCAGCTGAAGCAGAAAGAGCCCATAAGTGAAGAATTTGGACGGCGGCTCCGGGAAGGGATGGAGAAATAAAATGTGGGAGGGCCGCACTGGGCGGCTCTCCCATGAAAATTATCTGATTTTTTTGCCGTTCAGCACCGCTTCCACCAGAGTGTCTCCGCTGTAGCGCAGGGTCAGCAGGAAAAACGGGGCGTCCTGCCATAGAAGCTCCAGAAAAATCCGATCCCCTTCCCACTTTGGCAGCTTGTCCAGGAAGTCCCGGCTGACCCATTGCAAATCCCCTTCGTCACACTCTGCCAGTTCCCCTTCAAAACCGTCGGCGGTGAACAGGTACATGTACTCCCCTTCGCAGCAATCGTTCAGGAAGGTCACGACACCCCGGCAGCGCCAGGAGGTCAATGTCAGCCCCGTTTCCTCCTTGGCCTCCCGCAGCAGGCATTCGTCGGGGCTTTCCTCCGGCTCAAACTTGCCGCCGATACCGATCCATTTGTCTTTGTTGATGTCGTTTTTCTTCTTCACCCGGTGGAGCATCAGAACGTCGCTGCCGCAGGTGACATAACACAGTGTGGAATTAATCATTGGCATCCCGTTTCTGTATCAGGCGGATGGCATGGTGGAGGTTTTCCGCCATCACTTCCTTGTGGCCATCCTCTCGCTCTCCGTCCAGTGTCCAGGGCATTTCCGGGTCGGCAAAAATCTTTACACTTCTGGCGCTGCGGAAGGTGATCATTTCGCAGTTGTACTTCTGGCTTTGAACAGCCCGGATGCACTCGCCGATCTCCTCCAGATTGCGGGCAGCCCGAACCAGCAGGATTTCGAACAGGCCGTCGCCCATGTCCACCTGCTTGGGATCCAGGGTCAGGATGCCGCCGATGGAGGTGGAATTGCAGATGGCGCCGAAGAGAAAATCATCCTCTACGACCTGGCCGTCGATCTCCATGCGGATGTGCTCCTTACGGATCTGAGAAATTTCAGAGATTCCGCCCAGCACATAGGCAGTGTGCCCCAGGGCGTTCTTGATGTTTTGGGGCACCACATAGCTGGACTTTGTGAACGCACCAAAGGATGCCACATAGGAGAAATACCGGTCGCCGAATTTGCCCACATCGTAGGGAACGGGCTCCCCTTCCACGATGTCCCTGGCTGCCTGGAGCATATTGCCGGACAGGTTCAGGCTGGAAGCAAAGTCGTTGGTGGTTCCCGCGGGAATATAGCCGATGGGAGTCTTGGCGCCAGCCCGGAGCAGACCGGTGACTGTCTCGTTCAGAGTGCCGTCGCCGCCGCAGCAGACCACCACATCCATAATCTTCCCCCACTTCTGGGCCGCAGCCGCGGCATCGCCCTGGCCGATGGTCATGTGTGTGATGACCTCATATCCCGCCTGGGAAAAAATCAGCAGGATTTCAGAAAGGGCTTTGTTTGCCTTCTTCTGTCCCGCAAAAGGGTTCATAATAAACAGCATTTTTTTCATTTTCCATCGCCTCAAAATTGTTATTGGTGCTATTATACCATGCCGGAGGAAATTCGCAAGTTCTTTACGTCGCTTTCACGGAAATGGAACAAAATGTTTACCGTTTCTTTACATTCCGAAAACGGTTGCATTTCCATAAGGAAGATGGTATACTGGGGCCACAGAAAGGACGGGTTTTATGCTGAAATTGTTTGTTTTTTTAATTCTTCTCTATTTTTTGGCCATCCGCTGCCGTCACAGCAACCTTGGCGTGAAGGATTTGCAGGGCTGGTCTTATGCCCACCGGGGCCTTCATGGAAACGGCGTGCCAGAGAACAGCATGGCTGCCTTCCGGGCCGCTCTGGAGGGCGGCTACGGTATTGAGCTGGACGTACATCTGCTGAAGGATGGCAATCTGGCGGTGATGCATGACTCTCTGCTCAACCGCACAACCGGACAGGCGGGCCGGCTGGAGGATCTGACTACGGGGCAGCTGGCGGACTATCCATTGGAGGGGACGGAGGAAACCATCCCGGAATTCATGGATGTGCTGACCCTCTTCCAGGGCAAGGCGCCTTTGATCGTGGAGCTGAAGAGTACGGACGGCAATCACGCCGAATTGGCCGAGGCCGCCTGTAAAATGCTGGAGACCTACCAGGGGGGTTACTGCATGGAATCCTTTGATCCGAAGTGCATTGCTTGGCTGAAGCGGAACCGGCCCAATGTCATTCGGGGACAGTTGTCGGAAAATTTCCTGAAAGGCCGCAATGATCTGCCGGATCTTCTGCGGTTTGCGCTGACCCACAATCTGCTGAATTTCCTGACGGTCCCGGATTTCATTGCCTACAACTATGCCCATCGGAAGGATACGCCCAGCAACTTCCTGTGCCGGAAGCTGTGGAAGGCCCAGGGGGTCAGCTGGACCCTGCGGAGCCAGGAGGAATATGACACCGCTGTGGCGGAAGGGTGGCTGCCCATTTTCGAGGGCTTCCTGCCGGAGAGCGGAAAGAAGATATAAGATATTGCGGGGCTCCCATTGTTCCCCGGGACCGGGTTAGACAGAATTTTTCTTCTGATTCTGCTATACTGGCACCGTAGATCCTTGCGGGGCTGCCCATATGACCGTGAGGTTGCGTATATGGAAGATACCTGTTTCATGGATGAAGCGTTGAAGCTGGCGAAGGAAGCCTTTGACGACGGAGAGGTTCCTGTGGGCTGCGTCATCACCCGTGGGGACGAAATCGTCGGACGGGGGCGCAACCGTCGGGAGGGAGACAAGTCCGCTCTGGCCCACGCCGAGATCGAGGCTATTTCTGAGGCTTGCCGCAATCTGGGCGGCTGGCGGCTTTGGGAGTGTACGCTGTATGTGACACTGGAGCCATGCCCCATGTGCGCCGGAGCCATTCTCAACGCCCGGATTCCCCGGGTGGTCTACGGAGCCAGCGACCAAAAGTGCGGTGCGGTCCGGTCAGTCTGCGCCCTGTTCGACATGAATTTCAACCACCATCCGGAGGTGGAATGCGGCGTTCGGGAAACCGAATGCGGCGAATTGCTCACCGATTTTTTCCAAAAACTCCGGGTCGAGCTGCGGACAAGACCCAAGTGGAAACCGAGGTGAGTGTGGAGTGTGGAGAGTGGAGTGTGGAGTTATGCTCAGAAGGAGCGACTCTGTACCTCCGATCTCCACTTGGAAAGGATTTTAGACTTGCTTACAGGAAAATCCAAGTCAACTCCACACTCCACACTCCAAACTCCACACTCAAATAACTTTCCGTTTACAATTTACAACTACCAGGGAGGTGTGTATTTGGATCAGCGGCATCGGGCTGCGCGGGTGGGGCTGGCGGCGATCCTATGCGCGATAGTGTTCCGGCTTTTTGCTTCGGGGTTCCCGGCAAAGGTCGTTTCCTGGCTGACACAACCAAATACCGCCGCATTCCTGACATACCTAGAAACCGGACGTGATGTCCGGTTTTCGCCGTCTTTGGAGGTTTTTTCGCCGGATTTCGTGGAATCTCCGGCTCCTGCGATTCCGGAGCCTACGGAATCGCCCCTTCCGTGCTTTTCCGATCCGGAGATTGTCGAGGTGTACTACGCCTGTGCCAAAGATCCGGATATCGGGTCGCTTTTGGCCCAGGAGCTGCGTTGGGATCTGCGGGGGGATGGGCCTACCGTGTTGATCCTGCATACCCACTCCACGGAAAGCTACACCAAAAACGGGGAAAATTATAAGGAGACCGCTTCCTGGCGGACGCTGGATGAAAACTACAATATGCTCTCCATTGGGGCGCGGGTTCGGGAGATTCTGGCGGAAAACGGCATCGACGCCGTCCAGGACCGGGAGATCCACGACTACCCATCCTACAACGGCTCTTACACCGATGCACGGAAGTCCATCCGGGCTTATCTTGAGGAATATCCCACCATTCAACTGGTGCTGGACCTCCACCGGGATGCTTCGGAGGGGGCCAATGGTCAGCTGCGGACCCTGGCGAATGTCAACGGGGAAAAAGCCGCCCAACTGATGGTGGTTCTGGGAACCAATCATGAAGCCTATGAGGACAACCTGAGCCTGGCGCTGAAGCTTCATGCCCAGTTGGAAACCCAGTGCCCAGGCATTACCCGGCCATTGCAGCTGCGGTCCCAGCGCTTTAACCAGGACCTGTGCCCCGGTGCGCTGCTGATCGAAGTGGGCGCGGCGGGGAACACCCATGACGAAGCCCTGCTGGCGGCGGAGCAATTGGCGGAAGCCATCGCGGCCCTGGCGCGGGGGACCGCCGGGGAGGGGGAATCATGCGGAACGTAAAATGAAGGCATCCCCTTCGGGGATCGATAAAATGTGTGTATAACAGGTAAATGACCGTTTACGCTTGGCGTGTTGTGAAGTCGTTTCTGCCTCGGAAATTGATAATTATGGGCTATTTTTCTTGATTCGATTATCTTCAAAGAAAATCAATTATTTCTGTGCCTGGATTGGGTTGCCGGGACACGTTCCTTCTCACCGGATGAACGGATATGCCGGGCGGAGGAACTGCTCAGCTGCTTCATGGGCCACGCAATAAACGACGATTTTGGAATACGGCCCAAGAAAATCTTAATGCTTCCATTCGATTTGTTCATAAATTCGACTTTTATTCTCTGCATAGGTGTGCTATAATACCTAAAATTGGTTTGTTATCGCCATTTGCTATAAAAAGGAGATTGAAATGGGACTTTTCGACAAAATGTTCGGCACCCGCTCCCAGCGGGAGATCAAGAAGATCCAGCCGACAGTGGATAAAATCCTGGGCCTGGAGGACACCTATAAGGCCCTGTCTGAGGAAGAGCTGAAGGGCAAAACCGCTGAGTTTCAGCAGCGTTTGGGCCAGGGGGAAACCTTGGACGATCTGCTGCCTGAGGCCTTCGCCGCTGTTCGGGAGGCCGCTGACCGGGTTCTGGGTATGCGTCCCTATCCCGTGCAGCTTATCGGCGGCATTGTGCTGCACCAGGGCCGCATCGCCGAAATGAAGACCGGCGAAGGCAAGACCCTGGTGGCTATTCTGCCCTGCTACTTAAACGCCCTGACAGGGAAGGGCGTCCATGTGGTTACCGTCAACGAGTACCTGGCCAAGCGTGACTCCGAGTGGATGGGCAAGGTCTACCGCTATATGGGCCTGAGTGTGGGCCTGGTGATTCCCGGTATGACGCCGGAGCAGCGCAAGATTGCCTACGCCGCCGACATTACCTACTGCACCAACAATGAGCTTGGCTTCGACTACCTGCGGGACAATATGGCTATCTATAAACAGGAACTGGTTCAGCGGGGGCATGCCTTTGCCATTGTGGACGAGGTGGACTCCATCCTCATTGATGAAGCCCGGACCCCTCTGATTATTTCCGGCAAGGGCGAGGACTCCTCCAAGCTGTATGAGATGGCGGACTACTTCGTTTCTACCCTGAAAAAGCAGGTCTTTGCCAAAACCGAGGATAAGGAGGTCCACGACGATTACGACTGCGATTATTTCGTGGACGAGAAAGCCCGTACCGTCTCCTTGACCGCCAAGGGCATTGCCAAGGCGGAAAAGTATTTCGGCGTGGAAAACCTGGCGGACGCGGAAAACACCACGCTGAGCCATCACATTAACCAGGCCATGAAGGCCCGGGGCCTGATGAAGAAGGACATCGACTATGTGGTGAAGGACGGCCAGATCATCATCGTGGACGAGTTCACCGGACGGCTCATGTATGGCCGCCGGTATAACGAGGGCCTCCACCAGGCCATCGAGGCCAAGGAAGGTGTTCAGGTGGCCAGCGAAAGCAAGACCCTGGCAACCATCACCTTCCAGAATTTCTTCCGCCTGTACGATAAGCTCTCCGGTATGACCGGTACCGCTCTGACCGAGCAGGAGGAATTCGCGGCGATATACAATCTGGATGTGGTGGAGATACCCACAAACAAGCCGGTGATCCGCCGGGACTGTCCGGATGTGGTTTATAAGACCGAGGCGGGCAAGTTCCGGGCCATTATCCAGCAGGTGAAGGCTTGCCACGCCAAGGGTCAGCCTGTGCTGGTGGGCACCATCTCCATTGAGAAGAGCGAAGTCCTCAGCAAGCTGCTGAAGCGCGAGGGCATTCCCCACAACGTTCTGAACGCCAAGTACCACGAGATGGAAGCCCAGATTGTGGCCCAGGCCGGTAAATTCGGCGCTGTCACCATCGCCACCAACATGGCAGGCCGTGGTACGGACATTGTTCTGGGCGGCAACGCGGAGTATCTGGCAAAGGCGGAGCTTCGTAAACAGGATATTGCGGAGGAACTGCTGCAGGAGGCGGACTCCTATGCTGAGACCGGTGATCCCGAGATTCTGGCCGTCCGGGCCAAGTATGAGGAGCTGCTGAAAAAATACAAGGCGGAAATTGCCGACGAGGCGGAGAAGGTCCGCGCAGCCGGCGGCCTGTATATCATCGGCACCGAGCGCCATGAGTCCCGCCGGATCGACAACCAGCTGCGGGGCCGTTCCGGACGTCAGGGAGATCCCGGTGAAAGCCGCTTCTATCTGAGCCTCCAGGATGACCTGATGCGCTTGTTCTCCACGGACAAGGTCATGGGCATGATGGACTCCCTGGGGCTGGACGAGGACACGCCTATTGACGCCAAGATCCTGTCCAATGCTGTGGAAAACGCCCAGAAGAACGTGGAATCCCGGAACTTCCGGGCCAGAAAGAATGTTCTGGAATACGACAACGTTATGAATACCCAGCGTGAGGTCATCTATGCCCAGCGTCAGAAGGTGCTGGACGGCGAGGACCTGCGGGAGAACATGATGACCATGCTCCAGGCCCTGGTGGAGTCCAACGTCACCGCTGCCCTCAGCGAAAGCGGCGGCGTGGCGGAGGAAAGCGGACTGAACCGTCTGGCGGCCACTATGGAGGGGATCTACTTCGCCAGAGGTACCCTGGCGGGCCGGAAGGAGCAGCTCGTGGGCAAGAGCGCCCAGGAGCTGACGGAGACCATCTATGAGATTGCCCAGAAGACCTACGAAGCCAAGGAAGCCGCTTACACGCCCAAGGTCATGCGGGAGCTGGAGCGTGTGGTCATGCTCCGGGTGGTGGACGAATACTGGATGGACAACATCGACGCCATGGACGACCTGAAGCAGGGCATCGGCCTGCGGGCTTACGGCCAGCACGATCCCGTTGTGGCCTATAAAGAGGAAGGCTACCAGATGTTTGAGGCCATGGTGGCGGCGATCCGGGAGGAAACCATCCGCCGGATGTTCCTGGTGCAGCTGCGTCCGACCCAGGAGGTCAAGCGGGAAAAAGTTGCCAAGGAGACCGGCACTGCCGCGGCCACAAAGACAGCGGTGAAAAAGCAGCCTGTCCGCAAGGAAAAGAAGGTCGGTCCTAACGATCCCTGCCCCTGCGGCAGTGGAAAAAAGTATAAGAAGTGCTGTATGCAGAAGGACAAGCTGAGCGAGCAGTGATATGCAGCAGTGTGGAGTGTGAAGTGTGGAGCGTGGAGTTGCTTCACCATTCCCTTCACTCCACACTCCACACGCCAAACTCCACACTTACATTATGTCTATCATCACAAACAAACAAGGAACTTTAGAATATCTCACCGCCGAGGGAATCGACGTCCCCCACTGCTTCACAACCCGTTACGGCGGGGTTAGTACCGGAACCCAGGCCAGCCTGAACCTTGCCTTTGGCAGGGGCGATACCATGGAGAATGTGGAGAAAAACATCCATATTCTTGCGAATGCTGTGGGCTTTGACCCGAAAAAGCTGGTGATGACCCGGCAGACCCATTCTGACATCGTCCGGGTGGTGACGGAAAAGGAGGCCGCAGGGCTGTGCCACCGGGATTATCCTGAGTGCGATGCCCTGGTGACGGGCACGCCCGGTGTGGCGCTGATGGTCTTCACCGCCGACTGCACCCCGCTGCTGCTGTACGATCCTGTTACCGGCGCGGTAGGGGCCGCCCATGCTGGCTGGCGGGGCACTGCTAAGGGTATCGGCGCAAAAACCGTGGAGGCCATGGTTCGTAATTTCGGCTGCAAGCCCGAAAACATTTGCGCCGCCATCGGCCCCAATATTGCTCAGTGCCATTTCGAAACCGACGCGGATGTCCCGGAGGCTATGCGTGCTGCTTTCGGCGATGCGGCAGAACCGTTTATCGAAAAGCGGGGCGGCAAATATCATCTGGATCTGAAGGGCTTGAACGCTCTGGTCCTGCGCCGGGCCGGAGTGTCACGCATTGAAATCAGCGACGCGTGTACCTACTGCCAGAGCGACCGCTTCTGGTCCCACCGGGCAACCATGGGAGAGCGGGGTTCTCAAGGCGCAGTGATCGTGTGCGGGGAGGGAAAAAGATGAAACGACTTTTGTCTCTTCTGTTAGCCATTGCCCTGATGCTCCCGGTGTTCTCCGGCTGCTCCAGAAAAATTGACAACTCCGGCTATGTGGCCACCGGCAATGCCATTCTGATGGAAGGCCAGGACCCGGAGGACATCATGCCGGAGGAAGAGGACCACCAGGAGCTGACCCTGGCGTACTACCCGGACCGCTCCCTGAATCCGCTGTTCGGCAGCGATTATACCAACCGGGTGCTGATGTCGCTAATGTATCAGGGCCTCTTTGCTGTGGACAATCAAAAGAACGCGACCCCCATCCTGTGTGCCAGCTACCGGGTCTCTTCCAACAGCAAGACCTGGACCTTCTACCTGGAATCCGACGCTACTTTCTCCGACGGATCCAGAGTCACGGCCCAGGATGTGATCGCCACCTATGAAAAGGCCAAGGAAAACGACTACTATAAGAACCGATTTTACCACTTTACCAGCATTGAGGCTTCGGACGATGGCGGCATTGTGTTTTATCTGGACACGCCTTACCAGAATCTCCCGCTGCTGTTGGACATCCCCATCGTCAAAGCGGCAGATGTGGAAGCGGAGCATCCCAGGGGCACCGGCCCATACGTGTTTGTAGAAGGCGCGGGCGGTGCGTCATTGCAGAGACTGTCCAACTGGTGGTGCGGCAATCTGAAGATTCCTGCCACTGACGAATATATTCCTCTGGTGGAGGTTTCCTCTCCTTCTGAGGTTCGGGATGAATTTCAGTTTGGCGATGTCAGCGTGGTCTGCACCAATCCCATGAGTGACTCCTTTGCAGAATATCGCTGCGACTATGAGCTGTGGGAGATCGAGAGCGGCTACTTTATGTACATTGGCTGCAATATCTACTACAGTGATTTCTTTGAGGATGGCACGCTGCGTACGTTTCTGACCTACGCCATCGACCGGGCTGCCCTGGCCGAGGATGCCTATAATAGCCTTGTGGATACCGTAACGCTGCCTTGTTCCCCCAAAGAAAGCTACTACAGCACCACCCTGGCCTCCAAATATGAGTATGATTCCATGAAATTCCTGCAGAAGCTGGGCAGCTATCGGATCCCGCAAAAGGAAAAAGGGGGAGATCAGGAGCTGCGGCTGCTGGTCAACAGTGCCGATTCCGCCCGCGTCCGGATCGCCCGGAGCATTGCCGAAACGCTGACAGATCTGGGCCTGACCTGCACGACCATGGAATATTCCGGCACCGCTTATGAAGCTGCGCTGAAGAATCTGAACTATGACATTTATCTGGGCATGACCCGGCTGTCTGCCAACATGGACCTGACGGAGTTTTTTCGTCCCTGGGGCGAGATGAGCTGGGGAAGCCTGGCCAATGAGACCTTGTATGACATGGTGAAAAACGCGCTCCAGGACAGCGGTAACTACTATAACCTCTACAAAAAGCTGGCCGAGGACGGCCGGATCATTCCGGTTATGTTTGGGTACTATGCTGTCTATGCACAGCGGGGCCTGATGCCCGATCTGAGCCCCTCCCGGGACAATGTGTTCTACTACTCCCTGGGCAAGACCATGGAGGGAATTCTTCTGGAGACGGTATCTGAGTAACCTCCGGCCAGAAATCGCAAATCCTATGCCCGATACGCGGAATGTGATTTTTTTATATCAAATTGAAATAGGAAAGGACGAGAATGATGAAACGAATTATCGCATTGACTTTGGTTTTGGCTATGTTCCTGTGCGGCTGCGGCAGTAAGACCAATGCTTCCAAGGCACCTGAGACCACTGCGGCGGCTGTTCCCGAGACGACTGCACCGGCTGCGGAAGCGACTGCAGAGCCTACTACCGAACCTACTACCGTTCCCACGGAGCCCGAGATCTTCCGCAATCCCCTGAACGGAGAAATTCTGGATGCGCCTTTCAATGGCCGCATCTTTGCCAACACCGTCAGCAACATGGAGGAGAATATTCCCCATGTGGGTGTCACCCAGGCGGATATTCTGATTGAGACCTTTGTCAATCGGAACAACATCATCCGCTGCCTGGCCCTGTTTACCGATATCGAGTCGGTAGATGCCATTGGCTCCACCCGCTCCACCCGGCCGATCTTCAACCAGCTGGCCCAGCACTATGATCTGATCCTGTCCCACGCGGGCGGCTCCAGCCAGGCGCTGGCGGATGCGAAAAATCGTGGAATCGAGAATTTCAATATCGATTCCTGGGTCGTTGCCTCCTCCGGCGCATCCTACCGGGACGAGGAACACAAGCGCTCCTATGAGAATACCCTTTACGGCATTGGTTCCGGCATCAAGGCCTACGCCGAATCCCAGGGGATGCCCATGACCCTGGAGCGGGACTACGGCCTGACCTTCACCGAGGACGGCACTCCCGCAGACGGCGAGGATGCTGGTAAGATCTCCTTGACTTTCGCCTATGGCGGGGCCAAGAAGCAGACCGTTATGACCTACGATGCAGAGGCCGGAAAGTATGTCTTTAATCAGTACGGTAAGGTCATGCAGGATCTGCTCACCGAGGAGACGGAGATGTTCCGGAATGTCATCATCATGAACGCGGATATCACCACGAACGGCATCTACTTTGTAGCGGATTTCAACGCCGGCGGCACCGGTTATTTCGCCTGCGGCGGCAAGATTATCCCCATCATCTGGGCTTGCGACGGCGACAAGGAGCCCTTCTGCTTCTTTACAGCTGACGGAGAGCCTCTGGATCTGGGTGTGGGTAATACCTACATTGCCATCTGCGCTCCTGAGTCCTCTGTGATTTGGGAAGCCTGATGTGTTGACACGCTGACCGCCAGAGAAAAACAAAAATCCGGAGGGGACGCACAGAACGCTCCGGATTTTTTTCTGCTTTTGTGGGCGCACAGCACAGCAATGGCCGCTATAAGCAATTTGCACCGATTTTTTTGAGGAAAGTTTCTGAATTGTACATTTTTGACAGTTTACAACGATGTTTCCTTATTGTATAATAAATCCGTACGGAGATATCGAATCCCGTACATACCGTGTAAATAATACTGCGTTGCAGTAAATAAAATGGAGGAATCACCATGTCTGTTAAAGTTGCAATCAATGGTTTTGGCCGTATCGGCCGTCTGGCTTTCCGTCAGATGTTCGGCGCTGAGGGCTTCGAAGTCGTCGCTATCAACGACCTGACTTCCCCCAAGATGCTGGCTCACCTGCTGAAGTACGACTCCACTCAGGGCAACTACGCTGCTCAGGGCCATGTCGTTGAGGCTGGCGAGGACAACATCGTTGTCGACGGCAAGAAGATCACCATCTACGCCAAGGCCAACGCTGCCGAGCTGCCCTGGGGCGAGCTGGGTGTGGACGTTGTGCTGGAGTGCACCGGCTTCTACACCTCCAAGGCCAAGGCTCAGGCGCACATCGACGCCGGCGCCAAGAAGGTCGTCATCTCCGCTCCTGCCGGCAACGACCTGCCCACCATCGTTTACAACGTCAACCATGAGACCCTGACCAAGGAAGACAACATCATCTCCGCCGCTTCCTGCACCACCAACTGCCTGGCTCCCATGGCCAAGGCTCTGAACGACGGCTGGAAGATTCAGTCCGGCATTATGTGCACCATCCACGCCTACACCGGCGACCAGATGATCCTGGACGGCCCCCAGAGAAAGGGCGACCTGCGTCGTTCCCGTGCCGGCGCTGTGAACATCGTTCCCAACTCCACCGGCGCTGCCAAGGCCATCGGCCTGGTCATCCCCGAGCTGAACGGCAAGCTGATCGGCGCTGCTCAGCGTGTTCCCACCCCCACCGGCTCCACCACCATCCTGAACGCTGTCTGCGCCAAGTCCGTCACCAAGGACGAGATCAACGCCGCCATGAAGGCTGCCGCTACCGAGTCCTTCGGCTACAACGAGGACGAGATCGTCTCCTCCGACATCATCGGCATGCGTTTCGGCTCCCTGTTCGATGCCACCCAGACCATGGTCATCAACCTGGGCAACGGCACCAGCCAGGTGCAGGTCGTTTCCTGGTACGACAACGAGAACTCCTATGTTTCTCAGATGGTCCGTACCATCAAGCACTTCTCCACTCTGCTGTAATTTTCCGCAACATAAGAAACCGCCATCCGTTTGGGTGGCGGTTTCCTTATGCGCGGAGCAAGACGATTATTTTCCGGCGGAACACTCCAGACTGACGGACAGGCTCAGCAATCCCGCCATGATGCACAGTACGCTGATTTCCGGCAGCCAGTCCCATACCGGCACCGGTGGATCGGCAAAGAAATACTTTCCGGGATCTTCCACAAAAATGTGGAACAGCAGCGGCAAACCAAACAGGGGGTACAGCAGTTTCTTTGTTGGCAGAAATCCCAACAGTGTAGCGGAAAACAGGGCCAATACTGTCAGGTATAGGAGTGTGCAGAGCGCCTGATGGAGCGGGGAAAAGGTGGTTGCCTTGATGAGAAAAAAGGCCACGCCCAGAACAAGCGCAGTCAGTACCCCTGCCTTTGCCTGTCTGCCGCCCAGAGCCATGCCCAGCAAAAAGGCGCAGGCAGCCAGAACCGGAAGCAGCAGCTGAACCAGCAAGGTGAACAGGTCCATCTCCCTGGGCAGATAGTACCCTAGCCGCAGCAGAGCCGACGCTGCCATCATCAGGCAGGACAGGCTTGCGGCAGGATGGTGCCGTGGGATGGCGACACGCAGAAACCGTTTCATAAAAATCCCTTCTTTCCCCTTTATTATACGCCTGTTTTTACACCGGTGCAACAGAAAGACTGCGGAAAGATGCCGTCAGGTACTTGCAAAAACGGGTGATGTGCAGTATAATAACTGCTGAAAAATGTAAACGTTTCCAAGACAATACGATAGAAAGGAGACTGTTTTATGACTATTAAAGATCTGGCCGCCCAAACCGGTTACAGCTTGGGTACTGTTTCCCGTGTGCTGAATCATCAGCCCCATGTCAGCGAGCAGGCCAGAGAGATTATCCTCCGGGCCGCCGAGGAATCCGGGTTTCAGCTCAATTCCAATGCCAAGCAGCTGAAACAGCAGCACGGCACCTCGATTTTGGCCATCTGCAAGAGCCATCAAAATGAGCTGTTTGACGAGCTGCTGGTTTCCATTCAGGCACGTATTGCCGGGGGCCCCCACCCGCTGACGGTGGATTACATCGACGAAAATGAAAATGAGGTGCAGCGTGCGGTTCAGCTGTGCCGGGAGAAAAAACCCCTTGGCGTTTTGTTCCTGGGAGGAAATCAGGAGAATTTTCGGAAGGATTTCCCCAAAATTGAGCAGCCCTGTGTATTGGTTACCAGCTCCGCAGCGGAACTGTCCTTTGACAATCTCTCCAGTGTGTCCTCCGACGACGTGCTGGCTGCCAAAATGGCGATCCGGCATCTGGTGGAACTGGGGCACCGAAAGATTGTGGTGATCGGCGGTTCCCGGCAGACATCGGATGCTGCCCGCCTGCGTTACCGGGGATGTCTGGAGGCATTCCGGGAATGCGACATTTCCTTCGATGAGGAGCTGGACTATGAGACCTCCCGCTTTACCTACTTGGCTGGATACCATGCTGCCCAGGCCTTGCTGGAAAGAAACCGGGCGTTCACTGCCCTGTTTGCCATGTCCGATGTTATGGCCATCGGCGCCATCCGGGCGCTGAACGACGCGGGAAAGCGAGTTCCGGAGGATGTATCGGTGATGGGTCTGGATGGCCTGACCATCGGCGAATACACCGTACCCAGGCTGACCACCGTGGTACAGGATGTGGAAGATCTGGCGGAGCGAAGCCTGGAGTTGCTGCGCTGCTGCATCGAGGATCGGGGCAGCGCCTGTCACGAGATCGTTCCGATCACCTTACAGAGCAAGGAAAGCACTCAAAGAATCCGATGAGATGATGAATGCCCCAATTCCTCCGGGAATTGGGGCGTTAACTATGTTATGCGAACTGGCTGGCGTAGAGCTGATAGTAGAAGCCCTTTTGCAGCATCAGGGTTTCGTGGGTTCCCTGCTCGACGACATCCCCGTGGTCCACCACCAGAATCTTGTCCGCGTTCTGAATGGTGGAGAGCCGGTGGGCGATGACGAAGGAGGTTTTGCCCCGCATCAGGTTCAGATACATACTCTTTGTTCCCAGGGACAGTCCCTGAAGCGCCGCTGCCCAGGCTAGATTGGGAATAGCCCTCAGCCACGCTACGGACAAAATCCGTAAGGCAGGAATTCCAATCGCCATCATATAGTCGGAGGCATCGAACAGCTGCAGTACCCAGCCCGGGGCGATCAGGAGAACGGCCAGGAAGACCAGGTAGATCGCGGCGGAATAGAGCATTGCCCGCTTTATTGCGCTTCCAATCCGCGCCTTCTTTTTGCGCCAAAGTTATACGCCACAATGGGGATCAGGCCGTTGTTGATGCCGTGGCCACCCACGGACACGATGTTGAAGAGCTTGGTGGCTCTGTGCCTGTTGTCCCTGTTCATGAGCGTGGCGGGCCTGCCCACCAGCCCCTTGGTGTTGGCCTTCATCCTGTCCAGCAAGCTGGAGCGCTACTTCCGTCAGGGTATCAGCTATGCCCATGGCAGCTACGCCGAATTCTTCACCCGCCCCATTTCCCTGGCACTGCTGGTGATCTCTGTGCTGTGCGTGGTGTGGCCCTTCGTTTCGATCCATCTCAAAGCCAAGCGGGCAGCCAAAGCCGAAGCAGCTGCCGCGACCCCGGATGTGAACGATGACTGACCGTTTGCCTGCCGCTGAAAACTGCTGGCCAACCCTGCCTGTCATGCTGCGCAAGTTTGACCGGCTGGCCCGGCAAAGCCGCTTTGCGGGCAGCACGGCCGAAGCGTTCGCGGTTTGGCGCAAAGAAACACGGACCCTGTTGCAAAAGCTGCTGGGACTTGATAAAATGGAGCTATGCCCGCCGCAGCCGGTGTACATGAATGGCATCGTGCTGCGGGGGGGATCCGCCGGGAGCATTGGCGCATTCAGGTGGAACCGGAAGTCTTTATGACCCTGCTCCTCCTGGTGCCTCCTGGCGCAGGCAGCACTACCCCCATGTTCCTATGTCCCCCTGGCCACAAAGGCGCGGGAAAATATACCGTGGCTGGGGTTCGAGAGTATGCGGCAGTTGCGGAAAAGATCGATCAATATCACTATGACTACGGCTTGCAGCTGGCCCACTGCGGCTATGTGGCGGCCTGTCCGGATTGCCGTGGTTTCGGCGAACGGCGGGAGGATGCCGCCGACATGGGGCAGCTGCCTCAGGGCCTGAAGGGCGATTGTTATCGGCTGGCCCACATTGGAGAGCCTCTGGGGATTCCGGTACTGGGAATGCTGACATGGGATCTGATGCGGCTTATCGACTGGCTGTGGCGCGACGGCAGATTTGACACCGAAGCCCTGGGCGTGCCGGACCGGTTGCTCCATGAGGTGTGTGACGGTCCCCATCAGTGGCACGGCGAACATCTACGCGAGAATCTCCAGTCCCTTTGGAGATTTCTATAGGGGAATTTTCATGAACAAAACCGATTTGCGCAATGCCGTTTTATCCGGTATCGAGGCCCCGCGCATTGGCCCGAACCAAGCCCGGGTTCTGCCGGATCCTGGGCAGCTGCAGACCAGGCAGCTGCAAGCCGCGATTGACGCCCTGAGCGCGGAAGGCGGCGGACGGCTGACCCTGCCTGCCGGCATCTACCGTACCGGTGCGCTGCTGTACGCCTGTGACGCAGAGGACATCTCTGTTACCGGTTCCGGTATTCTGGACGGGGGCGCGGATCAGGAGCACTGGTGGAACTGGCACCACCAGGTGGAACCCTCCTGGGCCGAGGATAAACCGGATCTTCAGCTGGAGGACCGGAAAGCCCTGCGCAGGATGAACCAGGAGGGGATTCCGGTGGAGCAACGGATCTTTGGCCCGGGCCATTGGCTGCGCCCGAATTTCTTTTAGCCATCCGGTGCCGGAGAGTCCTGCTGCAGGACGTTACCCTGCGCAACAGTCCCATGTGGCAGCTCAACCCGGTGCAATGTCAAAGCGTCATCGTGGACGGCGTTACCCTGTCTCCGGCGGAGAAGCCCACCAAGCACGGCCTGATCTTCGCGGCTACCCCTGCCAGCGACATTGTCTGCGGCCCCAGCCAGGTGGCCAGCGGCATTGGCCTGCAGGTGTTCATGACCGGCCAGGGCACCCCCTACGGCCTGGACGTGGCCAGCGGCCTGAAGGAGCCCTACAGCGACCAATACGGCTTCCACAACGATATGTGCATCTTCAATCCCGCGCCAATCACCTGATAAAGAACAAATTATGGAGGTAATGAATATGAAAATCGGATTTATCGGCCTTGGCATCATGGGCAAGCCCATGGCGAAAAATATTCTGAAAAGCGGCATTGGCGAGCTGTATGTCAACACCCGCAACCAGAAGGTTGTGGAGGAGCTGGTGGCTGCCGGCGCCAAGTACGCTACATACCAGGAACTGGGCGAAACCTGCGATGTGATTCTGACCATGCTGCCCAACTCCCCTCAGGTCAAGAGCGTCATGCTGGGCGAAAACGGTGTGGCGGCCAATATGAAGGCTGGCTCCGTCTTTATCGATATGAGTTCCATCAACCCCGTGGCTTCCAAGGAAATCGCCGCGGCTCTGGCGGAGAAGGATATTGAGATGCTGGACGCTCCCGTCTCCGGCGGCGAGCCCAAGGCCATCGACGGCACTTTGTCCTTCATGGTGGGCGGCAAGCAGGAGGTATTTGATACCTACAAGCCTCTGCTGGAAACCATGGGTGCTTCCGTGGTCCGCTGCGGCGAGATTGGCGCAGGCAACACCACCAAACTGGCCAACCAGATCATCGTAGCCTGCAACATCCAGGCTCTGGCCGAAGCCCTGACCCTGGCCCAGAAGGCGGGCGTGGATCCGGAGCTGGTGTTCCAGGCCATCAAGGGCGGTCTGGCAGGCTCTACCGTTATGAATGCCAAAGCTCCCATGATGGTCTCCGGCAACGACAAGCCCGGCTTTAAGATCGACCTGCACATCAAGGATCTGAACAACGCCCTGGATTGCGCCCACACCGTCGGCGCGCCTGTCCCTATGACGGCCCAGGTCCAGGAGGTCATGCAGTGGCTGCACAACCACGACGGTGGCCAGAAGGACCACAGCGCCATTGCCCAGTATTATGAGTATCTGACCGGCATCCAGATCGGACGCTGATACGGAAAGGAAGCGGAGCATGAACACCGAATTCATGAAGGGCGTCGCGGTGCCCATCCTCACGGTCATTGACAGTGAGGAACGCATCGACGAAGCCGGTATGTGGGATCAGGTGGACTATGTCATCGAGGGCGACGTCAGTGGCATCCTGGCCTTCGGTAGCAACGGCGAGTTCTACATGTGGAAGAAGAGGAAATGTAGCGGGGCCTGCGGATCATGGTAGATCAGGCGGCGGGCCGGGTGCCGGTGTATTTCGGCATCGGCGCTATCAGCACCCAAAAGTGCTGCCGCCTGGCAGATGGCCAAGGCTGCTGTGGATGCCCTAGGCCGTGTGGACGGCGGTATTGTGGTTACAAAGTACGGTCATGTGAAAGGGACCATTCCGGGCATTGTGTGCTATGAAGCAGGACACCCGGTGCCGGACGAAGCCGGTTTTTACGCCACCGGACAGGCCATCTCCCTGGTAGAAAACGCGGGACCGGAGGACACGGTGCTGTTCCTGCTGTCCGGCGGCGGCAGCGCCCTGTTTGAAAAGCCCCTGATCCCCGGGGAAGAGCTTCAGGATGTCACCCGCCAGCTCCTGGCCTGCGGAGCGGACATTGTGGAGATGAATACCCTCCGCAAACGCCTTTCGGCGGTAAAGGGCGGGCGGTTTGCCCAAGCCTGTGCCCCGGCCCAGGTATTCTCTATTGTGCTAAGCGATATTTTGGGGGATCCTCTGGATATGATCGCCTCCGGTCCTGCCTATCCGGATTCCTCCACCTGTGGGCAGGCTTTGGCCATTGCGGAGAAATACAGTCTGAGGCTGTCCCAACAGGCCAGAGCCCTCCTGCGGGAGGAGATGCCCAAGGAATTGACCAATGTGACGACCCAGATCACCGGCAGCGTTCGGCAGTTGTGCGCCGCTGCGGCAGCACAGTGCTGAGCGCTGGGCTATGAGCCCGTTCTGTTGACCGATCAGCTTTGCTGTGAAGCGAAGGAAGCAGGCAGTTTCCTTTCCAGTGTTTTGAAGACCCATGCATCCGCTGGACGGCCCATGGCCTTTATTGCCGGGGGAGAAACGGTGGTTCACCTGACCGGGAAAGGCAAGGGCGGCCGAAACCAGGAGCTTGCTCTTGCGGCAGCCCCTGGCATTGCGGGGCTCCAGGGTGCTGCGGTGTTCAGTGTGGGCAGCGACGGAACAGACGGTCCCACCGAAGCCGCAGGCGGCTATGTGGATGGCGATACCCTGGCTGCCCTGCAGGCTGTGGGATTGGACGTGTTTTCGGTTTTGCGAAACAATGATGCCTACCATGCCCTGGAAGCAGCAGATAGTCTGATTGTCACCGGTCCCACCGGAACCAATGTCAATGATGTGGCCGTGGCGCTGCTGCGGCCTTGAGGAAAGGAGCGTTGTGCATCTTACCATCATCTCAAAACAAAAAAGGGCTGACACATTCGCCCCGGGTGTTCAGATAAACAATGCCATGCATCTGCCCGGTAATCCCCAACGCACGCACGTCGGGATGCCGCCGCTGAGGCTCCTCCACTACTTTGAAAGCCTTCACGCAAATCGCCTGGGGATCCTGTAGCCGCTCCCAGCTCTGCACCAGGAGGAAGGTCCCGTTTTGCACCGATGGTAGATGATAATAGGAAGAAATGGAGTTGTGCGCCAGTCGCGCCCTGCGCATAGATACCCACCATTGCCTTTAAATCCCCTTTGGTCAGCGTATTCGTTGGCTTTTGGATATCCAGATGTTTGGAGATACTGTGGATATGACAGCGGTATGTGGCGATGGTGGCTTCAGACAATCCCTGTGCGGTTTGGGAAATAACGAAATCATTGAACACTTCCTTTACGGTTTTGCAGGATTGTCCAGATAAAGATAGTTTCTTGGACACAATTCAGACCTCATGCTTTCCTGAAAAATGGGGGGTGTAGGCATGCGGTCTGACTTCTGGACAGAGGATGGGGAAAAGAGAAAAGGAAAAACGCCCAATTTCTTTCGAAATCAGGCGTTTTTGGCAGAGGATGAGGGATTCGAACCCCCGCAAACGGAGTCAGAGTCCGGTGTGCTACCGTTACACAAATCCTCTATATCAGCGGCGACTCGCCGCATGGTGGAGACAACAGGACTCGAACCTGTGACCTCATGCGTGTGAAGCATCGTCGGGGTTTTACCCCGACGTAATCCTTCACCCCAAACTGCCAAAACACCTGAATACCAACGATTTTTCCCAATGACAGCCAATGCGGACTGCCTGATGGTTCCAGAATTGAACCGCTTGCCTGATACCAAGAGCATTATACATCATCAAATGTTCAAGAAACAAGACCTTTTACCTAAATTATACAACCATCTATCATATTTTCTCATCCAAGAGCAAACCAGAACAACCCACCATCATCTGCCCATCATCTATCAAAAGATTTCTTGAAAAAGTTTCAGACCCCTCCCATCTATTGGACATATCCTTCGGTATAATGTGGGTGTAATCAATGAGAGAGATAAATCAAATCTCTCCAAACAAATAAGGGTTTCGACCTACAAAAAGAAAGGAATATGATTATGGACGCACAGATGATGAATGTTAAGGCTACTGTTAAGACTACCACCCCCTGCTTTACCTTCGACCACATTCATAAGCACATTGTCGGCACGGAATTGAATTTCAGGAAGTCCGGCACCCCCGGTTCCGCACAGGATGTTGAGTTGATGGCACGGCTGGCAGAGCATCCCGATTACACGTTCCTGATTATCAAGCCCAAGAAGGAGAAGAACTCCTATAAGGGACTGACTTGCCCGCTGATGGCAGAATATTTGGAGATGACCAAGCAGGAAGTATTGAGTGCTACCCTCAAGAAGATGAGGGATGATGGCGTGGGCTTCCCCGCTATCAAGAGTTGGTTCCTCGACCTGTTCCCCCATTTCAATGTCTCCAAGGCCAAGCATGAGATTTGCGATTATCGGCTTGGTCGTGTGAAGACCAAGTATAAGGTGGTCAAGGCTGAACCCAAGGCCACCAACACTTCCAAGCCCGCCAGCAACATCACTGAACTGCCCAAGGTTTCCGGGCAGTAAGACAGGATAATGTCGCCTGATGAAAGGGAAACGCTTATGACAGGCACAAAGTATTTGTCCGAACTGGTAGATTGTTCGGCACTCCAAAAGGGAAGACTAAATATTATCAAGGCTCCCACTGGCAGTGGAAAGACCTATTTTGCCCTTCACCACATTCCTTCCCTGACAGTGAATGCCCTTCATAATGTTGTGTATCTGATAGATACAATTAACGGCAAGGAACAGATTGTTCGGAACTACAACGCAATTTCCGAATACTATAGATGGAGCCAAGAGATAGAGGAAGGCGGTATGTGGTTTGACCCCGATAACCACGTTGTTGTCCTTACCTACGCAAAGTTTGGACTTCTTTGCTCAAAACACCTTGATTTTTATAAGAAGTTCTCCTACATCATCTGTGATGAAATCCACAGCCTTTTGAGGTTTCAGCACTTTTCCCAGATGCCTAACTACCACTCTGTTGCCCGTGGAGCATTAGAACTTGCGGTTAAGTATAGCGAAGCCACAGTAATTGCCCTGACTGCGACCCCAGCCACCATTCGGGATGGTTTTAACGCTCCCGCCTTAGAAATCCCTATTGACCAGAAAGAACTGCTACAGTATGAGGTCAAGGAAACTGTGGGCTATGTCAATCTGTATTCTGTTCTGTCGCAAGTTGATATTGGCACTGTAGGGCTGTGCTATATCAGCCGTATCCATAAGATGATTGAGTTTGAGAAGCAAGCGAAGGAAATGGGCTTTTCCCCCGTCTGTATTTGGAGTATCAACAATCCAGATTACAAAATGACCGAAGAACAGTTGGAGGCACGAAGAAGTATTTTAGAGGATTGGACAATTCCTCCCCAGTATGACCTCCTGATAATCAATAGCAGTTCCGAAACATCCCTGAAAATCAAGTCCCAAGTGGATTATGTGATTGTTCATAGCACAAATCCTGATACACAGATTCAGGTTCGTGGGCGTGTGAATTGTGATTTGCGGACTTTGTATCTCCCGGTGGAAGGGAACCCGGAAATCGTTGTTCCCGCCGAGTATCTGGGAAAAAGGCTTTTTCGTGCCGAAAAGCAGGCAATGGTTGAGGCATTGAACCTGCGGAACCCCAACAACCGTCTGTATGGCTGGCAAACCGTAAGGAGCCTTCTGCTTGATAATGACTATTTAATCACCGATAGGCGGGAGAAAAACAAGCGTTTTGTGATAATCGAACCCGCCGACAATGCGTAGCACAATGCCAAAACTGTATTTTTCCTTTATGGATTTATACAGTTTTGGCATTTTTACTATAATGGGGCAGTTTTTGATTGAGCAATTTCCCTTGTTTTTATAAATTATAGAACATTATGGCAAAAAAGGAGGCTACAAAATGACAATGTTAGAGCAGATGAAGCGACACATTCCAGACCCTTACCCAAGTATGTATCTGGATGGCTACACACCTTATGAGATTTTACAGGCCACTTCCCGCAAGATGTATAACGAGCATCTGGCACGCAGAGAAGAAGCAGACAGTATCATCATCCCCACCATCCATTTTAGAACTACGGTGAAAATAGTATGAGCCAGCGAAAAGAGGATGAAAAGAAGCGGAAGAAGAAACAGGAGGCTCAAATAGAAGCGTTCCTGTTGTCGATGCTGGAAAAGAGTATGA
>CAMGIN010000021.1 GCA_946056135.1 uncultured bacterium | reverse complement strand
AATGCCGTTCTGGTCGCACAGGAAGAAATTCCCGCCACTGGCCACACCGAAGTCATCGATACGGCGGTGGCGCCAACCTGTACAGATACCGGTTTGACTGAGGGCAAGCACTGCTCCGTCTGCAATGCCGTTCTGGTCGCACAGGAAGAAATTCCCGCCACTGGCCACACCGAAGTCATCGATACGGCGGTGGCGCCAACCTGTACAGATACCGGTTTGACTGAGGGCAAGCACTGCTCCGTCTGTAATGCCGTTCTGGTCGCACAGGAAGAAATTCCCGCTACCGGCCATAGCTGGGACGAAGGCGAGGTCACCAAAGAGCCCACCGAAACAGAGACCGGCATCCGCACCTATACCTGCACCGTCTGCAGAGAGACCAAAACCGAGGATATTCCCGTCAAGGATCATGAGCACAGCTACACCTCCGTGGTCTCGGAACCCACCTGCACCAAACAGGGCTATACCACCCACACCTGTTCCTGCGGCGACAGCTATGTGGATTCCTATGTGGACGCTTTGGGTCACGACTATGGCGAGCCTGAGTGGAGTTGGACAACCGACCACAGCAAAGCCACCGCTACCTTCACTTGTACAAGGGGCGATGACGTACAGACCGTGGTTGACGAAAATGTGACGAAGAAAACCACGGAAGCGACCTGCACCGTGGATGGCGAGACTGTGTATACCGCTACCGTAAAGTTTAACGGCAAGACTTACGAGAGAACCGCGAAAACGACAATTGAAGCTACGGGGCACGACTATGGCGAGCCTGTATGGAACTGGGCAACCGACTACAGCACAGCCACCGCTACCATCACTTGTTCAAAATGTACTGATGAGGTGACCGAAGAAGCTAAAGTGACGCACAAAACAACCCAGGAAGCGACTTGTACCGAGGAAGGCATCATTGTCCATTCCGCAACGGTCACTCTGGACGGCAAGCCCTATACAGATCCCAGGACGGAGAAAGTTCCGATGCTGGCGCATGACTACAGTGAACCCACGTTCAAATGGGCAGAAGACGGCAGCGCCTGCGTAGCAACCTACACCTGCTCCGTTGGCGGCGAGACTGTAAACGAGTCCTGCATCATTACCTCGGAAACCGAGGACGCGACCTGCACGGAAGCTGGCACTGTCGTCTATACCGCAACCATTAAGGTGGGCGGTAAGACCTACACGGATAACAAGACGATTGAAGGCCAGCCTTTGGGTCACACCTATGGTGCTCCTGTTTGGACATGGGCGGACGACTACAGCAAAGCCATTGCAACCTTCACCTGCACCGTATGTTCCGAGGGTACGAAGGATCATACGCTGAACGTTGATGCCACAGTGACCTCGAAAACCACGGACGCCACTTGTAAGGCTGCCGGCAAGACGGTGTATACCGCAACGGCCACTTTGAAGGGTGAAAAGTATGAAGATCAGAAGGAGGTAACCATCCCTCAGCTGAGCCATCAGTATAGCAAGCCCACCTTCACTTGGGCAGCGGACTACAGCTCCTGCGAAGCAGCCTATACCTGCTCCGTTGGCGGCGAGACCGAAACCGAGCCCTGCATCATTTCCTCGGAAACCAAGGATGCTACCTGCGCGGAGGCTGGCTCTACCGTCTATACCGCCACTGTAGAAGTGGACGGTGAGACCCACACCGATACTAAGACGGTTACAAAAGAAGCTCTGGGTCACACCTATGGTGCTCCTGTTTGGACATGGGAGGATGACTGCAGCAAAGCCACTGCAACCTTCACCTGCACCGTATGTTCCGAGGGTACGAAGGATCATACGCTGGACGTTGAGGCAACAGTGACCAACAAAGTCACCAAGGAAGCGACCTGCACCGAAAAGGGTACGATCGCGTATACCGCAACGGTTACGCTGAACGGTGAGCCGTATACGGATGTCCAGACGAAGGAAATTGCGAAGCTGGATCACCAGTATGGCGCTCCCACCTTTGCTTGGGAGAAGGACTACAGCGCCTGCAAAGCAAGCTATACCTGCTCCGTTGGCGGCGAGACCGAAACCGAGAAGTGCAAAGTGACATCGGAAACCAAGGATGCAACCTGCACGGAGGCTGGCGCTACCGTCTATACCGCTACCGTGGAAGTGGACGGCAAGACCTACACGGATACCAAGAAAGAAAAAATTGATCCTTTGGGCCACACCTATGGTGAGCCAGAATGGGTTTGGGCGGACGACAACAGCAAAGCCACTGCAACCATCACCTGTGAAGTTTGTTCCGACGAACTGACCGGTGAGGCGAAAGTGACGTCCAAGACAACTCAGGAACTGACCTGTACCGTGGACGGCGTGGTTGTGTATACCGCAACGGTCACGTTGAACGGCGAGACCTATACAGACGCGAAGACAGAAGTAACGAAGGCTGCGGGCCACGATTATGATGAAGACGGCGTCTGCAAAGTCTGCGGCGCGGGTAACGTTCGCCGGATTTCCGGCAAAACCCGGGTTGACACTGCGTTGGCCATTGCCGACGAGCTGAAGAAGGAACTGGGTGTTGACACCTTTGAAACCATCCTTGTAGCGAACGGAGGAGCGTTCCCCGATGCTCTGGCAGGCAGCTATCTGGCAATCCAGAAGGATGCGCCTATCCTGCTGGCACTGAACACGAAGGACACGACGGTTAACGATAAAGTCTTGGATTATATCGAAAAGAACCTGCGTTCTGATGGTACGGTCTACATTTTGGGTGGTACTTCCGCAGTTTCCCAGGCATTTGAGGACGGTCTGAAGGAAGCCGGTGTTGCATACAAGCGTCTGTCCGGCAAAACCCGTTACGATACCGGCCTGAAGATCCTGGAGGAAGCTGGCCTGAACGGCAAGGAAATTCTGGTCTGCACCGGCGAAAACTATGCCGACGCACTGTCTGTCTCTGCTGTCTACAAGCCGATCCTGTTGGTGAACGGCAAGAATACAGAGCTGACTGCAGCGCAGAAAGCGTATTTGGAGGCGCTGGGAGACGGCTATACCTTCTACATCGTTGGCGGTACCGGAGCTGTCAGTGCAGAGCTGGAAGAAGCGCTTGCGGCCTATGGCAGTGTGGAGCGTATTTCCGGAAAGGGCAGGCATGAGACCTCTGTAGCGGTGGCGGAGAAGTTCTTCGGGGATGTTGACTGTGCAACCCTGGCCTATTCCCTGAACTACCCCGACGGCCTGTGCGGCGGTCCCCTGGCCTACAAGCTTGGCGCCCCCCTGCTGCTGGTCAAATCTGATAATGAAGCCCCTGCGGCGGAATATGTGAAGGCAAACAACATCAAGCGCGGTATTGTCTTTGGCGGTACTGCCGGTGTCACAGATGAATCTGTAAGAATCGTCTTTGATCTGGGCGAGGATGCTACCATTGGCAAAAACTGATACCAGTTTTTCATAAAACGGTTAAATTCCGTTTTATGAGACCGCTGTTAAGCGATCAGCGGCATTGCCGCAAAAAAACGTAGTCCATACATTTCTCGTCGCCGCTGGCGACCTGCGATTCAATCGCAGGATAAAATGGTTAACACCATTTTATCGAGAAATCGTATGAAGCAAAAAGACTGAGGCGGCGTGGGAAACCACGCCGCCTTTTTATGGAATAGAGGATTTGTTATGGAGCCACTCGTAACCCATACAGCTGGTATTTCCGCACAATCGATGTGAAACCCGCTCTGCGTAAATAGGACTTTATGGAACCGTCAGCGGCTGAAAGCATACCGTCAAATTGGAAGCCAGCCTTTAAAATGCCTTTGGCACTGGAAGTGTTGTCGGGAGATGTATAGATAATATATCGGTCGGGACCTTCTGCGTTATTCACAATGGATTTAAGCAGTAACCCATAATATCCATTGCCCCGATGCTCTGCTTTGGTGTTGAAATCGAATAAAACTGCTGTTTTGGATTCCCACATATCAAACCCATAATCGGTTTCACCTATGTAGAAATGCTGCTTGTAAGCGAGCCATCCGCTGGACAGCAATTCTCCATCGCTGGAGACCAGCGCCCAAAATGAGGAACCGTCTGTCAACCGCTGAAGGTTCTTGTCCGTTAATGGAACATTATGGCGGGTACAGAAATCCTCATAAGAACTTGTCGCTTGGGCTGGAATGTGGATCAAACCCAAGGCACCTAAATCAGGCTGCTCACAGCTTGACAGGGAGTAAAATAATTGGCTTTGTTTCTGAAGCTTCAGCCACTTTTTGTGCTGCTGAATAATACGCTGAAATAGAGTCATCTTATTTGGATTCCAGCTCACAAAAGAATAGCAATGCAAAGCTTTCAAGTAATTGTCAAAGTCCGATGTCACGGAATGATAGCCAATGGCATAACGCTGTTCCGCCGGATTCCAGATAGAATAGGAACGAATTGCTTCTTCCATTGCGATTTTCATGTCACCGGTAGCCTTCGTGATGGTCGGAGCGATCGGTATCAATCGGGGATTGTCCTGTATTTGGCCAAAGAGGTATGGCTCAATAAAGAAGCGTACTTCTTCAATAATACCTTGACGCAATAAATGATCCGCTGCTTTCCCCAATGCTTTGTGATCCTGGTGCTGGGATGGCCCGTTGTTCGGAGAAATCGTGCATACCACTGCGTTATGCCCATAGATGGAGTAATAATGCTTGATGATTTCTTCCGCATTCTTCACGGACAAGAAGCCGTCAATGTCGCGTTTTTCGGGAATATGAATATTGGCTGCTTCGACGCCTAAGGCGGTACAGCTGCCGATGAATTCCTGGTCCCGCGCATGAATGAATTCGTCGACAGACAGTTCATGCGTATGTGTTCCTTCGTGCAGGAGACAGCGTTTTCCATTTTTTAGTACGTTTCTTACATTGGATTTTGAGCCATTTGTACACAGAATAACGTGGACATTTTTCCCCTTCCGAACATCAGAACAGATATTGACTCCCATGGTGAGCAGTTCATCATCTTGGTGGGGGCAAAAGTAGAGCACGGTTTTTCTTCCAAGAAACATAAAACACCTCCGTTGACACTAGAATACAACTATGATATATTACTGATAGGCAACTATTCAGTCGAGGCATAATTTTGCGCGGTAAATGAACGTTTATCGCAGTATGCTCGATATAAGGTTATACGCAAAAAATTATGCTGTGAGCGTAGGGGGCGGCATCCCTGACGCCCCATTTGCACGCAGTACTGTCAAAAGGGGCGTCAAGGATGCCGCCCCCTACGATCTGTAAACGATCATTTATATGAGAAACTTGGGGTCCGACTGAATAGTTACACTGATAGAATTATTTCAGGGAGAAAATGCGCAATGAGAATGAAAATCAACAAAACAGAAAATCCGCTGGATTGGGAAAACGTCAACCCAAATTTCATATACAACCGGTTCGATCTGTTTTGCAAGAAAGGCGAATTTGAAGCAGTCAAAATAGAAAGTAACGGCAATGAGAAAGTTCTGGAATATAGAATCACCAATGACCAGGCCGAATTGGGGCTGTGGCTGGTTCCCATTACCGAGGAGGAATTGAGAAGGGTTCTTCTATATATCACCCAAAATCATCCGAATGTGAATAAGATCGTCTATAAAAACGGCGTCATTCCCTACGGAAAATCCCGCGAACATAATCATTTTCGGATCGTCTTTCCGGAAACCGTGGAAGAAATGCTGAACCGGATTTCCTCAAAATCCAGAGCAAAGCAGCGAAAAAAACTCAAAGCCGCGGAGGAAGGTTATGGAAAAATGGAATTCCTGGAATACGACAGGAGTAATCTTCCCATGGATATTGTAGAAGCTTTCTTCCAATTCAAATATGAAATCCGGAAAAGAAAGTACAATATGACGGCTGCGGAATACCTGGATCGATATCACGTTTCCCATTGCTATGTAATTCGATTTGGGGATACGATTGGCGCAATCCGTTTTTCCTGTGAGCAATGCCCCGTTGTGTACGGTGAGAATTTTACATATAATCCTGCGCTGGCAGACTATTCCCTGGGAAGAGCAGTCTTCATCTACCACTTGGTTCGAATGGTGGAAAAGAAGCACACAGAATTGTTCTTCGCGGGTGGGGATTACGAATATAAAAAGCATTATGGGAGCATTGAAGAAACATTGTATGATTGCGAAATCAATGTGTCTGAACTGGACTTTACGGATTTGATTGCACAGGATAGCCTCTGGGGCAGATGCAAGCTGTTTCTGAAAACACATCTTGGGCTGCATGCGCCCTCCGTAACCTCTGAATGAATTCATCAGAGAACGGATAACACAATGGGAATCCATGGTGATGAACTCTGCGGAAATTGGCTTGGAGCCTTTTTCTGCCGGAGCGCATCACTGTGGATTTTTTCGCCCCGACTTATTTGATCAGCGTCCGAATCACCTGAGCCACATCCCCAACCGTGACCATTTTCCGAATTTCCTTTTCCGAAACGGAAATATGAAATTCTTCCTCCAGGCTGGAGATCAGGAACAGAACGTCCATGGAGCTGATGTCCAGGTCCTCAATCAGCTCACTGTCTGCGGTAATTTCCGCTGCCGGAACATCGGTCATTGTCGCAAACAGTTCTATTACTTTGTTCAGTATTGTCTCGTCAATCATTCGGTTCTTCCTTCTACCAGACCAGAGATCATGGGCTTTCATCCGCCATTAATCTCTGGCATAAATGTCTCGTGTATACACTTTCTGGGCAACATCCCGCAGTTCCTCACTCTGCCGGTTGGCAATAATGACATTGGACAGGCCCTTGAATTCCTCCAGATCCCGAATGACACGGCTGCCAAAGAAGGTGTCTTCCTTCAGGGTAGGCTCGTAGATGACCACCTCAACACCTTTGGCCTTGATGCGCTTCATGACGCCCTGAATGGAGCTTTGGCGGAAATTATCCGAGTTGGCTTTCATGGTGAGCCGATAGATGCCCACAATGCAGGGGTTTCCGGGTGTGCCGTCCCGGCCGGAGGTACCTTCGCCGTAGTAACCGGCCATCTCCAGAACCCGTTCCGCCACGAAGTCTTTTCTGGTTCGGTTGGAATCCACAATGGCACGCATGATATTGTTGGGAACATCCTGATAATTGGCCAGCAGCTGCTTGGTGTCCTTGGGCAGGCAGTAGCCGCCGTAGCCAAAGGAAGGGTTGTTATAATGGGCGCCGATTCTGGGATCCAGGCAGACGCCGTCAATGATGGATTTGGTGTCCAGACCCCGCATCTCCGCATAGGTGTCCAGCTCGTTGAAGAAGGAAACCCGCATGGCAAGATAGGTGTTTGCGAAAAGCTTTACCGCTTCCGCCTCTGTGGTGTTCATAAACAGCGCCGGGACCTCCTGCTTGATGGCCCCCTGCTGCAGCAAAGCGGCGAAAATTTCGGCATCCTGCTTCCGCTGCTCGGACACAGTACCCACGATGATCCGGGAAGGGTAGAGGTTATCGTATAGTGCCCGGCCCTCCCGCAGAAACTCCGGAGAGAACAGAATCCGATCCGTATTATATTTCTTGCACAGACTCTGGGTGTAGCCAACGGGAACGGTGGACTTGATCACGATGACCGCTTCCTGGTTTTCAGCCAGTACCAGCTCCAGGACAGCCTCCACAGAGGAGGTGTCAAAATAGTTTTTCTTGGGATCGTAATTGGTGGGGGTGGAAATGATGACAAAATCCGCCGCTCTGTAGGCTGCGGCTCCGTCGGTGGTAGCGTGGAGATCCAGCTGTTTGGTTTGCAGATACTCCTGAATTTCCCGGTCAACGATGGGGGATTTCCCCGCGTTGATCAGATCCACCTTTTCCTGGAGAATGTCCACAGCAGTCACATGGTTGTGCTGCGCCAGCAAAATGGCATTGGACAAACCGACATAGCCGGTTCCGGCAATAACAATACGATATGTTTCTTTCATTTTGAATCCTCTTGCTTCATTTTTTTGAATCCGTAACGATTCCGTTGCGCCACAATTACTCCTGTAAATGATCGTTTCGCGTAGGATGGTTGCTGTGGCGCGGCAGCGCCCAAGCCTCTCCCTTTGGGAGAGGTGGCCTGGCGGAACGCCGGGTCGGAGAGGGTCATTGTTCCCCTCTCAGTCACGCCTTCGGCGTGCCAGCTCTCCCAAAGGGAGAGCCTAGGGCTACGCAGATAAACGATCATCTCTATAAGAAACCTGGGGTACGATTGAATTGTTACTTGAATACGATTATTGTTCTGCCTTGCTTTGATGTAGGGAAATCCCCAGCTTTTTTTGCGCGGTTTCCTCTGCGATGGGATTGTCTCCCCAATAAGAAACCAGCAACTTCCACGCATCTTCCTTGTCTTCCGGACGAATTCTGGAAGCATATATTCGGCAGCAATCCTCTGAGACTCTGCGGGTCAATGCCCGGTAGGAATCCCAAAGATTGGGATCCTTGGATTCCTGAATCAGATTGTCGTGGATGTATTTTACGAGCTTGGACATATTGCAGTACATCTCAAACTTTTCCAGAGACATGATTTCCGCATTGGTGATTCCAAGGCCGTGCCGGTAGGTATAGTAGGCGCGGGTGGGAATGCCTTTGTAGGACTGGGCATAGTAGGCCAAATAGAAATATGCGAAGATGTCCTCTCCCGCGTAGCAATATACATCCGGAAGGGCGGAATAGGCTTTCCTGCACAGGTCGCTTTTGTACAGCTTCCCCCAGAGAGTGGTAGCATAGGAGCGGTTTACATAAGCCTCACGCAATATATCCCCAGATGCCAGCTCTCTTGGCAATGGGGTTAACCGATGCTTCAGCCAAGCCGCTTTTGCGGCGTCTTGGGAAGAATCACAGACTTCCGCGCCGAATTGAAGGATATCCGCAGCTTCCTCTCGGGTGATCTCCTCCGCAAATGCGCACAAATCCGGAGCGATATAGTCATCCGAATCCACAAACAGAATATACGCGCCGGATGCGGCATTGACTGCCGTTTTCCTGGCAAGCAGAAGACCTTCATTTTGTTCCTTATGGATTACTTTGACCCGGGGATCTTTCTGCGCGTATTCTTCAAGAATCTGTAAGGAGCCGTCTGTGGACCCATCGTCCACGCAGAGGATCTCAAGCTCCTTCATGGTTTGACCGACCACGCTGTTAAGGCATTCTCTCAAATAGGGCTCCACATTATAGACCGGAATCAGTACAGAAAGAATGGGGGCCTTGGCCGCACGGCGCTCAGAGCGATCCATAGTCTGAAGAATGCAGTGCCCTTGCCGCCGTATTTCGCTGTTCAGCGCAAGCAATGTCTTTTCTTGCTGTTCCAGCCGCTGCTTCAGCGCTGCGTTATCCTCCGCAAGATGGGCAGCCATATCCTCATATTCCTGCATTTTCAGAGAAACGTCCTGCCGGAGTTCTCTGTTCAGGGCAAGAAGCTGGGCCTGCTCCTTCCGCATGGAAACAATCTCATCCAGAATCCGCGCGATTTCCCGGTGAAATACCTGGACAGGCGGCGGCAAGATTTTCTTGAAAAAGTTCTTGATCGTTTGAAGCATACTCTCTTCGACTTCTTTTATCGATTTTAATTCTAGGCGGCCAGGCAACACAAGTATGCCTGACGCCATACAAAATGGCTATGCCTTCCTTTTCCAAAGCTTTTTGCCAAGTTTTCGGATGCCATATTGCATCGTGTACACAAAGCCATGATCCAGGCAGCATTGCAGACCACCCAGAGTTTTTGCGGGAAGCCATGCCAGGAAACGAATCAACCGGTATTGCCATGTGGAGTTGGAATAAACTGTGCCCATTCGGAGCGCAATGCCTGTTTGGGGATTTGCCTGAGGAGGCTTTTGCCTGCTGCCGGTATTGTTCCTCTTTTGCATGCGGGCGCGATGCAGTTCTTTCTTGAGCTGTTTGCGCTCTTGGTCAAGATGGCTGCATACTGCCTCTATGCCCAGAAGCTTTTCCCCAATATCCAGTTTTGTCAACTTTTGAATCAGGATGCCCGGTTCGAAAACAGTATCCATCCAATCGCTGATTTTCTGGAGCTGAATGTCGTTCATATTCTGATCCACATTGGTGTGGTACAGGGCTTCCGTCTGAGATCCGGGCAGATACCGCAGATTCTCCGAGGCGCTTGCAACAACGACCGGCACATCGGACATCAGCTGCATGGCCTTCAGCCAAAGATCATCTGCCCAAGGACAGACTTCTTTGATCGCATTCTCATCAAAAAATTCTTTGCGGTAGGAAAGCGGAGGGTACAGAACACCGGAGCCGCCGGTTGCAAGCAGCTGCATACACGGAGTCCGGAAACATGCATCCGTTTCTTTGATCCAAGCGTTGTAAGGCAGGATCGTATTCTGCTCAGAAATGACAATCAAATGCGCACGCATGGTTGAGACCGCGTCCGGGTACATCAGGTAGCTTTTGTACAGCTTATCCAGCATATCCTTGGTGTACAGCAAATCATCGTCAATCGTAACGATCAAATCATCGCTGAATTCCTGAAGTGCATAGAAATATTTCTTATGGGGCTTCAGATCTTCGCACCATCGCAGCGTCAGACGCCCCTCGGCCATCAAAGCCCGCAGATTTTCCGGAAGATCCTGCTCCTTGTTCGGAAATTGGTCACTGGCAAGCCAGAGAAGAATTTCGTCCGCAGGGCGGGTCTGCGCGTAGATCGTATCCAGGACGGTGCCAAGTGTCTGGATTCTGCCAGGATAGGTGGTCAGAGATACGATCAGCTTGCGGCTGGTGAGCTTGTACATCGTCGTATAGTCGTGCTTCCGGATCACAAGAAACGCGCGGTACAGATCCTGATTGTGGAGGGAATCAATGGTAATGTTGTGAAAATCGCTGCTGTTAAATGCTTTATGCACATGGGTATAGAACTGTTCGGCAGTAGGCAGAGAAAAATCCGTGATATACTGTCTCAGCGCAAACAAATAGTTGTCTACGCTGAATCTCATAATGGCGTTCTTTATCACGTCGCTGTAGGGAAGCCTTTTGGCCTGGGCGACTGCACTGGATACGGCAATGGCAACGTTATTCAGATTCTTTGTCTTTGTAGAGCTGATGGTTCCTGTATGTCCAATACGGTACTGGACAAGAGAGTCTGTGGTATAAGCGATTTTTTCCGCTGTCGCCACACTGACGGCAGCAAAGGTGATATCATTGCTGGAAGTGATTTCTTCATATTTCAGGTTGTGCTTACGAATAAAGTCGCTTTTGTATAATTTGTTCCAGGGGGTAGGATTTACGACGCTCATGATATGATGCGGACAATCCTTATAATTAAACACGGTGATTCCGGCGGGAAGCCATTCCGTGTGTATTCCCTTTCGCTGCGAGATGTTGCCCAATTCATCAAATCGGGAGAAATTGCAGGTTGCAATGTCCGCGTCGTTTTCTACAGCCAATGTGTACAATTTGTCCAACAGGAGCGGGGAGAAAAGGTCATCGCTGTCCAAAAAAATCACGTAATCCCCTTTGGCATGCAAAAAGCCGTAGTTTCTTGCAGCGCCTGCACCGGCGTTTCCCTTCGCGAGTAAAAGAAACCTGCTATCCTTTTTTGCTGTCCTGCGGATAATATCAGCAGAATGATCTGTGGAGCCATCATCCACACAGATGACTTCAAAGTCTTGGAATACCTGATCTTGAATGGATTTTATTGTATCGGGCAAAAACCGTTCAACGTTGTATACGGGCATAATGATGGATATTTTGGGGCTTCCCATTCATCTTTCCTCTCTTTCAGCGAGTGTGTCGTATCATTTAAATAGCTTTCCCCATAACCGAGCTAGCTTATGATAAAAAGCTTTCAGAGGCGTGAAGATTTTGGGCTGCTTCATCAGCCTGTTTTTCAGCGAATGAATCTCCTTTTCGAATGCCTGAATCCGTGCAGTATGTTCTCCTTTTTCGAAATTGGCCTGTTTTTGCAATTCCGCATTCCGATCCCAAGCCAACTGAAGCCGCTCCTTTAGCTGCTTGTTTTGCTCCCAAGCGGATTCCAGTCTTTCTTTGAGCTGCGCGTTCTGATTCCAGGCTAATTCTAGCCTCGCTTGAAGCTGCTTGTTCTGCTCCCAAGCGGATTCTAGTCTTTCTTTGAGCTGCGCATTTTGATTCCAGGCCAATTCAAGCCGCTCTTTGCGCTGTGTATTTTGATTCCAGGCCAGTTCCAGCCGCTTTTTCAGCTGTGCATTTTGGTCCCATGCCAGTTGAAGCCTGTCCCTGAGCGCGGAGTTCAGCGCTTTGCTTTTTTCTTCCTTCGAGCAGTCCCTCTTGATTGCGTCAAGAAAATGATAGACACCGAAATCCTCTTTTGGGGGAACCGGTTCCTCTTCGGATATCTTCAAGGAGCCAACGATTCTATCTGCACTCTCCCAAATACTGGAATACAGGAACGCAGACAACTGTGGAAAAACGGCCTCGTCCACCGGATGGTCATGGACAAAGTATAGCATTTGCGCATATACGATCAGATATCCTTCTACATTTTTCATGGACTTGGGAGCGGTCATGATGGATCCGCTTCTCATGTGTCTGCAGAAGTATGCCGTGTTGATATAATTGACCCTAGCGGCAAGCATTGCACATTGCAGAGAGAAAAGATTGTCTTCATGAAGGATTCCATCGTAAAATCGAATGCCATTTTCTTCAATAAAGCGTTTGCGGAATAGCTGCATGCATACAGAAGAAAAAAAGTCGTGGTTTTCCTGCATCTGCTGAAACATCGACTGTCCGCTGGTTATCCCGGAATAATCATGCTTTCTTCTGTAGTGATCTAAGTATTCAGCGTTCGCTTGCTTTACAGTATCATTTTCATAAAGTGTGAAAGCGTCAAAGTATACAATGTCTAAGTCTTCCTGATCCGCTTTTGCACAGATTTCTTGAAGCGCGTTGTGGATAATAGAATCATCGCCGTCCAGGAAGTAAAGATATCTGCCATGGGCGGCATCCATTCCAGCGTTCCGGGCACTGGATAAGCCGCCGTTCTCCTTCTGAATCAGGATAAAATTGGGATACTTCTGAACATATTCCGCAGCAATATCAGCAGAGTGGTCGGTAGAACCATCATCAACGCAAATGACTTCGATCTGCTGCAATGTCTGCGCAGCAATGCTGTCAAGGCATGGCCGCACATAGTTTTCCACATTATACAATGGAATTATCACCGAAACGGTGGGATCCAATACCGTCTGATTCATGGCTTTCCCCTGACTTCCAAACACACATGGCCGTCTGGGCGATGCTTCGGAAAAACGTTTTCTTGAAGCAGAGGGCTAACGGCAGATGAGCTGTTTGACTTTGTTTTTTACTTTCACGAGATAAGTGATCATCCAGAGTGCTATTCGCTTGAGAAAGCGGGGAACAAAGGGAAGCAGCTTGCGCACAAACGCGTTGCCGCGCAGCTTGTCCGCAATCTCGGAAGAACCAAAAATCATTTTCTGGATATCCGCCCATTCCCGCGCGGTAAAGACCTCCTGGGAAAGCTGTCCCAGTTCCATGGCCCGCCGGTACTCCTGCCGCATTCTCTGCATGTATTCCGACTTGTAGCTATCGTCGATCCGGTTGTAGGTAAACCAGTAGTTGTGGTATTTCTTCCACCAGTACATATACTGAAACCGCTCCCACAGCGCCTGATCCTTCATCAGCAGATCCCGGATATAGTCATACTCGATGTTCATGCAGTAGACTTTTTCCCGGCTTTTAACGGAGGAGTTGGGATTGTCCCGGCGGTTGTGATAGTAGGGCTTGTTGACGATCATGGCCCGCTGGGCGTAGACAAAGGTCTGGAAGTAGAAACCGTTGTCCTGGAAGGAGGCACCCGGCGTCTCGTTGTGCCGGATGGCATGTTCCTCCAGGAAAGCCCGGCGGTAAATTCCGGCCCAGGTATTCAAGGTGAACCGGATGCAGCTGGGATCCTGGGAGGGATTCAGCAGTTCCCCGTACCGGGTCTGGGTTCCGTCCAGATAGACATACTGCAGCTGCTCCGTGCCGTCTTCCTCCTGGGTGAACCGGTAGAAATCCGCCTTCACCAGATCCAGCCGGTTTTCCGCAGCGATCCGGTACAGGTCCTCAAACATGTTAAGATCCACATAATCATCCGGCTCCAGAATCCCGATATATTCGCCGGTGGCGCGGTCCAGGCCCTTGTTCATGGCTTTTCCGTAGCCGCCGTTGGGGCCGGTGATTACCACGATGCGGGAATCTTTCTGGGCGTATTCCCGGACGATCTCCAGAGAATCGTCGGTGGAACCGTCGTCCACGCAGATAATCTCCAGCTCCCGCAGCGTCTGATTGACGACACTGTCCAAAGCCTGACGCAGATATTGTGAAACATTATAGATTGGCAGGATGACCGATACTTTATCCATTATCTGTGTTTATTCCTTTCGTAATTCCAGATACTGCGCATACTCCGTCTGGTTATAGAAGTACTCCTTGGGCTTCCCGGTAATTCCCAATTCCGTAAACCATTCCTGCAGCAGTTTCTCCTTCAGCAGGGAATGGGACGGTTCTGCCAGCGTGTTCAAGTTCCACAGGGAAAAGTGCAGTGCATAGTTAATAAAGTCTTTCTCCAACTCCCAGAAAATTCCCTCGTCCATCATACGCTGCCGCAGGGCAAGCAGAGCGTCATGGAAGCAGTGCCAGGATTTTTCACGGGTTACGGAAAGGGTTTCGCTGCTGCCTTTTCGCTGGTGCGCAAATACCTTGTTCACGACGGCGATCCGTTTCGCCAGCACAAGGGCGCTGAACACAAACAGCATATCGTTCGTCGTTCTCTGCTCCTGGAACCACAGCTTATGGCTCAGCACAAAGCTTCGGCGATATAGCTTGTCCCATGCCCATCCGACGAAGGTTTTAAAGACATTGCCGGTAAGCTGGCGGTGGGAAAAGGGCATGTAGGGTGGAATATCCTCTGTCCGAAGCACCCAGTGCGGTTTGACAAAAGACCGGGTATCCATATGGTACTGGTCAGAGTTAAAGACAACAAAATCTGCCTCATACTGTTCCGCGGCAGAAACGGCTTCTTCCAACATGGTGGATTCAAAAAAATCGTCCGCATCCAGAAAGGACAGGAATTCCCCGGAAGCGTGATGCAAACCATTGTTCCTTGCCGCGCCAGCGCCGCCGTTTTTCTGACAGATTACCTGGATGCGACTGTCCTTTTGCGCGTATTCCTTCAGAATATCCAGGGAATCATCGGAAGATCCATCGTCTACGCAAATGATTTCAATTTCTGTCAACGTTTGCTGGCAGATGCTGTCCAAACAATCGCGAAGGTAATCCTGGGCGTTATATACAGGAATGATGACCGATACTTTCGCTGACAAATCAATGCCTCCTATGGTTGAATAATGCTGAATGATGAATGCAGAATGCAAAATGAAGGTGCCCCTTCGGGATGAATGAAAAAAGACTGGGGTGACGATTCCGCTGCGCCTGTAGTTCCCGCTGTGAATGGTCGGTTATCCCCCCGGTGCTTGCCGAAAGGAGGGATCAGGCAGCGTCAGCTTGAATAGAATGTTTCATTTTATTCAAGAATTTGTTTCAGATCCTCCAGTGCGGCGCGAATGACCTTGTCCATGTCATAATATTTGTACTGCCCCAGCCGTCCGCCGAAGATTACGTTGCCCTGCTGCCTGGCAAGCTCCTGATAGCGGGCATACAGAGCGCTGTTTTCGGCATCGTTCACCGGATAGTAGGGCTCCATACCGGGCTTCCATTCGGCGGAGTATTCCCGGCTGATGATGGTGGTGCTCTGGCGGCCGAATTCAAAATGCTTGTGCTCAATGATCCGGGTGAAAGGCTGGTCCCAGGAGGTGTAGTTGACAACAGCGTTGCCCTGGTAGTCTTCCATGGGCAGTTCCTCCGTCTCGAAACGGACGCTGCGGTATTTCAGAGCACCCAGCCGGTAGCCAAAGAATTCGTCGATGCAGCCGGTGTAGACGATTGTTTTCGCAATGTTGGGCTCCGCCTGGATCAGGTCAAAGTAATCGGTGTCCAGCCGCACCTCCACACCTTCCAGCATTTTCTCCACCATTGCCGTGTAGCCGCCCACGGGAATGCCCTGGTAGCGGTCGTTGAAGTAATTGTTGTCGTAGGTAAACCGGCAGGGCAGGCGTTTGATGATAAAGGCAGGCAGCTCCTTGCAGTCCCGGCCCCATTGCTTCTCAGTGTAATCCTTGACCAGCTTGGTGTATACATCTGTGCCAACCAGGCGCAGAGCCTGCTCTTCCAGGTTTTTCGGCTCCGTAATGTTCAGCTCGGCCACCTGCTCCGCGATTTTCGCCTTCGCTTCGGCAGGGGTCTGGATGCCCCACATTTTGGAGAAGGTGTTCATATTGAAGGGAAGATTGTACAGTTCGTCCTTGTAGATGGCAATGGGACTGTTAATGTAGTTGTTAAACTCTGCAAACTGGTTAACATAATCCCAGACTTCTTTATCGCTGGTGTGGAAAATATGGGCGCCGTACTTATGAACGTTGATTCCGGAGATATTCTCGGTATAGACGTTTCCGGCGATATGGTTTCGGCGGTCAATGACCAGGCAGCGCTTGCCCCGCAGGGTCAGTTCTCTTGCGAATACGGCACCGTACAGTCCGGCGCCAACGATCAAATAGTCGTACATGGAGATATCCTTCCAATTTTTGTTTTTTGCAGGGGTAACGATGGCCGCGCATCCACCAATGCAAAGGCGGGAGCCTTCCGCTGCGATATCGTGGGCAGACTACCACAACATACAATATTAATTATACTTCATTACATCGGATAATTCAACCCTTTTTCTTCCGTGGAAGATCGGATATCCGGTGGAAAGCTGCGGTTCACGCTGCGTTGGGGCGTAAAATTATATGGTGAATCCCACACTGCCGTTGGCGGGGGACGTACCGCGTGGAGTGTCATTTTGCTGCATTTAGATGGTTGAATTTTGTGTACTTAGCAAGGTTGACAAATCAGAACATTTGTGGTATAGTATAGTGAACACTATGAGTGTGCAGAGGTTACTGTTTTCTTTTTTGTTTTACTTTGTGTTTTTGTTTTCGGTTGCGTTGAACGCTGATAAAGGAGTAAAAAATGGCACTTAGGAGAATGTTTTCCGCTGTGGTGACGGAAACAGACGCGTTTTTGGACCTGCCTGACAAGGCCAAGACATTGTATTTCTACCTGGCGATGAACGGGGATGACGACGGTTTCGTTGGATCGCCTAAGAAGGTGATGCGGATCGCCAAGAGCAACGAAAGGACGCTGCAGCTGCTGGTGGACCAGGGCTGGATCATTGGGTTTGACAGCGGGGTGGTGGTCATCACGGACTGGCGGCTCCACAACACCTTGCAGAACGACCGGTATAAGCAGACCATCTATAAGAAGGAGCTGGCCATGCTCCGGCGTGACGAAAACGGCAGGTATGTACTGCGGGAAAACAACCTGGAAACAGCGTGTATCCAGCCTGTATCCGACCTGGAAACAGGGTGTATCCAGACTGGATCCAAGCTGGAAACAGGCTGTATCCAGTCTGTTTCCAATCCGGAAACACAACATAACCTAACAGAACCTAACAAAACAAAACAGAACAAAACAAGTGAGAGAGAGGACGCGCCCGCGCCCGCCGGGGGTTTTAAAAATACCCATGGAGAATTTGGTTGGGTGAAGCTCACGGACGCAGAGCATGCTGAGCTTTGTCGGGAGATGGGGGAGACGGAGCTGAAGCGGTGCATTGCCTATGTGGACGAGTCTGCCCAGGCCACAGGGAATAAAAACCAATGGCGGGACTGGAATGTAATTCTCAGAAAATGCCACCGGGAGGGCTGGGGGAAGGGGAGAGACGGCAAACCCAGGATTCCCCCGGGAGAACGACCAAGAGTGCCGGGAGCGGTGTACTTGTAGGAGAGTGGAGTTTGGAGAGTGGAGAGTGGAGTTGTAAATGATCGTTTATCTCAGATAGCCGTACTGGCGCGGCAGCGCCCATGCCTTCCCCTTTGGGGAAGGTGCCCCAGTGCGCACACTGGGGCGGATGAGGTAGGTACGCACCGAAGGTTTGTAATAATCCAAATAAAAGGGGAAAGCCCTTGTCCTGCTTGTCTTTCTCTGTCCATACTTCTTTCAGTGCATACTGGACTTGGTGCATTCCGGCCTCATCCGACCCGGCTTAAGCCGGGCCACCTTCCCCAGAGGGGAAGGCATTGGTTCGCTAAACGATCATTTACCATAGCACTGCACCTGCGGTCGAGGGACCCAAAGGATGTTCGTTTACCACCCAAAGTGCGTAACGCATTCGCCGCAGGCCTTGCCCGCTAAACGATCCTTTATCTGGCATTTCCTGGCTGTGGCTGAAGCGTAACTATGCAAACATCCTTCACTGTCAACTCCACTCTCCACACTCCACATTCCACTCTCCGCGCCCGACCCCTGAACTGGCAAAAAGGAAAAGCAGCCATTTCGGAGAAACAGCTGCTTTTGTTTGGTATTTTGCGCAGGGGCGCGTTGTCTGGATTAACGGGCGTAGGGGGGCTCCAGGTGCAGGCGGTTGGTCTTAAAGTGATAGAAGGGACGCTCCGGGATCTGGATGATCTCCACGGGCCGCTGATAGGGCTCCAGAGCGGCATTCACGTCCGCTTCGACCTCGTCCAGAGTATAGCCATCCTCCAGGACGGCGTACATATAGGGGACGCTGTAACCATCATGCTCTTTGTCGGGACGGGTGACAAAGAAGCAGTCCTTCAGGCCGGGAATCTCCGCGTCGCAGACCAGATTTTCCAGCATGACATCCACCAGACGCTCCGCCTTTTCGGGATCGGGATCGTAACGCTTGTTCAGGCCGCGGCCCAAGGCAAAGACGACGCCGTCTTCGTTGATGTAGCCGGTATCACCGGTGTGCAGCCAGAGCTTCCCATCCGCGTGGCGGATCAGCGTTTTCTCGGTGGCCTCCTTGTCATCATACCCCAACATGATGCCGGGGCCGGTGACGCAGATTTCGCCCAGCTTGTTATAGGTGCACTCCCGGTTACCCCGGAAGATGCTGACGATGTTCAGCGGCATGGGGATGCCCACATTGCCGTTTTCGAAGGTATAGCCGGGAACCGGGAAGGTGATATTGGAACCAGCCTCGCTCTGACCGTAAGCCACAGCGGGTATGACATGGCAGTTGTGTCTCTCCAGGAATGCCTGTGTACTGCGAATCTGCCCGTTATTGGTGGCTTCGGCGCCGGCGCCGCAGGCCAGCAGGTGGGACATATCATAGTCCTTGGGAATCCGCTTGGACTGCTTCAGAATCTCTGTGAACATGGGGATCTGCGGCATAATGTTGGGCTTGTAGCGCATCAGCTCCAGGTCAATGTCATACACATCCACAAACGGATCCAGAATCAGCAGACGGTTGGAGGCCATGGGAACCAGCAGCATGGATACGGGGACAGCCACCAGCGCAGGAGGCAGCAGCACCGTCAGCCAAGTGGGACGGAACTCGTCGGAGTTGCCGTAATCCGACATCTGGTACACCACGCTGAGCATGGTTCTGGCAGAGTGAATCACCTGCTTGGAAGGGCCGGTGGAGCCGGAGGTATAGGCGCGGAACAGGGGACGATCCAGGTCAATGGGCGCGTCTACGACATCCGCGAAGACCCGTCCCGCGGCAATAAAGCTGTTCCAGTCGCAGATGATGTCGCCGGAGACCTTGGGCTCCGTATAGGAACTCTCCAGGCACTTGACGATGTGCTCGGGCATCTCTTTCTTCACGGCCAGACGCCAGGGGTCAACGGTGATAATCTTCTTGATACCGGCGGCGGCATAGGCATCCACCTCGGCCTGGGTGATGAAGTCGTGGGCAAACAGAACCTTGGCGTTTGCCTTGGCCATCGCTTCCGCGTTTTCTTCGATGGTATTGTCGCGGCACAGTAGGGAAGCGCCGATCCGCTCGGCGGCCAGAAGCACGATCAGGAACTCGGGAACGCAGCGCAGCAGCGCAGGGATCTGGTCGCCAGGGCCCAGACCGGCGGCCCGCATGGCCCGGGCGGCATCATCCACCATGCGGAAGAATTCGCTCCAGGAAATATCGGTTCCGTAATAATGGATAACCGGCAGATCCATGCCCCGGCACATCATTCTCAGGTATTGACCAAGGGTGACCTCGGGGATGGTCATCATTTTTTCGATGTCCGCAGGATAATACTTCATCCAGGGACGGTCCACGCTGGGCTTGCCGGTGAGCTTCGGCTTGGCGGGCAACTCAGCCTTGGCGGCATTGGCGGCGCCGGATTTGAATTGCTCCAGAGCCTCAACGCAAGCCATCATCTGGGCCTGAATTTCGGAAATCTTGGCAGAGGCATTCTTGTCCATGCCGCTGGAACGGGTGCCCTCTGCGGCCTGGTTGGCGTTTTTCAGGATATCCGCAGCGGCGGCTTTGGCGGCGGTGACGATATCCACGGCGGAAGCCTTGGCCGCGTGAATAATGCTGTCGGCGGAGGCGTTGGCGTCGCTGAGCATTTTGGCGCACTTGGCCTCGGTCTCGCGGATCATGTTGTCGCAGGTTTTCTTGGTGCTGGCAGTGGCAGCATAGCTGTCGGTATCGCCGCTGCGCTGATCGTCAAGCTTCTTGGACATAACGCGCATCTTGTTTTTCAGTGCTGCGTTGTCGTTGTACAGGGCGATATAGTCGCTGGTCAGGGGCTCCAAAAGCTCGTCAACGGAGGCCATGTCATAGCCGCCGATGCGGGCTTTCTTGAAGGAGATTTCGTTGAGCTGCTGTGGTGTGAGCATGTACATACCTCTTCCTTCGCGTCAGAATCGGGAGCCGGACTGCGTTTAAGACGTGCCGCACTGTGTGATTACCGCAGTCCGTCCGAATCCTCTGCAATAATATTAAATTTTCCTCTTCTTGAATACATATTTCTCTAAAATGCAACGTTAGTATAATAGCATAAAATTCCAGACACTGCCAACTGATATTTCATGATTCATTTTGAACAATATTGAATAATGTATTTCATTCTGAATTAATGGATAATACTAGTAAGTATCAAAAAAATTAATCGTTTGAAATTGCTGTTCTTACACACTGAAACAAACGTGAAATAGAAAAAAGATTCGTGATTCAAAAATCTGACAGAAAAAAGCGGCGATACGGTGCAAAACCGTATCGCCGCAGAGCGCAATCCCTTACCTTATTTTACCTGGAGTTGTACATTCACAAGCTGAAGGGCATACTGCATCAGATCCTGAACACAATGTCTGTCGAGGTGCACGTATTCCTCGTTATCCCAAATGTCATCATAGAATTTTCGGAACATGTTGCACAGCTGTACTTTGTTGAGAACGCTCAGAGTATTTGTGGGCCCATTGCGGACAAGACGCATATAGCAGAAGGATTCCGACAGAAACAAAGTGGAATGGGGAATATGCTGAAGATCAGAGACGGTGCCGTTCCGCGTCAGGCGGATGCTGAGCTTCGGATTCTTTTTACACAGTTCGATGCTGTTGGAAAGGTACGCAAGACGCTGACTGGGAGTCAACTGCATCTTGTAGTTGTAAAAATCGACAACACCCGTTACCGCAAAATCCGTGATGGTCTTTTCGTGGATCAAAATCTGAAGATCCATGGTTTCCAGCACACTTTTATTCAGCTTGTGGATGCGGGTCAGATCGGCCCGGTCTACTTCCAGGTGGGCCTGGCAATATTCGGTGGCCAGTAATTCATACAGGTCATCCGGAAGAAAATGCTCGGTAAAATGTCCCAGGATCCAGCGCTGTCTTCTGGAGAAGAGATATTCCATGTATTCATTGCTCAGCAGCATATCGGACATAATGGTGCGCCGTACGGCCAGTGTCTGCTGATTGCAAAGGCTGTGAAGACGGTAAAAAATGGCATTGCAGTGTTTGGGGTCCTCGGTAGCCGTGACGCCCAGCAGGTGGCTGTCGTCGATCACCATGCCGGATATGCAGTATAGATCCTTCGCTACCATAATGACCTTCCCCACCATTTGTGGGCAGGTGTAAAACTGCATATCCGCATTGGAAAAGCTTGTCAAAAAGTTCAGCAGAAACTCCACGTTATGGGTATTGTTTTCGCTTGCGGCGTCCAGATTGACCAGCATGGAAAAATGCGTGTTGGGATAGCTCTTGTTTGTGGTATCGACGTTCTGGGAGCTTTCCAGCTCTGCCATGGACAGCTGATAATGCCAGTCCAGGGACAGAATATCCGCAGAGAAAATGAAATCCAGAGATTTGGCCTGCTGCAATGCCGGGTAGCGGATTCTCTGCGTGAATTGGGAAAGGGTCAGTTCGGGATAAAACGCAGTTTTGGGGGCGGTATCGGTGCCGGTAGATTCCTTCAGGTCTGCGACATAGTTGAATTCCGCTTCCAGGCTGGATAAAATACGGCGTTCCAAATCTGCGTCGTTTTCTACCTGGAATTCCGAGTACAGCACAGCCCGGCTTTCCGCGTCCATGGACGCCACAAGGCAGCGGCTGATCTCCCGGAGGATTTTCTCGCTGTTTTTCTCGGTAGGCAGCAGACTCCCGTTTGCCCACTTGCTGATATAGGATTCATCGTACTGCAGTTCCTTCGCCAGCGTATAGTTTTTCAGCTTGGTGACGGTCATCAGATGCTTCAGCAGAGTGCTGAACCGGTTCTTTTCTTTCATAGACCCTCCGAGGTCCGGCTCCCACACCGGAGAACCGAAACGATTGTTTTTGGTTACGATTCTATTGCCCAACAATTGGTCCTGTAAATGATCGTTTATGTGCATACCCACTGTAGGGGAGGGTCATTGACCCTCCCGCCGGCTGAAAGTTTTTGAGCGGTCAAACCTGTCGCTTTTTGTGAAAACCAGCACTGGAAGCAACCTATTTCACGCTCTGTTTCATTACGCAGCGGGAGGGTCAATGACCCTCCCCTACAGTGGGTGCTGCTGTAAACGAATTCAGCTGTATCGAATACGAACCTGCGATAAAAAGGATTTTCTTTTTATCGCAGGTTCGGATAAAAGGCCTTGGCGGGAATTTTAGGATTGATTCATTTCCTCCATATAAGCGTCACAGACGGCATTCACTTCTCCCTGCATCCTATCGATGCCCTTGTCGATCCACAGGGCATGGTCGCAAAGCTGCCGGACTTCTTCGATATTGTGGGAGACAAACAGAAGGGTTGTGCCGCCGCTGAGAAGCTCGTTCATTCGCTTCATACATTTCTGCTTGAACTTGTAATCGCCTACCGATAGAATCTCGTCCACGATCAGGATATCCGGCTTGACCATGGTGGCCACGGAGAAGCCGAGTCTGGCTTTCATGCCGGAGGAGAAGTTCTTGAGCGGAGAGTCCAGGAACTGCTCGATCTCCGCGAACGCGACAATTTCGTCAAAATGCTCCTGCATGAACTTCTCGGAATGGCCCAGCACGCAGCCGTTGAGGTAGATGTTCTCCCGGGCAGTGCATTCCGGGTCGAAGCCGGCTCCCAGCTCGATCAGGGGAGCGACACTGCCGCTGACCGTAACGGTTCCCTTGTAGGGCTTCATAATACCGCTGATGGCCTTCAGCAGGGTGGACTTTCCGGAGCCGTTGACGCCGATCAAGCCCCAGGCTTCGCCCCTGCGAACCTGGAAGCTAACATCCTGCACGGCCAGGAATTCCTGGAACATCAGCTCGTGCTTCATCAGCTTCACCAGATATTCCTTCAGGTTATCCACCTTCTGGCTGGAAAGATTGAAGCGGATCGTCACATGATCTACGTCGATCATGACATTCTTATCTGCCATATAGCGTCTCCTCAAATATACAGGATGAACCTATCCTTGGTGCGCAGGAAGCTCCAAACTCCCAGCAGCAGCATAGCCAGCGCCGCGCCGCAGCCGGCCAGGATAATCAGGTGGCCGGGCATTCTGCCGTAATAGACCAGATCCCGGAACTGGCCGATGTAAAAATACATGGGGTTGAAATGCTTGATGCACCAGATCAGCTTTTCCGGAAGGGCTTCCAGCGGATAGAAAATGGGCGTCAGGTACATCCAGGCCGTGGTGACCGCATTGTAGATGAACTGGGTGTCCTTAAAGAATACATTCGCCTGGGCCAGGAACAACCCCAGGCCGATGCAGAAGACGTACAGCTGCGCCAGCACGAAGGGGAACAGAAGGACATACCAGGTGACCCTGGCGCGGGTGGCAATCAGTACGATTACCAGGGCGCCCAGGGAGAAAACCAGGTCCACCAGACCGCTGGTAACATTTGCTAAGGTGAAGATATATTTGGGCAGATAGGTCTTTTTCAGCAAGGCCGCGTTTCCGCTGACGGAGAATATGGCCTGGTGGGTGGTGTTGCTCATGAAGTTGAACAGCAGCTGGCCGCAGAACAGGTACACCGGGAAATTCTCAATGTTCCGGCTGAACATGGTGGAGAACACGATGGTCATAACGATCATGATCAGCAGGGGATTCAGAATACTCCACACATAGCCCAGAAAGCTGCGGCGGTACTTCAGTTTGATGTTTTTGGTGACCAAAAGCCTCAGCAGATCCCGATATTTCCAGAATTCGCGCAGGTACTGTGAAAGCTTGCTCTGCGATTTATTCATAGAGTCTCCTTAATTGAAATCGTGATTGTGTCGTAACGAGTTATAGAAGCCGGAATGCAGGATCTGATCCCAACACCGTTTGCTGACATGCAGCCGGTTCAGCAGACGAAATACCCGGTATTTCCGAAGGGCGAGGGTGTAGGCTTCCGGGAGTCCTGACTTGCATTCTTCCATCCGTGCCTGGGCCAGAGCCCGGCCCTCTTTTCGGTTGGGGTCTGCAAGCAGGGCGGTGGTCAGGTAGCTCAGCAGCAGGCCCTGGGTCTTCATGGCTGCATAGGACCTGCCCCCGGCGCCGCAGGTCAGGCGTCCGGCTTCCAGGATCATCCGCTTCAGCACCGCTTCCGTGTGGGAGATCCGCTTCAGCTGGTTGGCCTCGGACACGCTCTGCTGCACGTCCCCGATGCGGTAATCGTACACGAACAGGTCGAAGGGGGTCACGGATTTGGCATGACAGCAGGGGAAGGTGGCATACTCATGATCCTCGTAGAACACATGCTCCGACAGCGGAATGCCGTACTGCCGGTAGAAGGCCGTATTGTAAGTAATGCCGTGGAAGGTCAGGCTCCGGTCGAAGCTTCTCCAATCGGCCATGATCTCGTCCAGAGAATAGCTCCTGCCGAATTCCTTGGGGTAGCTTCGCCAATTTTTGATTTCCCCGGTGCCGATGTCGATGGTATGGTGGTGGGTCAGCACCACATCGCTGTCGCAACTTTCCAGAAAGTGAACAAATTGGGGGAGATTCTCTGTTTCCACCCAGTCGTCCGCATCGATGGGCTTCAGGTATTTTCCTGCCGCCGCCGCGAAGCCGGTGTTCAGCGCGCCGCCGTGGCCCTTATTTTCCTGAGAAATCAGACGGACGGAATCCGGGTACGCGGCGCAGTATTTCTCCGCCACGGCCGCCGTTCCGTCCGCAGAACCATCGTTGACGATCAAAATATCCAGCTTGTCCAATACCTCCGGAGCCAACAGCGAGCGGATGCATTTGTCCAAATACTGCTCGCTATTGTAGGAGGGGATGATAATTGATAAAATTTTCATTTCCAATCCTCTTAGACCGGCACGTCTTCCTTCTGCTCCCGGGCCTGCCGGGTAATCTTGTTTTCCCGGATTCCCCGGAAGGTGGCTCGCAGTGCGTCCCAGGGTGAAATCTGCTCCTGATACAGTCCCTTTTTCCGGATCACATAATAAACCGCGTAGACGGATGCCATTCCTAGCCCCAGTATGTAGCGGGTGGTGGCGCCGCGGTTTTCAAAAAACGGTTCCGTGAAACCGGAAAACCAGGTGGAGACTTCCTGCCCCACGCTGGCGATTTCCTCAGGAACATAATAGATCGTCAATCCGGCCTTCTCGCAGTCCTGGAGGAACTTCAGTTCTTCCTCCGCGCCGTTGCCAGTGCCGGCTCCCAGAAGCTCGTCGAAACGGACCCCGGTATCCAGCAGGCGCTGCCGGCGGAAGGAGATCTGCCAGGAGCTGACCTTCATGGTTTTCGGGAATCGCAGAGGCATAACCTGATCTTTAAAGGAAGGTGGGCGGTTGACCATTTTGAAAACAATCACATCCGCCTGGGGCAGGCTTTCGTAAGCGGCCAGGATCTTTTTTTCGTAATCCGGTACGAAAACCTCATCGTCGTCACACAGCATGCAGATGTCTGCCTGAGATTTGCCAATGGCCATGTTCCGGCTTTTGGTCAGGCCCCGCTGCCGGGTGGAAAAGAAACGGACGATACCGTTCTCGGTGCTGTATTCAGCATATGCTTCCTGATCGCACTGATTGATCACCACCACATCCCCCGTCAATTGGGACTGGCGAACCAGGGTGTCATCGTGCTGGTGCATACAGGACATTAGAATTTCCAGCTTCATTTCTTAAAAAACCAACCAAAGTATTTCATCAATCCATGCAGCGCATAGCTGCAGAAGTGGAGAATGGACCGGCCCCAGCTGAAGCCCATATACCGGTAGACCATGAAGGTCATTTTGGCGGACTGCCATTTGCTGCCGGATTTGCCGGTTTCACTGATCCGGTATTTCAGCAGCGGTTCGTTTACCGCGCAGGCGGTGCGGTATTTCCGAAGAACCTCCAGCCACATCAGATAGTCTTC
>CAMGIN010000020.1 GCA_946056135.1 uncultured bacterium | reverse complement strand
CTCAAAAATTTTCAGCTGGCGGGAGGGTCAATGACCCTCCCCTACAGTGGGTGCTGTGCTAAACAATCATTTCTATTAGGAACTTGGGGTTCAACAGAATCGTTACAACCGTGAAATGCTTCTATCGCTCCACTCTCAACTCTCCAAACTCCACTCTAAAAAACTCCACATTCCAAACTCCAAACTCCACACTAACTCATCGCTCTGCCGCTGTTTGGCAGGCCGAAGCTGACGGCGATGGCATCGTCCACCTGGGCCATCTGCTGTTCGTCCAGGTGGCCCATGTGTTCCCGCAGACGCCGCTTGTCGATGGTGCGGATCTGCTCCAAAAGGATGATGGAGTCCTTGCTCAGGCCCACGCTGCCCCCTGCGATGTTGATATGGGTGGGAAGCCGGGCTTTGCCCGTCTGGCTGGTGATGGCCGCGGCGATGACCGTGGGAGAATGGCGGTTGCCTGTATCGTTCTGAACGATGAGGACAGGCCGGGTACCGCCCTGCTCGCTGCCCACCACCGGCGACAGGTCGGCGTAAAAAATATCGCCTCGTTTCACTGATGTTTCGTTCATTGTCTTCACGCTCCGTGCAAAATGCTCACGCGCTACCGGATGGAATCCATATGTAACGCGGTAATGCTATTCTCCCACGAATACATGGATTTTATACGGAAGCACATCCAAAATATCCTATGCACGGATCTGCCAAATGCTACGAAATCTGAAAATTCGCGACGGTCAGCGACAGGATCCGCCTGCCGTCATAGAGGATCTCCGCGCGAACCGGCACATCCTCCCCGTCCAGCCAAATGTCCAGGGTCAGGGCATCGTCCTCATAGCTGTCGTCGATGGTCAGATGGAGCTGGTCCCCCTCCGTTCCCGCGGCGGTGAGATAGCCGCTGCGCAGAGTCTTCAGGAGAATCCAGGGCGCGCTGACGGGCGTTACCTGGTCGTCCGCCATCAGGTCGAACTGCAGGGCCACATCGTCAAAGGTCAGGGCGCCGCCCTGGTTTGTAACCTTGCCCGTAATGCCCGCGATGGTCTCCGGGGCGGTAACGGTGAAGGTCAGATTCCCCTGGTCGTCCCCCTGGCAGGCCATGGAAAACTGGTAGGTCTTGTCCCCATAGTCTGCCGTGATTTGGGTATCAAAACTGCAGGTGGCGGCTTTCAGAAGCTTGGAGCGAAGGGCCATTCCCCTTTCGATCTCTTTGGACGCCCCCGAACAGCCCGAAAGCAAAATTACCAGGAGCAGCAAACCGACTGCCTTTTTCAAAATGACCCCGCCTTATTTCAGTAGTCGCGGAAGACGCAGGAGCATGTCCGTCGGCAGCATTCCATACTGGCCCAGCTCCTTGGCGCACAGGTCTCCCGCAGCGCCGTGGAGCCAGGCTCCGCAGGCCGCCGCTTCCAGTGGGGGGATCCCCTGCCCCAGGAAACTCACGATAATCCCTGCCAGGGCATCGCCGCTGCCGCCGGTGGCCATGCCAGGATTGCCGGTACGGTTGATATACCCGGTTTCCCCGTCGGTAATGCAGGTCTCATGCCCCTTCAATAGGACGATGCTGTTCCACTCCCTGGCATACTGCGCCGCTGAGGCCATCCTGTCCGGGCCGATGCTGCCGCCGAATCGGGCGAACTCCCCGTGATGGGGCGTCAGGATGGTGCTGCCGCTTCTTCCGCGCAGTATATCCTTATGCGCCGCCAGGACGTTTATGCCGTCGGCGTCCAGAACCACGGGGCATTGGGCGTTTTCCAGCACCGCTTTCACCACCGCCAGGGTTCCCTCCGACTGGCCCAAACCGCAGCCAACCAGGACGGCGTCCATCTGGGGAAGCCGCTTGACAATCTCCGGGACCGCCTGGGCGCTGAGTATACCGTCCTGGTCGGGCAGCGGGAATACAACAGGCTCATTGAGCTTGACTGCTTCAATGGCATAGATGCTTTCGGGAACGCCCAGAAACACCAGCCCAGCCCCGGTTCGCAGGGCACCCATGGCGGCAAGATAGGCAGCCCCCGTGAAGCCCCGGCTGCCGCACAGCAGCAGGACCTTGCCGAAGGTCCCCTTGTGGCCCCAGGGGTCCCGGTCCGGGAGATTGGATAATACCGCTTCGTGATTCAGTTCCTTGATTTCCATAGCGCCGCCTTACAGGTGATACAGCTTCGTATACTTTTCCGTCAGGTAATCGGTATAGAACTTCGCGTCAAACTTGCCGCAGGTATTTTCAAAGAGCTGCCCCGGCTTATAAAAGCTGGCATAGCGGTGGATATGCTCCCGGAGCCATCCGGTGACTTTGCTTAAATTTCCCTTGGAAACGTCCGTCCAGATGTCTCCCAGGTCTTCCTCCATCTTGTGCAGCAGCTGGGGACCGTAGGCGCTGCCCAGGGCATAGGAGGGGAAATAGCCGATGCTGCCGCCGCTCCAATGGCTGTCCTGCAGGCAGCCCTGGCGGTCGTTGCGCACCTCCACCCCCAGGTACTCCTTGTACAGCTTCTTCCACTGGGCCGGAACGTCCTTCACTTCCAGAGTGCCCGCGATGAGCTGCTTCTCGATCTCATAGCGGACCATGATGTGCAGGGCATAGGTCAGCTCGTCGGCCTCGGTGCGGATCAAAGACGGCTCCGCCTTGTTGATGGCCCGGTAGAACATGGTCTCGTCCACGCCCTCCAGCTGTTCCGGGAACAGTTCCTTGACCTTGGGGAAAATGGCATGGACAAAGGCTTCGCTGCGTCCGATGATGTTCTCATAGAACCGGCTCTGGCTCTCATGAATGCCCATGGAAATACCGCCGGACAGGACGGTATAGTTGTAGCAGTCATCCGCGTCCAGCTCGTACAGGGCATGGCCGCCCTCGTGGATCACGGAGAACATGGAGGAAACCAGATTGTCCTCGTAATAGTGGGTGGTAATGCGTACATCTTTATTGCTGAAGTTGGTGGTATAGGGATGCTCCGTCTCGGCAATGCCGCAGTGGGTCCGGTCCAGGCCCATGACCTCCATCAGGTAGTCGGAGAACTGACGCTGGACCTGTGCGGGATAGTGCCGGTAGAGGAAGGAATCGTCGATGGGCTCCGCCTGACGCACCTTGGCAAGCAATGGCACAATGGTCTGCCGCAGCTGGGCGAAGAATGCGTCCAGGGTGGTCATATTCAGACCTTCCTCATATTCATTCAGCAGGGCGTCATAGGGCTTCATTTCCGGATGGTAGTAGCCCGCGAACTTCCGGTTGTAGTCCACGATTTTTTCCAGGAACGGCGCGAAGGTGGCAAAGTCGTCGGCGTTTTTCGCCTTCTGCCACACGTTCTGGGCATCGTTCAGCAGCACGGAATAGGCCACATATTCCCCCACCGGAATCCGGTGGAGCTGGTCATAGCTTTTGCGCAGGACCTCCACCTCCCGCTTGCGCTGGGGATTCATTTCCCCGGCATGGGCTTCCAGGTAGGAAAGCAGCTCCCCGTTTTCCGGATTTGCCGTCAGATCATAAATCACCTGGGACAGAACCTCCATGGTCTTGCCCCGGCCCTCCCAGGTATCGCTGGGCGCGGCGGTGGTGGCGTCCAGGTACAGAACGCCCATGGCGTGGTTATAGGCATACTGGGTCTGCTGGAGCTTATCCAAAGCCTCCAAGGCCTGCTGCACGGATTCGTATTTCATCAGAACACACTCCTTTCATTTCTGTAGTGTAACCATATCACGCGGGACTTTTTTCGTCAAGAGCAATCCTCTGTAGGGGAGGGTCATTGACCCTCCCGGCGGGATGCACCAAGTTTTGCACGAACCGCGGCGAATTGCCTTTGGTATGGATTCGCCGGACTGTGGTGGAAATCACCGCTTCTGCTGCCGGGAGGGTCGGTGACCCTCCCCTACGGTGATTTCTTTGAAAAAAAGCTTGCATATTTTCTCCGAATATGCTAATATATCTTTCGATATGTGAAAAGCAAAGATTGGGCTGCCTTGTATTGGGTTTACCACATACAGCGAAAGCGGGATGGTGTGAGCCGCTTGGGTACAATGCCGGGCTTTCTCCCAGGAGCTGCCGCCTGAAACTGGAAGTAGGGACGGACGGGTGACCACGTTACAGGTCTTGGATGTGTCTGCATCCGAAAAAGCGCGCCGGTTTCCGGCGAAATGCGGGTGGTACCGCGGAAGCATTGCCTTTCGTCCCGGTTTACGGGGATGAAGGGCTTTTTATTTTAAGTTGAAAGTGGAAAGTTGAGAGTTGAAAGTTATGATCTCAGCTTTCCGCAAGACCGGCATAACTTTCCACTTTCCATTTTCAACTTACTTTTGGAGGAATCAACATGAGAGAACAATTGGAGCAGATTAAAAACAATGCTCTGGCGGCCCTGGAGGCTTCCGATACCCCGGCGGCCCTGGAAGAAATCCGGGTAAAGCTGCTGGGCAAGAAGGGTGAGCTCACTGCCGTGCTGAAGCAGATGGGCCGTCTGTCCCCCGAGGAGCGTCCCGCCATGGGTCAGCTGGCCAACAACGTCCGGGCCGAGATCGAAGCCAAGCTGGAACAGCGCAAGGCCGCCATCCACGCATCCGTGCTGGAAGCCAAGCTGGCTGCGGAAGCCATCGACGTGACCATCCCCGGCGAGGCCATCCCCGTGGGCCATCAGCACCCCATGAACCAGGTGCTGCAGCAGATCAAGGATCTATTTGTCGGCTTGGGCTACCAGGTGGTGGACGGCCCCGAGGTGGAGCTGGCGGACTACAACTTCACCCGGCTGAACATTGAGGAGGGACACCCCTCCCGGGACCGCTCCGACACCTTCTACTTCACCGATGACGACAGCGTTCTGCTGCGGACCCAGACCAGCCCCATGCAGATTCGCTTCATGGAAACCCACAAGCCCCCCTTCTGCATGCTGGCTCCCGGCCGGGTGTTCCGGAAGGACGAGGCCGACGCCACCCACTCCCCCATGTTCCATCAGATCGAGGGTCTGGTGGTGGACGAGCACATCACCATGGGCGACCTGAAGGGCGCGCTGACTACCGTTATGCGCAACATCTACGGCGAGGACTCCGTCATGCGGTTCCGTCCCCACCACTTCCCCTTCACCGAGCCCAGCTGCGAAATGGACATGCAGTGCCACAAGTGCCACGGCACCGGCGAGATCGACGGCCAGGTCTGCTCCACCTGCCACGGCGAGGGCTGGATCGAGCTGCTGGGCGCGGGCATGGTGCACCCCAAGGTTCTGGAAAACTGCGGCATCGACCCGGAAAAGTATTCCGGCTTCGCCTTCGGCATGGGTCTGGAGCGTATGGCTATGGGCCGTATGAAGATCAACGACCTGCGGCTGATCTTCGACAACGACGTTCGGTTCCTGAACCAGTTCTAAGGAGGGATAGACAATGAAGCTCAACAGAAAATGGCTCAACGAGGAATTCGTTGATTTAAGCAATGTCTCCGATAAAGAATTCGTGGAGACCCTCACCGTCTTCGGCCAGAAGGTGGAGACCTACGAGCGGATGGACGCCGAGATCAAAAACGTGGTGGTGGGCAAGGTCGTGTCCATGGTCCGGCACCCCAACTCCGACCACATGTGGATCTGCCAGGTAGACGTGGGCCAGGAGGCTCCGGTGCAGATTGTCACCGGCGCCCAGAACGTCCAGGAGGGCGACCTGGTGCCCGCCGCCCTGCACAATTCCTGGCTCCCCGGCGGCGTGCACATCACCAAGGGCAAGCTGCGCGGGGAACTCTCCAACGGTATGCTCTGCTCCTTCGCGGAGCTGGGCCTGACCCAGAACGACCTGCCCGGAGCTTACGCCGACGGCATCTGGATCCTGAACGACGAGGACTGCCAGATCGGCCAGGACATCAACCTGGTCATCGGCAACGATGACACCGTGGTGGACTTCGAAATCACCAACAACCGGCCCGACTGCTACTCCATCATCGGTCTGGCCCGGGAGGCTGCCGCCGCTTTCGGTAAGCCCATGCGTCACCACGAGCCTGTGGTAAAGGGCAGCTATGCCGGAGACATCTATGACTATCTGGACGTGGAGGTTCCGGCAACCGCGCTGTGCAACCGCTATTCCTCCCGGATGGTTGCCAATGTGAAAATCGGCCCCTCCCCCAAGTGGCTGCGGCAGCGGCTCCGCGCCAACGGCGTGCGCCCCATCAACAACATCGTGGACATCACCAACTACGTCATGCTGGAGTACGGCCAGCCCATGCACGCCTTCGACTACCGCTATGTGTCCTCCGGCAAGATCGTGGTCCGGGAAGCCCAGGAGGGCGAGACTCTGACCACCCTGGACGGCAACGTCCGGAACCTGAAGGCCGGTATGCTGGTCATCGCCGACGAAAACCGGCCCATCGGTCTGGCTGGCATTATGGGCGGTGAGAACTCCGAGATCATGGACGACACCACCATGGTGGTCTTCGAATCCGCCAACTTCAACGGCACCTCCATCCGCCAGACCGCCCTGGCTCTTGGCATGCGGACCGAGGCCTCCGGCAAGTTCGAAAAGAGCCTGGATCCCATGATGACCATTCCCGCCGTGCAGCGGGCCTGCGAGCTGGTAGAGCTGCTCCAGTGCGGCGACGTGCTGGGCGGCACCATCGATGTCATCAACTACGTTCCCGAACCCAGAACCCTTCCTTTGGAGTGCGATAAGATCAACCGCCTGCTGGGCACCGAGATCTCCAAGGAGGATATGGTCAAGTATTTGACGCTTTTGGAGATTCCCGTGGAGGGAGACACCATCTATGTTCCCTCCTTCCGGCCCGACCTGCTCCGGATGGCGGACATCGCCGAGGAAGTGGGCCGCTCCTACGGCTACAACAACATTCCCACCACCGCCTTCAAGACCTCCACCCAGGGCGGCTACACCCCGGAGATGAAGCTGGAAGCCAAGGCAGGAACATTGTGCCGGGGCTTGGGCTACAGTGAAATCATCACCTACTCCTTCACCTCCCCCACGGTCTTTGACCAGATCCGGCTTCCCGCCGACTCTCCCCTGCGCAATGCCCTGCGGATTCAGAATCCTCTGGGCGAGGACACCTCCGTCATGCGCACCATCGCCCTGCCCTCCATGCTGGAGATTCTGTCCCGGAACAACGCCTACCACAACAAGTCCGCCAAGCTTTACGAGGTCGCGAAGATCTACCTGCCGGTGGAAGGCCAGCCCTTGCCGGAGGAACCCAAGATGCTGCTGCTGGGCACCTATGGCGCAAATGAAACCTTCTTCACCCTGAAGGGCGAAGTGGAAGCCATCTTCGCCGGTCTGCGGCTGAAGAAGGCCAGCTACACTGCTTTGAAGGACAACCCCAGCTATCACCCCGGCCGCTGCGCCAGGATCACCGTGGATGGCATGGATGTGGGCGTCATGGGCCAGGTGCATCCTCTGGTGGCCAAGAATTACGGCATCGACACCGAGGTCTACTGCGCGGAGATCAACTTCACCAAGCTGCTTTCCTGCCAGCTGCCTGACGCCACCTACACCCCCCTGCCCAAGTACCCCACGGTGTCCCGTGACCTGGCCCTGATCTGTGACGAGGCTGTCACCGTGGCTCAGGCGGAGGAGGTCATCACTGCCGCCGCCGGAAAGCTGCTGCGGGATGTGAAGCTGTTCGACATCTACCGTGGTACCGGCGTGCCCGAGGGCAAGAAGAGCATGGCCTTCTCCCTGGAGCTGAGAGCGGACGACCGGACCTTGACGGACGCCGATTCCGAGTCCGTGGTCACGAAGATTCTGGCCGCCCTGAAGGAAAAGCTGGACGCTTCCCTGCGTTGAGGGAAAAGAAGGCATAATTTAACAAAAATTTCCACATTATAGACTTTACAGTCTTGGAAATTTCGGTTATAATGACTATATTCTATTTCCAAGGAGGCTGAAGACCATGACGGACAAGGACACACAGAAATTTACCGTACCCAGCGACGATACAGAGAGCATGCGGCGCATTCTCCGGAGTGTGTACGAAGCCTTGACCGAAAAAGGCTACAATCCCATCAATCAGATCGTCGGCTACCTGCTGACCGAGGATCCCACCTACATCACCAACTACAACGGCGCCCGGAGCATGATCTGCAAGATCGACCGGGACGAGCTGATGCAGGTGCTGGTCCGGGAATATCTGTTCGAGAAGGAATGACCCAAAGCCAAGAGGCTTTTGCAGCTGCAAGGGCCTCTTGTTTTGTACCTTACCAATCTCATACTTTTCCTTCGTCTCCCTTTTCTCAGAAAAAGTTAGATTTTCTCTGGATTTCCCAGCAAAAACCTTGACATTTGTGTAACAGTATGTTACAGTGTGAATACATTTTGTGCAGGAGGTATGTTTCATGGCTGATGAAAACGCAGTTTTGATGTATAAAGGCCGTCCGCTGATGCGGAAGGACAATATCGTTTATTACGGCTCCATGGCCGACAGCCACATCGTCATGCTCCAGATTCTGGAGACCAAAAAGATGGGCGATATGGATATCGCAACCCGTGTCGCGGTTCAGCTTCAACTGACCGATCCCGCCGCCAAGAGCCGGGACCGCATCGTGAAGAAAAGCGAAAAAGACGGCTTCTACACCGCCCTTGACCTGGGCTGTGTGTGGCTGGAACGGGCGCTGGCTGGGAAATAACCCGTTTTTTTCCCGGAGACGTGAGAGACTCCCTTTCCCAAAGACGGAGGCAAAGTATGAGGACACCGATTACAGCGCCCGGAGCATAGGCTAAAAATGACAGCTGGCATTCCCATTCGGAATGCCAGCTCATTTTTTATCCACCGATCATGATGCCGATGTCTCCATGAAGGGCTATTCGGATCAGGCCGCAGATCACCAGATGGAGGGGGTAATAGACATAGAAGAACCACTTCATCCCCTTCCAGCTGCCCCGCTGGCCATTGTACAACCTCAGCAGCGGAATGGTCAGGGCGGTAAACATCTGTAGGATGCCGTAGACGGGATCAATAAACAGAATGTAAATCACCGCGTAGAACGCCACCCAGACCATCATGCCCGTCATCTGCCTGCGGAAATTCCCCCGGTTTGTCCCGATGGAAAGGATCGCAAACACCGCGATGCAGCTCCAGTCCGAACAGAAGGAGATCAACGCGATTCCAATCAGCAGCAGAACCTTCTGCCACTGCTTTACTTTCTCGCTGTCGTTTATGACCAGGGCAATCAGGCCCCAAAACAGCGACCAAATCACGCTGGTCTGATTGAACACGGAGGTCCGGAACGGGACAAAGGGAATTCCAAAGGCAAAATTATAGGCAAAATGCCCGATCACCGCGAACACCAGCAGCCGCAGGGCATACTTTTTCCAATCATGGGTGTAGTGATACCCTTCCGCCACGAAGTACCAGAAAATGGGAGCCGCCAACCTTCCGATGATATGTAACGCCAGAATCCACCAGACCTTCTGGTATCCCGGGAAAATAACCCAGGTCAGATGATCCACCGTCATAGCCGCCATGGCGATGGCTTTCAGTTGATTCCCATTCAATGTTTTCCTCTCCATTTTTGATCCCTCCAAAGAATCCTTACCGCTCCAACAGCAGCAAACGCTCCGCAGTCCCTTCCTCGTACTGCCAGACGCCGTTGGGGAAAAAGCCGTGGCTGCCGTAAAAGGCCAGGGCTTTCTCATTTTTTTCCAACGCCCACAGATACCCCGCATCGAAGCGGTCTACCGCAAAGGCCAGCAGCTTTCCGCCGATGCCCTGACCCGTGAAGAAGGGATCGGTGTACAGGGTCTTCACTTCCCTGCCCTGAATCCGGATCAGGCCCTTGACGAAGTCCTCCTCATATACCCAAGTCTGCGCCATCGCCTGGGGATCCGCAGCATATTCCTCTGCTACGGATAGCACCTGCAATTCTCCGAAGGAATACTGGTCATTGTGGAAAATCCGTCGAAAATTCACCCTTTTGGAAAACACCAATATCTCCGCAATTCTGGAAAGGTCCCGGTTTTCCGCCTGCCTAATCATATTTCTCTCCCCCTTATACCGCAATGTCATCAACTTAAGGCCGCTCCGTAGGGGCCGATTGAGGCACATCGGCCCTTGCTCAATGTTCTGAATTCGCCGCAGTCTGGTGCAAAAAGTGTAGCTTTCCCTGCGGGGCGATGTGGGCATCGCCCCCTACGATACGGCTCTCAATGCTTAACAGTTGATGACATTGCCCTAAACAGTCAGGTCATAGGCGATTCTCGGGGAACCGTCCGCCAGATAGATGATGCCGCACCGCCGGAAGCCCTGCTTCTCCACCGCATGCTGCATCACAATGTTGTCTTCATGGGTATCAATACGCAGATAATCCACCCGCTGCTTTCCAAATTCCACAGCCGCCTGGAGAATACCGCCGGAGCCGTCCCCAGCGATGCGGTGGATGGTGCCGTAGGGACGATCCCCGTGCCAGGCGCCGTTTTCAATATGCGAATAAGTAGGGTCTGGGCCAATGAGGAAGAAGAACACGCCGTGAATTGTGTCTTCCCCTGTGACCACATAGAGATTTCCATCGGCAATATCCTGTTCAAGCTGCTCCCTGGGCGGGTGGGTTGTGCCCCATTGGTTGGGATTCCCGTGGGCCGCCATGAAGGCTCTGGCGTAGGCATAGATTTCTTCGATTCGCTGCATATCCTGCTCTCTGGCAGGACGAACACTGTACTCCATAACAGACCCTCTTTTCTTTTCTCTTAACGAATCAGCCGAACCAAAATCTTTCACATAAATGACCGTTTACGTTTGCATCAACTGTAGGGCGGGGTCATGACCCCGCCGACCAATCCACTAGACTGGTCGTGTAAAATAGGTGCGTAATGTTTGGCCTTTGCGTATAACCGTACATCTGTGTCAACTTGGTGCCTCGGCGGGGTCATGACCCCGCCCTACGATGGGTGCAACGATGAACGATCATTTATCGGATTTTTTCTGCAACCGAATCGTTTTTCCATTATAACCGATTGGAATGGCAATTGCAACATCGGCGCATACTAGGAACTGTATCGAAATAAAGTGTGCAAGGATGGCGAAGGATTTTTTGTCGGCAGCAAGGCGGAAAAGCGCAGCCATACTTGGTGTATGGCAAGCTTTGACAACGCAGCTGCCGACGAAAAAGGCAAGCCAGCATGCACAATTTATTTCGATACAGTTCCCTGGGAAAAACATGAAAAGAAGGTGCTTCTATGGCAAACCACAAGCGGGGGCGGCAGAGCTTTGCTTTGCAGGAGCCTCCCGTGATCACCACCTGGGCCAGTGTGGCGGGGAAAAAGGAATCGGAGGGTCCTCTGGCCCACACCTTTGACCTGAAAACCAAGGATACCTATTTCGGACAAAAGACCTGGGAGCAGGCGGAGAAATATATGCAGCAGCAGGCCCTGAAAAAATTGGCGGAAAATGCCGGAATGACGCTTTCGGACTTCGACCTGGTTTTTTCCGGCGACCTGCTGAACCAGTGCATCGGTTCCTCCTTCACCCTGCGCAATCTGGGCATTCCCCACCTGGGGCTGTACGGTGCCTGCTCCACCATGGCGGAGAGCCTGCTGATGGCCTCCATGGCGGTGGGGGGCGGCTTCGCGGACAAGGTGGTGGCCATGACCTCCTCCCACTTTGCCTCCTCGGAACGGCAGTACCGGTTCCCCCTGGGCTACGGCGGTCAGCGGACCCCCACCGCCCAGTGGACCGTCACCGGCTCCGGAGCTGCCCTGGTATGCAGCCAGGGTAAGGGGCCCAGAATCTCCGCCTGCACCATCGGCACCGTCACAGACCTGGGCATTATGGACGCCAACAACATGGGCGCGGCCATGGCTCCGGCGGCCTATGCCACCATCCGGGCCCACTTCGAGGACATGAAAACCGCCCCGGAGGACTTCGATCTCATCGTCACCGGGGATCTGGGGCAGCTGGGCAAGGAAATGCTGCTGGAACTGGCCAAACGGGACGGCGTCGCCCTGGGGGGCAAGCTGACGGACTGCGGCACCCTGGTGTTCGACAACACCAAGCAGGATGTCCACGCCGGCGGCTCCGGCTGCGGGTGCAGCGCCATTACCCTGTGTGGGTATCTGCTGGGACAGCTGAAGGAAGGAAAACTGAAAAAAATCCTGTTCTGCGGCACCGGGGCCCTGCTGTCCCCCACTTCCACCCAGCAGGGGCTACCCATTCCGGGAGTCTGCCACGCGGTGTGTATCACAGGAGGACGGTAATATGGATTATGTGAAAGCATTTTTGGTAGGCGGCGCGCTGTGCCTCATCGGGCAGATTCTGATCGACAAGACCAAGCTGACTCCGGCCCGGATTCTGGTCTGCTATGTGGTGGCAGGGGTGTTCCTGGGAGCCATCGGCGTATACAAGCCCCTGGCGGAGTTCGCGGGAGCCGGAGCCACCGTGCCTCTGACTGGCTTCGGAAACACCCTTGCGAAGGGTGTGAAGGAGGCCGTGGATCAGGATGGATTCCTGGGCATCTTTACCGGCGGTCTGAAAGCCTCCGCAGGCGGGATCACGGCGGCAATTCTCGCGGGATTGCTGGCAAGCTTGATTTTCAAAGCCAAGGATAAATCTTGAAAACCGGGGCAAGCTACCAGAGCGGCAATGCCGTGAGATAAAAAACGGAGGAAGAGAATTATGGATAACCAGAACAGAACCCAGAACAACAACCAGAACAAGAACGAGAACCGTAATGAGAACCGCAGCGAAAATCGCAGCGAGAACCGCAACGAGAATCGCAACGAGAATCGGAACAGCCGCTAAACGGCAATACGGCCGCCCGGAATCCCGGGCGGCCGCGAATTTTTGAGTCATGCCTTCATTACTTACGTAAAGGATCGTTTATGAGCATACCCACTGTAGGGGAGGGTCATTGACCCTCCCGCTGCGTAACGAAATAGAGCGTGAAATAGGTTGCTTCCAGTGCTGGTTTTCACAAAAAGCGACAGGTTTGACCGCTCAAATACTTTCAGCCGTCGGGAGGGTCATTGACCCTCCCCTACAGTGGGTGCTGCTGTAAACAATCATAATGTTAATGACATTGCCTGCAGATGGGGACGAGGGAAACGATTGTCTTCAGATCTGGACAAACCGATCCAGACGGAAAAAGTATAAGTACTGTGCCTTGATGGGCATTTCATAGATGCGGCTCAGGGCCTCGCCGTAGGTCCGCACCTGGGGCCGGTAGCGGTCCACCGTTTGCGGCAGGGTCTGCTCCGTTATGTTGTCCGTCTTGAAGTCTATCACTGTGATGCCGTCATCTTCCAGCAAGGCGCAGTCCACAACGCCCTGCAGCAGCACCTGCTCTCCTTCCAAGCCCTCTCCGTAATGGCTGCCGTCGTCCAGAATGGAGAATTTGAACTCCCGCAGGCAGGGCGTTCCCGTGCGCAGCTTGGTTCCGATCATGGTTGCGAAGAACCGGGCGATTTTTTCGCAGTTTACCATGTCCGCCTGTTCCTGGGTCAGAAATCCGTTTTCCACCAGCCGAAGCAGCTCCGTTTCCACCGCTTCGGTGCTGCCGCAGTTTTCATAGCGCAGGTACTGCAGCGCCAAGTGCGTGGCAGTGCCGTAGGCCTGGCCCGATTCCCCGCCGGGGAGGAAGGCCGGACGCCGCCAGGTGCGGCTGGGGCGCTTGGGCTCCCGGGTGTCCTCCGCCACTTCCTCATCCTTGAACCGGCCCTTGCGTCCGGTGGCGGTCTGCTTGGAGGGGGCCTGGGTGGCAGGGGTGTGGGCATAGCGGAAGGACAGGGCCGCTTTCAGCTGCTCCGCCGCCCCCTCCGGCAGGGAAGTCTGCTGCTGGGACAGGGCGGTGCTTTCCTGATTTTCTTCCGAGGCCTGGGCGACCCGGATCTTCCAGGGGTAGGCACAGGTTTCCGTCTCGGCAGGTTTTCCCCCCAGATTGTGAAGCTGCCCCGCCTCCGTCCGCCGGGAGGCAGCCAGCAGAATCCAGTCTCCGGGACAGGCCGCTTCCCGGCACAGTAGTTCCCCGCCGTCAGTATCCTGGCGTCGGGCGATTTCTTGCAGATTCTTTTCCAGGCTTTGGGAGGCATAGGTCATGATAAGTCGATCCCGGGCACGGGTCATTGCCACATAGAGAACCCGCATTTCCTCCGACACGCTTTCCGCCGTCATTTTTACAGCAATGGCCCGCTTGGCGATAGATGGATAGCGCACCCGGTTCTCGGCATCCGCCACGGACAGTCCCAGCCCCAGTTCCTTGTCGCAAAGGATCTGTGCCCGAAGACTCTCCTGATTGAACCGTCGGGACAGATTGCTTAAGAACACCACGGGAAATTCCAGGCCCTTGGACTTGTGGATGCTCATAATGGTGACGCAGCCCCCGCCGCTGTTTCCCGCGCCGGGAACCCCCCGCTCCTCCAGGGCCTCCAGATGGTCCAGAAATTGCGACAGATCCCGCATGTTGTCCTTTTCGAAGTCCGCGGCAAGCTGGTAAAAAATCTGCAAATTGGCGCTTTTGGCTTCCCCTCCGGGCATGGCGGCATAGACGCTGTCCAGCCGGGTCAATGCGAAGCACTGCTCCAGCAGGGCTGTCAGGGTGCTGCGTCTGGCTTCCCGACGCAATTGATCCAGAATCTCCAGGAAGTACTTCCCCTTGGGGCTTTCACTTTGCAGCAGGGCATCGTAGACACTGCCCTTTTTCTGCTTGCTCCGGAAGGCCGCCAGGTCATCCGCCGTAAAGCCGAAGATGGGGCTTGCCAGAGTGCTGATTAAGGGAATGTCCTGCCGGGGATTCTGGATGGTCTGCAAAAAGCAGCGCAATGTTCCAATTTCTTCCGATTGCAGCAGATCCATACCGCCGCCGGAGGCGCAGCGGATGCCCATTCCTTCCAGCGCCCGCTGGAAGACGGCCCCCGCACTGCCGGGAGAGCGGAGCAAAATCACAATATCCTCCGGCTCCACAGGGCGCAGCTGCCCATCCTTGCGGACAAGGGTTCCTTCCCGGAGCATGGCGGCGATTTTCTCCGCCACGAAAGCCGCTTCCTCCTCATAGGTATCCTCCCGGACTTCCAATGCGTACAGCTCCACACCGGGCTCCGGCAGCGGGTCATGGGGAAGGCCCTCCCGCAGGGCCTCCGCTTCGCCATATTGGAGGCCTCCCACCTTGGGACGCATACAGGCCCGGAAGACCTGGTTCACGCCGTCGATGACCTCGGGGCCGGAGCGGAAGTTGTGGCTCAGCAGCACCTTCCTGCCCTGCCCCGGCTCGGCTTCCGCCGCAGGCGCGTAGGCGTGATATTTTTCCAGAAAGATTCCCGGATCCGCCAGACGGAATTGGTAGATGGACTGCTTCACGTCGCCCACCAGGAAGCAATTCTGTTTCTCCCTGGTCAGGGCGGTGAAAATCGCGTCCTGGACACCGTTGGAATCCTGGTATTCATCCACCAGGATTTCCCGATAGCGGCGTCCGATCTCCGCTGCCGCGGCAGTGGGGCCGCTGCGGGACTTGCCCAGCAGCAGGTCCAGGGTTCTGTGCTCTAAGTCGCTGAAATCCAGGCACCGGCGGCTGCGCTTGGCAGCGTCATAGTCCTTTCCGAACTGCTTCACCAGCGCCACCAGGCCCCTGGCTCCGGCGGCGGACTGGGACAGGTCCTGAAGCACCTGCCGGGAGTCGTCCGCGAAACAGCGCAGCTTCTTCTCCAGTCCCTTTTTGCAGGCCAGGCGAACCGCCTTGATCTGCTCCGTCAGCTCGGGATCCGGATTCTTCTTGGGAAATACCAGGCGGCCATAGTCGATGTTCCTGCCCGTCACAATCTCGTCCCAGGTTTGCGCTGCCCGGAGGGCTTCCAGCTGGTACAGGGTGTCCCGGAGGTTGGCTGCCGCCTTTTCCATATCCGGGCACTCCCCTGCTTTCTTCGCGCAGTCAATCATGGCCCGAATCTGGCAGTCCAGGTAGTCGTGGAGGTCATCGATCAGATACTTCCCCCAAATCGTTTGTGAAACATCCGATACGTCCTCCGTTTCCGCAGCGGCCAGACAGCTCTCCAGCCAGCCCTCCGGGTCCAGGTGGCACCGGGTGCTGTCATAGACGGTTTCGATGATTTCCGGCACCAGGCGGTCATCCCGGCCCAAGCCCTGGCTGTCCACAAAGGCCCGGAAATCCACGTTTTCTCCCGCCGTTTCATAGGCCCGGTCCAGCAGGTCCGACAGCACCCCGTCCCGCAGCTCCCGGCATTCGTTTTCATCCGCCACCCGGAAATCGGCGGAAATGTCCAGCCGGTAGGCATACTGGCGCAGCAGGTCCCCACAGAACCCGTGGACTGTGGAAATCTCGGTCAGGAACAGCCGCTGCATCTGCTTCTGCAAATGGCGGTTTTCCGGCTCCTCCGCGATCCGCTCCGTCAGCTTGGCGGCGATTTTGCCCCGGAGCTCCGAAGCCGCCGCTTTGGTATAGGTGATAATCAGGAATTCATCCAGGTTCGCCGGATCCTTTGGGTCCGTCAGGTAGTTCATCAGCCGGTCCACCAGGACCTTGGTTTTGCCGGAGCCCGCCGCGGCGGAAACCAGCAGCTTGCCGCCCCGGTTGCGGACCGCCTGCTCCTGTTGGGGGGTCAGCTTATCCGCCATGGCGTTTCATCTCCTTTTCGATCTCCTCCCAGAAGCGCTGGGCGGTCATGGTCTTGTAATTGCGCCGTCCGGCCACCGTGTCCTTGTGGCAGATGGCACCGTAGGGACAGTAGGCGCAGGCGTCGTGGCTGCTGCCCCGAGTGTAGGGATTTGGTTCCACATTTCCGGAGGCGATGTCCTCCACCGTACCGGCGAGGATGTGGAATACATACTGCTGCAGCAGCTTCAGCTGGTCCCGGTCCGCCAGGTCGCCGGACAGGCTGCCGTCTTTCTTCACACTGTAGCCCATTCTCTGGGGATTCTCCCCCGGCTCCATGGCCTGCAATACCGCTTCGTCCGAAAGCAGCAGTCCCTTCCGCTTCCATTGGGACAGGCGCTTTTCCTCCGCTTCCTCCGGGGTCAGCCGTCCCTCCGCGGGCAGATACGGCGCTCTGGCCGGGAAATACTGAACTCCCGCCGGGATAGGCCGGTCCCCCAGGGATTCCTCCCCACTGTCCCGCAGGGCGAACAGATACAGCAGCATCTGCAGGCCCACACCGTTGAATACGTCGCAGTAGTCGAAATCCTTTTTCCCGGTTTTGTAGTCCACCACCCGGTAGTAGCGGTCCCAGGTGTCCACCCGGTCCACAAACCCCCGGAGGATGGCGTTCATACCGCCGTTGGGAATGGCAATGGGCGGCAGGCCGTCCTGGCCGCCGAAATTGACCTCAAAGCCCGCTGGTTCAAAGAGCGAGGCTTGCAGCTCCGTCCACAGCTCCCGGACCACCATATCCAGCTCCCGGACATTCCGGCGGAACAGGTACGTCACCCGCTCCGACTCGATCTGGCGGAATCGGGATTCGGCATATTCCTGGCTGAAGCGGTGGGCAATCTCCAGGGTCTCCTCCAGGGAAACCTTGTGAAAGCCTCCCATATCCCGAATGCACCGGGCGGTATTTTCCAGCACCGCATGGACATAGGTGCCGAACTCCGCCGGATCCACGGCGGCTTCCTTGCGCTCCTGGGCCCGCAGGCCGTATTTCAGGAAATAGGACAGACGGCATTCCGCCTGACGGTCAATCTGGGAAGCGGACAGGTTCAGGGTGCTGCCATAAAGCCCACGGATGTTCTCCCGCTGCACCGTTCCCAGGGCAAAGTCTCTTCGGCGGCAGGCATCCAGGTAAGCATCCTCCACCTCCATGGCTCGGGCCTGGCTAGACGCATTCCAGCGGGCCAGATACGCTCCCGCTTCCTGCACATCCGCCGGGGCAAAGCCCAGGCCTTCCTCCACCGTTTCCTCCCCGCCGGCCAAGTCCGCCAGACGGCGGAACACAAAGGAGGGCTGCTCGCCGGAGCAATAAACCCGGATGGACTCTGTGGCACCGCAGAAAACTCCATAGATTTCCGCGAATTCCGCCTGAATGCCCTCCATGGCGCCGCCGGTGAGGGGAACGCCCATTTCCCGCAAGGTCACCCGCTCCTGGTCTGTCAGCACACCCGTGGAGCCGGAGTAGCTGGGCAGGTTCCCTTCCTCCGCTCCCAGCAGGATCAAATGCCTGGGCTGGTTGCAGCGCATGGCGGTGACCGGGCCCATCTGCACCGCGTCCAGCACCGGCGGGATGGTGCCCACATCGTACTGGCTCAGCAGCAGCTTCAGGAGCCGGGAAAAATGCTCCGGCTCCCAGCAGGTTTCCCCCAGGACATCATACATCTGTTCCAGGGCGGACATCAGGATTTCCCACAGCTGGTTCAGGATCTGAGCCTCCCGGTTATCCCCGGCTACGTCCAGCTCTCCGGCCATCCGGGCCAGCCGCTGCTCCAGGCCGATGTCCTCCAAAAAGGCATACAGCGCCAGAACCTGGCAGCGCAGATCCTTGGCCTCCCGGAAGCCCTGCTGCAAGCGCTGCAAGGGGGGAATGGCCAGGGCCCGGGCTTCATTCAATTCCCCAAGCCGCTGCCGGGAAGCGTCCTCCCACTCCCCGCTGAGGCCCTCCGGGTGGTTTTCCCAGGGTGCGCACCATTTCTGTCCCCGGATGCCCCAGACAATGGCGTAATTCTCCACCCGGTCACAGGTGTCCGGATCCAATGGCGACAAGGCCGAGCGCAGATACCGCAGGGTATTTCGCTGGTCAAAGCCGGTGAGGGCCGCGTCCAGGGCGGTCAAGACGGTTGCAATGACGCTTTTCTCCAGAATCTGCTCCGTTCCGGACCGGTATACCGGTATGTGAAACCGGTGGAAAATCAGATCCACCAGGGGCTGGTACACCCCCATGTCGGTACACACCAGGGCAATGTCCCGGTAGCGGCAGCCCTGGGCCGTCAGCGCCTGGACCTGCCGGGCCGCGTCCATGCAGGCCTGATAGGGGGAGGCGGCGCGGCAGGCGTGGAGCACCTCCCTGGCAGAACCTACCGCAATACCACCCTGGAACAGCTTCTCCCGTACCACGCGGAGCGGTTCGTCCCGCTCCGGGATGGTTTCAATCTCCCATTTTACCCCGGCACGGCTGGCGCACTGCAGCAGCTGTTTGGCTGTGGAACCGGCTTTTTCAAAGGCCAGCAAGTTAGAATCCACCGTGTCGCAGTTCAGGCTGATGGTAACGCTGGGGCTGACCCGAATCAGATGCTCCAAAACCGCCAAATTCTGGCGGGTAAAGTCCGGGAAACCGTCTATGTAAAACACATGCTCTTCGCCGTAGCTGCCCAGCTCCAGCTGCTCCAGCAGCCAAGTCATCTGGTCTCTGGGGTCCCGCTTGCCCCGGCTACAAAGGCTGTCATACCCTTCCATCAGCAGCGACAACTCCTCCAGTTTCTGGGCCAGGCTTCCCTCCGTCTGCCTGGATGCGTCTGCCAGATCCTGGGGGGTAATGCAGCAGCGCTTGAATTCATCCACAGCGTCCACCAGCTCAGTGAGAAATTCCGGCCTGGTTTCCACAGAGGCGTAGGCCTTGAGACGGCTGCTGAGCTGCCTGGCCGCGGCAGCCATGGCCACCACCCGTCCCCCGCTGTCCAGACACGCCTGGGCGGCGCTGCCCATGGAATCCGCCACCCGGCGGGCCAGCCGGGTGAAGGACAGCACCTCGGCATAGCGGCTGGCGGTATCTCCTGCCGCCGCGCACAGGCGGCGCTCCGTATCATGGCTGATCAGCTCGGGAACCATCAAGATTCGGTTTCCCTTTCGGTTTTGGACATCCCGGGCAATGCGCCCCAGGATTTCCTTCCGGTTGGCCGTCCAGTCCCGGCCCAACAGCAGGTGCAGCATAACGCGGCCTCCTTTTCTCTTTTTTCATGCAATGGGATTCTTTCAATTCCCTGATGTAAATAAACACTGGTAAATGATCGTTCATCGCAGCACCCATTGTAGGGCGGGGTCATGACCCCGCCGACCAGCCCAACAACTTGCCAGTAGAAATTGGATGCGTAATGTTTGGATTTTGCCTCTAACCGGGCGTACCCATCAACGCAGTGCGTCGGCGGGGTCATGACCCCGCCCTACAATGAGCGCGAATATAAACGATCATTTATCGTAAAGATTTTGCTGTTACACCGTAGTAGGGGGCGGCATCCTTGACGCCCCTTTTGCATGCAGTACCGTCACAAGGGGCGTCAGGGATGCCGCCCCCTACGAACTGTAAACGATCATTTACAGGCTCCGAAAAACAAAACTGCGTGTTCACGATCATTATACCATACTTTCTTCCCAAAGGACAGAGGAAATCTATCCCCGGAAGAATTGGGTTTCCAGCTTTCCCAGGGCGTCCAGCAGACAGAACCGGATCTCGTACGCCCCTTCTCCCGTCAGTGCGCCGGTTAAGGAATCGGAAAAACCGGCCCCTGCCGCGGTGTCCGCAAATCCTTCTGTCGTAGCGCTCAGGCACAGCGATGGGAAGACCACACACCACCAGTTATGTCCGCTGCCTTCCCCGATGGTGATGCGCAGGGACTCATAGATCCCGGCAGGCAGGGTAAAGGTGTCATAGTACCGGGTGTCGAAGGCTTCCCGGCATAGGGTCACCACCGCTTCGCCGTCAAATCCGGCTTTCTCCAGGACATCGTTTGCAATCTGCTGGATTTTCGCGAGATTTAGGCGCAGATAGGCTTTCGCTTCCTCCACATCCGCCACCTTGGCAAGATCACTTTGCAGGCTGCTGACCACCGCGTCCCGAACCCGGAGCTTGATTTCCTGATCTGCCTGACTGTCGGAATTGGCGACCACATGGAGCCGGATCAGATCCTCATTCAATTTCTGCCGGTCGGATAACAATGTACCGCACCATACCAGTGCCGCAAGGATCAGGCAGATCCCGACCCGTTTCATAAGTTTCCTCATAAAAAACACCGTCCATACGGAAATACCTCCAGTATAGACGGCGTTTGGGAAAATTATACAGGTTTGGCAATAAAAATCTGGGGATAGTTCTCTTTCAGCATATTGCAGACCACCGCGGCGTACTCGAAATTTGGCAAGATGGCGAAGACCGCTGAGCCGGAGCCGGTCATCTGCTGGGCCATCGCGCCATAGGTGTTGCAGATGGACTTGATGTAGTTCAGCTCCAGATGGTCCGCGGTGACCACCGGGTCAAACACGTTGTATACGTTTTCCGCAACCTTTCCCAGGTCCCCTGCCAGCAGGGCGCTCTCCATGGCCCGGTTGTCAGGATGGTGGGCAATGGCTACGGTGTCAATCTTCCGGTACAGCTCCGGGGTGGAGACGGAGAAATCCGGTTTGCAGACCACGAAAATGCAGTCCGGCATATCCGGGAGCTTCCGCAGCCGCTCCCCCCGGCCCTCCACCATGGCAGTGCCACAGAGGGTGCAGAAGGGAACGTCGCTGCCCACCTGGGCCCCCAGCTCCGCCAGGGCCAGGATGGAGAGGGGCTCCCCATAGTGGCGGTTCAGAGCACGGAGGACTGCCGCCGCGTCCGCGCTGCCGCCGCCCATACCCGCGCCGGAGGGGATCCGCTTCAAGATGCGAATCTCCAGGCCATCGGGGTCCACCTGCATGGTGTCGCAGTAGACCTTTGCCGCCTTCCAGGCAAGGTTACTCTCGTCTGTGGGAATGCCCTCCTGGGAGCACAGCAGCCTCCAGGGCTGTCCGGTCCCCACGTCGATCTCCACATCGTCCCGGATGGAGATGGTCTGCATCACACTCTGCAGGTCGTGGTAGCCGTCCTCCCGCTTTCCCAGCACGTCCAGGGTCAAATTCAATTTCGCAAATGCGCCTTCATACAGTGTTGTCATGCTTGAGCACTTCCTTTTCTGTCAATTGGGTTCATTATAGCGGACAAAAGGACATTTTGCAATCAAAATCCTGATAATTTTCAAAAACGTGTACATCCTATCCATATCCGGAACTTGAATGGAGGTAATCACTATGATGGATACCATTGCGCTGGTTCTGTCCATTATTGGCTGTCTCAACTGGGGCCTGGTGGGCATTTTCCAGTTTGATCTGGTGGCATGGCTGTTCGGCGGCGCCAATGCCCTGCTCAGCCGCCTGATCTATACCATCATCGCGCTGGCGGGACTGTGGTGCATTTCCCTGCTGTTTCGCAAAAAGCCCATGATCGAAGGGGAATAACAAAACGGCAGCTCTCCCGAAAAAGAGCTGCCGTAAATTCTGCTTGTCAGCTGCAGCGGACGATGCAGGACACTTCCTGGTCGCCATATTTCGCGGTAATGGAAGTTGTTCCGGACTTGATTGCCTTAACCACACCGTTTTCATCCACCGTGGCAATGTGGGGATGCTCGGAGCTCCACTCCACCTCATTCTGCTCCAGATCGCAGTCCAGAAGCAGCTGGTATTCATAGTAGACACCCAGCTTGATGTCGGTCTTTTTCAGCTTCAGCACAACGTCCTCCTGGGCACCCGAATTGGATTCTTCCGAATTCTCTTCCGCTGTGGTTTCCGCATCAGAATCCGGCTCCGTTTCCGCCACGGTGGGCGCCACGGTTTCCGGGGGCTGGGTTTCTTCCACAAATTTGCACACCACCGGGCAGGGGTACTGGAAGCTGCCGCAGGTGATATAAATCACCGTTTCGCCTTCCCCAACAGCGGTGATTCTGCCATCCTCCGTAACGGTGGCGACGCTCTCATCCGCAGAGGCAAAGGTGAGCTGATCCGTGGTATTCTCCGGCGTGACGATCACATGGAGCAGGAAATACTGGCCTTCCTTGCTCAGCTCCGGGGTGCCGCTGGTCAGGGTCAGGCCCTGGCAGGGGATGGTAGGCTCCAGGGTTTCTCCGGCAGTCTCGGGAATTACCGGCGCACTGGTGCTGAGCTGGGCATTTTTATTGGACCCGATGTCCATATTCGGAAGATAGAAGCGGACAAACAGGAAACCGGCAGCGATCAGCAGCACAGCAATCAGAACCGTCAGCAGGACGACAGCAACTGTATTGTGCCGCGGGCCTTCCTCGTACTCCTCTTCCTCTTCGTAGGGATTCCCCTCCTCGGGAACCGGATCGTCTTCCGTTGGAGAATTTGCCTCATCATAATCGAAGATCTCTTTTTTCTTCTTATTGGAAGAAAAACGCCCGCCTCTGGCTCTGGGTTCCTCCATAACTTCTTCCATCAGCAGGTCATCCCCCAGCAGCGACGCAGCCGCATCCCGGGAACAGCCGCAAATCGGGCAGCAATCGGCAGTATCCGGGTAAGTTGTACCGCAAATATCACAAATGATTTTACTCATTGTATATCCCTCCTGTCCAAATACCTATGCAGTACCGTTATTTTTGACATTATACCACGGGTTTCCAAAGAATACAACTATAAAAGTGTTGCATTTTTTGGTTTTTTATTTTATGATATATGGGTTAAAGGAGGCGATCTATTTTGTCAGACCCCAAACGCATCTCTCCTTTGCTGGATGGGTTTACCATGGGGAATCCCATGAGTGAACACGACGGCGTCCGCTGTTGTCCCGCAATCAAGGAAAATTCAGATAAGAAATACATAGTCAAGATCCTTTCCATCCCCGCCACTCAGAAGCAGATGGACGCGCTCCTCCTGGCTGGCGCCTATAAAGACCCAGGCGATGCCATGGACTACTTCCGGACCGTGGGCGAAGATGTTATGAAAGAAGCGCAGCTGCTGAAAGAGCTATCCAAGCAGGAAGGCTTCCTCCCCTACGAAGGCTGGCAGATGGAGCCCATCACCACCCGCCGCTTAGGGTATGAGATTTACCTGATCGGCAGCTATAAGCGCTCCCTGGACAAATATGTCCGCCGCAATCCGGTGACCCACCTGGAAGCGATCAACCTGGGCCTGGATCTGTGCGCCGCCCTGACTGCCTGCCGGGAGGCCGGCGCGCTGTATGTGGACCTGAAGCCCACCAATGTCTTTATCTCGGAGAAAAAGGAATACAGCATCGGCGATCTGGGCTTCATCCCGCTGGATGCCCTGCGCTACACCGCTCTGCCGGATAAATACCGCAGCTGCTACACCCCGCCGGAGCTTCATGATCCCATGGCCACGGTGAATCTGACGGCGGATACCTACGCCGTGGGTATGATCCTATACCAGCTGTATAATGACGGGCAGCTTCCCTTCCGGGAAAAAGCGCCGGAGGAGGAACTTCCCTCCCCCATCAACGCCGACTATGAGCTGGCGGAAATACTCATGAAGGCCATCCACCCGGATCCGCAGCAGCGCTGGGCCGACCCCAAGGACATGCGCCATGCCCTGGTGGACTACATGCAGCGCAACACCGTCAACGATGATCCCATCACACCCCACACGCCCCTGGAGGTAGACCCGGAGGATGTGATCTTCTTCCAGAAGCGGGCACAAGCTGAGGAAACCGTCCAGGCGGCCCCCAAGCCCGAGGAGGCGGCAGCAGTACCTGTCCCGGAAGCGGCTGCCCAGGATCCCGCCTCAGAAGAAGACGTGTCTTCTCCGGAAGAACCCATTTCCGAAGCTGCGGAGCCGACAGATACAGCCCCACCCCCTGAGGAGGATGAGACAGTCCCCGGCGAGGCGGACGCGGAGGACCTGCAGCCCCATGAAATGTCGGATGAGCTTTCCCGGATCATTGCCAAAGCCGACGACCTAATCTCCCACGAAACGCCGGAAGGTGTGGTTCTGCCGGATATCCCCGATCCGCCGGATCCCTTCGCCTTTGTCACGGAGGATTCCGACGAGGTGGATGACACCGACGTGCCGGTAGACCCGGTCATGGAAGATACCGACGAAGACTCCCAGAAGAAAAAGAAGAAAGGCGGCAGGAGGTTTGCATCCACAGAGGGAAAGCGCAAGGCAAAGAAGGTTCTCTCCCGGCTGCTGCTTCTGCTGATTCTGGCCGGAATCGGCTGCGGCGGCTTCTGGGCTTACCAAAACCTGTACCTGCAGACCATCGACGCCCTCACCATAACGGGAGACAAAGGGCAGCTGTCCGTCACTGTGGACACCAAGGTGGACAATGCGCTGCTGCACGTCACCTGCTCGGACACCTACGGCAACATCCTGACCAAGGATCTGGCGCAGGGCAGCGCGGTCTTTACCGGCCTGCTGCCCAACACCATGTACAAGGTTGAACTGGAGATCGACGGCTTCCACAAGCTGGTGGGACAAACCAGCGATTTCTTCACCACCGATACCACCACCAATATTGTCACCTTCACCGCTGTCACCGGTCCCGAGGACGGTTCCGTCATGCTGAGCTTTACCGTAGACGGTGAGGAGCCGGAGGAATGGAATGTGGTCTATCAGGCCGACGGGGAGGAAGCACAGAAGCAGACCTTTACCGGACACTCGGTTTCCGTCAGCGGCCTGTCCATTGGCAAGGTCTACACCTTCACCCTGGATGCCGGAAAAGACCTGTCCCTCAGCGGAAAGGATTCCCTGGAATTCATGGCGTCCCGGCTGATTCTGGCCCAGGATCTGACCGTTTCCTCCAGCGGCGGCAGCGACATGACCATCCGCTGGAACGCCCCCGGCGATATTGTGGTGGAGAGCTGGGACGTCCGCTGCTACAGCGAAAGCGGTTACGAGGAGCAGCGCACCGTCAGCGACACCGAGGTCTACCTGACCGGCATTGATCCCACTGTCAGCTATACCGTGGAAGTCACCGCCGCCGGAATGACCCAGCCCACCCGCGCCAGTATCACCGCCAACCCCATCAACATCACGGCCCTGAACGTGGAGGATTCGGATTACGGCAAGCTGACCGTCCGCTGGGACTACACCGGAAGTGATCCCGTAGGCGGCTGGCTGCTGATGTACACCATCGACGGCAGCGACAGCAAAAATGTCGTCAAATGCGATACCGCCTCCGCTGTGATCACCCCCCAGATCCCCGGCGCCAAATATCAGTTTACCATCCACGCCGCGGACGCCACCTCCATTTTCAGCAACATCCACACATACACCTGCCCCGAAGCGGAGAGCTTTGCGCAAAACGGTTTGGCTGCGGCGGATATCACCGCCCAGCTGCTAAAAACGCCGGAGGACGCGAACTGGCGCTTCGAGAATGTGGGCAGCGATGCTTTCACGGATCAGTTTGCCTCCGGGGACCCGATCTCCATCGTGCTCCACGGCGCCACAGATTTTTATCTCCCGGGTTACGAGACGGATATCCTGTATGTCATCCGGGATGCCCACGGCAACGTGCTGCCCGATTGGGTCTCCCAGGAGAAGGTATACTGGAAGGACATGTGGCTGGCCGGAGATTACCACTACGGCGAACTGGATCTGCCCAAAGCCCCCACCGATGCCGGCAGCTACACCCTGAACCTCTATTTTAACGGCTGCCTGGTCGCCACTATGGATTTCAGCGTTACCCAATAACCTTTCTGCAGCCCCGGTTCAACCGGGGCTGCATTGTTATTTCCTGCGTATCTTTTCCGTCGTAATGAAATTTCGTACGGTAAATGATCGTTTCGCGTACCAAAGCCTCTCCCTATGGGAGAGGTGGCCCGGCGTGCCGCCGGGTCGGAGAGGGCCTTCGTATCCCCTCTCAGTCACGCCTTCGGCGTGCCAGCTCTCCCAAAGGGAGAGCCTTGGGTTACGCAGATAAACGATCCTTTGCCGCAACTGAATCGTTACGGAAAACTGTGCGTAGGGGGCGGCATCCTTGACGCCCCTTGTGATGGTACTGCATGCAAAAGG